>NZ_JBEZJI010000001.1:0-410036 GCF_040649435.1 Actinomadura sp. NPDC048955
CTTTTCGTTGTTGCCCGCCCCCTTACCGTGGTATTCGGGAGAGGGCCGGGGGGGGCGGGCGCGGCCTTCTCATCGTCTCCGGCTTTGCGCGCGCCTAGTAGGTGCGGCGGATGTGGAAGCCCCAGCCGCCCTGCTGGAGCGTCTCCTCGCGGACGAAGTCCTGGGACTTCATGCGGCACCAGGCGGGGATGTCGGTGCGGGCGGCGGCGTCGTCGGCGAGGACGGCCACGACCTGCCCGACCGGGACCTCCCGGATCCGCTCGGCCAGCATGATGATCGGGATGGGGCACTTGCGGCCGAGCGCGTCGATGACGAGCACGGGCGGCGGGCCCTCCGGCTCCGCGGGGGGCGGCGCGGCGTCGACGGGCGGTGCGCCGGTCCTGGCACGTCCTCGGAACCTCATGGGCGCGACCGCCTCCCTGTCTCGAAGGTGTTCATCGTCGTCCGGCGGAGGCGGGCGACGGCATCGGGGAGCGCGGCGATGAAGCGGCCGACGTCCTCCGAACCGACGCCTCGCGGCAGCGATACCCGCACGTTCCCATGCGTAATCACTCCCATCGCCTCCAGCACATGGCTCGGACGCAGCGTATCCGCCGTGCAGGAGCTGCCGGAGGAAACGGCGAAACCCAGCCGGTCGAGTTCGGTCAGCAGCGCCTCGCCCTCCACGTACAGGCAGGAGAACGTCACCAGGTGGGGGAGCCTGCGGACCGGGTCGCCGATCACCTCGACGTCGGGAACGGTCTGCGGTACCTCCGTCCGGATGCGGTCCACCAGAGCGGAGACGCGCGGCGCGTCCGCCGCCATGTCGGCGCGGTAGGCCACCAGCGCGGCCGCGGCCGCGGCGATGGCGGGGACGTTCTCGAACCCGGGGACCCGGCGCGCCTCGCGCTCGTCGGCCGGCAGCGGCGAGCGCCACCGGGTGCCCTTGCGGACGGCGAGCACGCCGACGCCGGGCGGGCCGCCCCACTTGTGGGCACTGCCGGCGAGGTAGGACCACCCGCCGGGGACCTCGGCCCGCCCGAGGGACTGCGCCGCGTCGACGAACAGCGGCACGCCGGCCGCGCGGCAGGCCTGCGCGACCTCCTCGACGGGCTGGAGGGTGCCGACCTCATGGTTGGCCGACTGCAGGCAGGCCAGCGCGGTGTCGGGCCGCAGCGCCGCGGCGAACTCGGCGGCGTCGACGCGGCCGGCCCGGTCGACGCCGACGAGGGTGACCTCGCCGCCGTCGCGCTCGTGCAGCTCGGCGGCGTGCAGGACGCTGGAGTGCTCCACGGCGCTCGCCACCAGGTGCCGCCCGGTGCGCCGGCGCGCCTGGAGCCCCCCGAGGACCGCCAGGTGCACCGCCTGGGTGCCCGATGAGGTGAACCACACCTCGTCGGCACGGGCGCCCAGGACGCCGGCGACACGCGCGCGCGCCCGGTCGAGCAGCATCCGGGTGCCGCGGGCCGCCCCGTACAGCCGGGCGGGGTCGGCCCAGGCCGCGTCCAGCGCCTCCAGCAGGGCGGCTCGCGCCGCCGGGTGCGGAGGCTCGGTGGACGCGGCGTCGAAGTAGCCGCCCGGAGTGCTCGATCCTGCCACGTGAGAACACTAACCGGGCACCCGATCGGGGGTTCGCGCGACCCTCGCGCTAGGGTGTCCACCACACGTGTAAACACCGATCTCTCCGCCCGGCCGACCGGGCTTTCATCCGTGGGGAAGGCATTCCGTGAGTCCGACCCGCTCTAGGGAGCGGCGTACGCCTGTGCGCAGTCGCCGCGCATTGAAAAGCGCCGGCGCGCTAGGGCTGCTGGCGCTCTCCGCGACCGCGTGCAGCGGCAGCCGCCTGGGCATGCCCGAGCCGATCAGCGTCCAGGGCGAGCGCATGCTGAAGCTCTGGCAGGGCTCCTGGATCGCGGCGTTCGCGGTCGGGGCCGTGGTCTGGGGCCTGATCATCTGGGCGGTGCTGTTCCACCGCAAGCGCTCCGACGACCTGCCGCCGCAGGTCCGCTACAACATGCCGATCGAGATCCTCTACACGGCGGTCCCGTTCGTCATCATCGCGGTCCTGTTCTACTTCACCGCCAGGGACGAGAACTTCGTCGAGAAGACCACCAAGGATCCCGCGGTGGTCGTCGACGTGATCGGTTTCCAGTGGAGCTGGCAGTTCGACTACAAGGAGAAGGACGCCGCGGGCAAGGAGAGGACGGTCGCCTCCGTCGTCGGCCAGCCCGTCGCCCCGAACGGGCCCGCCGCCGCCAAGCCGGTGATGACGATCCCCTCGGGCAAGACGGTGCGGGTGCGCCTGCACGCCAACGACGTCATCCACTCGTTCTGGGTGCCGGCACTGATCTACAAGAAGGACGTCATGCCGGGCTACACCAACGAGTTCGAGTTCACGGCGAACAAGCTCGGCACCTATGAGGGCCGCTGCGCCGAGCTCTGCGGCGTCGACCACAGCCGGATGCTGTTCCAGCTCAAGGTCGTGACGCCGGACCAGTACCAGAAGTTCATCGCCGATTCGAAGCAAGCACTGGCCGCGGGAGGTGCCAAGTGACCGCGACGAGTCACGCACCGAGCGCGCCGATCGCCGCGCCGCGGACGAGCAAGGGGCGCATCATCGCGTCCTGGATGTCGTCCACCGACCACAAGGTGATCGGCTACCTCTACCTGATCACCTCGTTCGTGATGTTCCTGTTCGGCGGCGTGCTCGCGCTGCTGATCCGGATGGAGCTGTTCGAGCCGGGCCTGCAGTTCGTCAGCAACGAGCAGTACAACCAGCTGTTCACCATGCACGGCACGATCATGCTGCTGATGTTCGCGACGCCGCTGTTCGCGGGCTTCACCAACGTCATCATGCCGCTGCAGATCGGCGCGCCCGACGTGGCGTTCCCCCGGCTGAACATGCTGGCGTACTGGCTGTTCCTGTTCGGCAGCCTGATCGTCATCGCGGGCTTCCTGACCCCGGGCGGCGCCGCCAGCTTCGGCTGGTTCGCCTACGCCCCGCTGTCGGACGCGGTCCGCTCGCCGGGCGTCGGCGGCGACATGTGGGTGATGGGCCTGGCGATGTCGGGCTTCGGCACCATCATGGGCGCGGTCAACTTCATCACCACGATCCTGTGCATGCGGGCGCCGGGCATGACGATGTTCCGGATGCCGATCTTCACCTGGAACGCGCTGCTCACCTCGATCCTCGTGCTGCTGGCGTTCCCGGTCCTCGCCGCCGCGCTGCTGGCGCTGGAGGCCGACCGCAAGCTCGGCGCGCACATCTTCGACGCCGCGCACGGCGGGGCGCTGCTGTGGCAGCACCTGTTCTGGTTCTTCGGGCATCCGGAGGTCTACATCATCGCCTTGCCGTTCTTCGGCATCGTGACCGAGATCCTCCCGGTGTTCAGCCGCAAGCCCGTCTTCGGTTACATCGGCCTGGTCTTCGCGACCATCACCATCGCGGGCCTGTCCATCACCGTGTGGGCGCACCACATGTTCGTCACCGGCCAGGTGCTGCTGCCGTTCTTCTCCTTCATGACGTTCCTCATCGCCGTTCCCACGGGGGTGAAGTTCTTCAACTGGGTGGGGACCATCTGGCGAGGACAATTGACGTTCGAGTCGCCGATGCTGTGGTCGCTGGGCTTCCTCGTGACGTTCCTGTTCGGCGGGCTCACCGGCGTCATCCTGGCGTCGCCGCCGATGGACTTCCAGCTGTCGGACTCCTACTTCGTCGTGGCGCACTTCCACTACGTGGTGTTCGGCACCGTGGTGTTCGCGATGTTCGCCGGCTTCTACTTCTGGTGGCCGAAGTTCACCGGCAAGATGCTGAACGACACCCTCGGGAAGATCCACTTCTGGCTGCTGTTCATCGGCTTCCACGGCACGTTCCTGCTCCAGCACTGGCTGGGCGCCGCGGGCATGCCGCGCCGGTACGCCGACTACCCGAGCGAGTTCCACGGGCTGAACGAGATCTCCAGCATCTTCTCGTTCATCCTCGGTGCCTCGATGCTGCCGTTCTTCTACAACCTCTACATCACGTGGAAGCGGGGCACGCGCGTCGAGGTCGACGACCCGTGGGGCTACTCCAACTCGCTGGAGTGGGCGACGTCCTGCCCGCCGCCGCGGCACAACTTCAACTCGATCCCGAAGATCCGTTCCGAGCGGCCGGCGTTCGACCTGCACCACCCGCACGTGGGTGCCAAGGGCGAGCTGGCCGGGGCGAAGGGGGAGTAGCCGATGCGCGTCCAGGCGTTCATGTTCTACGGGTGCGCGGTCTTCTTCCTCGCCACCGACGTCGTGTACTGGCTCTGGTCCAACGACTGGACGGGCACGACGGCGCTCGCGCTCGCGGTCGGCCTCGCCGGGCTCATCGGGTTCTACATCCACTTCACGGTCCGGCGCCTCGAGCGCGCCAACGCGGGGCCGCTGTACGAGGACGACCCGGAAGGCGAGATCGCGGACGCGGCGGGCGAGCTGGGCTTCTTCAGCCCGCACAGCTGGTGGCCGCTGTTCGTCGCGCTGTCGGCCACGGCCGTGGCGCTGGGTGTGGTGTTCGGCTGGTGGCTGGTGATCCTCGGTGCCGCTGCCGCCATTCTCACGTCCGTCGGTCTGGTGTTCGAGTACTACCGGGGTCATTTCGCCCACTGATCAGTAAAAGAACCCCATCAAGGGCCGGTGTCCGCTTTCTAGCGGGTACCGGCCCTTTCGAACATACTGGGCGCCTTTCCAGCGACCGGGCTGGAACCGACAGATCGCCCAGTGGGACGACCGGGGGGTCCACATGCGGGTGAGTGGCTCAAGGCCGGGAGACCGGGGGCGGCGTACCGCCGCGCTCGTCGTCGGCGGTGTGCTCGTCGGCGCGGGTGCCGCGGCGTGCTCGGGGGGCGCCGGACCGCAGGGCAAGGACGAGGTGAAGCTCGCGGTGTCGCCGGACGGGGGCGGGAAGCTGCGGCCGGACAGCCCGATCGCCGTCGAGGCGCGGCAGGGCACGATCGAGAACGTGACGGTGGCGACGAGGGCCGGCGCCGTCGAGGGGGACCTGAGCGCCGACAGGACGCGGTGGCGGTCCCGGTGGACTCTGAAGCCGGGCACGGAGTACACCGTCCAGGCCACCGCCCTCGGCCGGGACGGCCGGACCCGTACGGTCCGCAGCGGCTTCTCCACGGCCGAGGTGAAGAAGACCAACGACGTCACGATCGAGGCGCCGTTCAACAAGGAGACCGTCGGCGTCGGCATCCCGATCATCGTGCACTTCGCCCGTGCGGTGAAGGACCGGGCGGCGGTCGAGCGGGCACTGGAGGTCACCGCCGACAAGACCGTCGAGGGCGGCTGGAGCTGGTTCGGCAGCCAGGAAGCGGTGTTCCGGACGAAGAGCTACTGGCCGGCCCACACGAAGGTGTCGTTCCGGGCGCACCTCAGCGGCGTGCGCACCGGGCAGGGCGTGTACGGCGGGAAGGACTACGGCGTCGACTTCAAGGTCGGCGACTCGCACGTCTCCACGGCCGGCGAGGACAGCCACAAGATGGTCGTGAGGGTCAACGGCAAGAAGGCCCGCACGATCCCGACGAGCATGGGGAAGGGCGGGGAGCGCAAGTACACCACCACCAACGGCGTCCACCTCGCCATGGGCAAGGAGGACCCGACCATCATGACGTCGGAGTGGGACGGCTGCGGCCCCGGCTGCGCCGGGTACTACAGCCTCACCGTCTACAAGTCGGTGCGGATCTCCGACAGCGGCGAGTACGTCCACAGCGCGCCGTGGTCGGTGGGCTCCCAGGGCAGCGAGAACGTCAGCCACGGCTGCATCAACGTCAGCCCGTCCAACGCGAAGTGGTTCTACAACCTCTCCCAGCGGGGCGACCCCATCACGGTGACCGGCAGCGACCGGGAGTTGGACGCGGAGAACGGCTGGGGGTACTGGCAGGTGAAGTGGCAGGACTGGGTGAAGGGCAGCGCCCTGAAGCGGTCGGTCACGACGGCCGCGCACGTGGACGCGGCGACCCTGTCGGCCCAGCGGGGCGCCAAGCCCAAGGCGCCCGAGAAGCAGCGGGCCGAGGGCAACTGAGCGGCGGCTACCGGAGCGGCGGCGGCACCTGGACGCGGTGCAGGCGCGCCCAGTCGCGGGCCATGGCGATCCGGTCGGGGCCCGAGGGGTGCGTGAGCCACAGCAGGTACTCCGCGGCGTCGGGGTCCAGGTCGGAGATGTTGCGCACCGACAGCGCGTGCTGCATCGACACGAACGTCGCCGGGTCGCGGGTGAGGTTCAGCGCGTGCGCGTCGGCGCGGGCCTCGATGCGGCGGCTCACGAGGTTCTGGACGGGGGCGGCGAGCGTCGTCCCGGCCGTCACCAGGGCGAGGAGGAGCGCGATGGACCTCGGGTCGGCCGCCCCGCCGCCGCTGCGCGGCTCACGTCCCGTAGCGCCGGAGCCGGTCTCGTCGGGATCGAGCCCGGCGCGCCGCAGCAGGCGCGGGGACGTCGTCAGCAGGTACAGCAGGCACAGGGCTCCGGCCACGCCGAGCGCGCCCACGAGCGTGCCCCACAGCACGTCGTCGCGCTTGGCGTGGCCGAGCTCGTGCCCGACGATGGACTCGACCTGGGCGGGCGGCGACTTCAGCAGCGTGTCGTAGAGGACGATGCGGCGCGTGGAGCCGAACCCCGACACGTAGGCGTTCAGCGACGTCGTGCGGCGGGAGGCGTCCGCGACGAGGACGTCCTTGACGGGCACGCCGTCCCGCCGGGCCATCGCCAGCAGGTCGCCGCGCAGCGGCCCCGCCGGCAGCGAGTGGAACTTGTTGAACACCGGCTCCACGGCGAGCGGGTAGACGAACGAGGCGAAGACGACGAGCACGAACCCGCCCGCGGCGGCGCCGGTCCACCAGTAGCGCGGGAAGCGGCGTGTGAGGGTGAAGAGGAGCAGCAGGGCGATCGTGTAGATGACCCACGTGAGGGCGAGGGACTTCGCCTGGTCGACGAGCCATGAGGGCCAGCTCTGCGTGGACAGCCCGTACCGGCGCAGCACGGACTCGCCCCAGACGTCGAACGGGAGCCCCGCGACGCGCAGCAGCGTGGTCAGGGCCATGGTCCCGAGGATGATCCGAAGCGGCCGGCGGCGGGTCTTCGCGGTGGCCCAGCCGAGGAACCGGGCGCCCAGCGGCGTGAGGCCCAGCACCAGGATCAGGGCGAGGCCGACGAGGAGCCCGGTGTAGGCGGGCGGGTTGACGGCCGAGTCGAACGCGCGGGAGCGGGCGATCTCGGCGGGGGTGAAGTCCAGCGCGGGATCGGGTGTCACGCGGCCGCCGGGGACGTGCCCGGGCAGCGGGTTCCACGGCGTGGTCCTCGCGAGGACGGTCGCGACCCCGGCGAAGAGCACGGCGGCGCTGACGGCGGCGGCGATCCGGGGCCGCCGCGCGGGGGCGGCGCCGGGCGTCCCGGCGGCGGCGCCCTCGGCCCGGCCCTCGTCGGTCTCCGCCTCGCTCATGCGAGCTCCTCCTTCACGTAGTCGCGCCACAGTGCGGTGAAGCGCTCCCGGGTGAGGCCGAGCACGTCGTGCAGCGCCGCGGCCTCCGGGGCGCGCCCGGCGGCCCGGTAGAGCCGCACCAGCGCCGCCTCACCGTACCGGTCGGCGACCATCCGGCAGGCGAGCCAGGCCTCCTGGTAGGCCTGGGAGAGGCGGGGGGAGCCGCCGGCGAAGGCGCCGGCGGCGGGGAGCGCGGACGGCGCGCGCCCGGCGGAGACTTCGCGGTGCAGCTCGCCCGCCGCCGTCCGGGTGCTGATCTTGACGCGCCGGTAGCCGACGTAGTCCGCGAAGCCCTCGATCAGCCACAGCGGGGTGCGCCGGTCGCGGGCGCCGCCGGTGGCGACGTGGGTCAGCTCGTGGGTGAGCACGACGTCGCGGCCGAGCTCGTTGAGGCGGCCGAAGGTGCCGGGGGAGACGATGACGCGGTCCTCGCCGCGGCCGCCCCCGGCGGCGGGCGCCACGGTGGCGAGCGCGGCGATCTGGCCGAGGCTCTGCCCGGGGCCGGCGAGCGCGGACGCGAGGGTCGCGTCGGCGGGGACGAGCGCGACGACCCGCTGCGCCCACGCCTTGCCGACCACGGACGTGACGACCGGGACGGCGGCGTCCAGCCGTTCGGCGATGCCGTCGAGGCCGGCGCCGTCGCCGATGACGAGGCCGGAGCGCCCCCTGGCCACCGCCAGGGGGCCGCAGTCCCAGATGTCGGTGTCGTCGGCGAGGCCGCGGGACGTCCCGTCGCCGACGATCGTCCACGTCCCGGCCCGGGGGGCCAGCGTGAGGTAGCGGGTGCGGGCCACGTCGCCCCGGTCGAAGCCGCGCAGCCGGTAGCGCACCTCGACGCGGACGACGGCGGTCGCGCCGTCCATGGCCTCGGTGTCGACGAGGCGCTCCCGCCAGCCTTCCAGGGGAAGCTTCCGGAGGTTCCCGTACACGCGGGACTGGGCGTCCTGGAAGGCGGCGGGGGCGCTGCCCACCGTGGCGAGGAACGCCATGCGGTCGCCGTCGCGGACGGCGCGGGCGCGGTTGGCGAGCACGGCGGCGGCCGTGTCCGGGCTGAACGTCCCGGCGGCCGGGGAGGTGGGGGCTCCGGAGCCCGGCGCCCCGCCGCCGGAGCGCGAGCCGGCCAGGCCGGCGCCCCCGGCGAGGAGGACGGCGGCCCCGCCCGCGCCGAGGGCGAGGACCCTGCGCCGCGTCACGGGGGCGTCCTGCCCGGGGCCTTCCTCCATGGGCGCGATCCTATGCAGGGCGCGGGGCGGTGGGCGCCGTCACGACCGGTAGTCCGGGTAGCCGTAGCCGACGACGACGTCTGTGGAACGTTCCTTCACACGGACGGCGTTGTCGGCGTTGCCCTCGACGGTCTCGATCGTGCCGTCGTCGACCTTCTCGACCACCATGCCGACATGCTCGATGTCGTCGACGGACTCGCCGCCGTCCCAGGCGAAGAAGACGATCGCGCCGGGCCTCGGCTCGGTGCCCCAGCGGCCGTGCTCCTGGAACCAGCGGGCGTGGGCGACGGTCCAGGCGTCGCTGCCGACCTGCTCGCTGAAGCCGATCTGCTCGCCCACCCAGGAGACGAACATGTCGCACCAGTTCGCGTCGCCGTAGCCGTCGAGGGAGCCGCCGTCGCGCGCGAGCGTCTCCCGCGCGCGGGACGTGGTCATGTACCACTCCTGGAACTTGGTCTCGCCGCCGCCGTCCTCCTCGATGCCCACCTGCGAGCGGGCGAGCCTGATGGCCTGCGCGGCGGTGGGCCGCGACTTCGCGGCGGCCTTCTCGGAGGTCTTCGCCCGCGCCTGCTCGGGCCGGGCGTCCCTCTTGGCGGCCGGGGCCTTCGAGGCGGTGGGCTTGGGCGCCTTCCCGGACGCGGGCCCGGACGTGCGCCCGGACGGGGCGCCGTGCGCCGTCAGGCCGGGGGCCAGGTCGGCGGCGGCGGAGCTCACCGGGGTGGAACCGAACGGCAGGACCGACGCGTTCGCGGTGGCCGCGGCGGTGCCGAGCACGGCGGCGCCGACGACGACGCCGCCGGTCGTCCGCCATGCGAGGGACAGGGAGTTCGGCTTGCGGTGCCTGCCGGGGGTCTTCTTGCAGTGCGCGCGTGGCACGGGGGGATCTCCTCGACTTCCATGCCGCCTACCGGGTTAGCTGACGGGTTCGGGCGTGGAAGCCGCCCTACGGCCCGCGAAGGCAGGCCGATTCACCCCGAAAGGACGCAGTGGGTCCCCGGTTCCGCGACGGGCCGCGCACAGGGGCACGGCGGTCCGCGGACTCGGCGGTGACGCGCCCGAGAGAGGGCACGCCGGTTCGGATGGGAATCTCGGCGGGCGGTGGCGCCCGCGGAGCAAAGGGGGGTGGGGGCGTGACCGCGTGGCGGCCACGCCCCAGGTAACGCTGCGGGATTCACTCCTTGTCTTCCAGACGCCTACCGGGTTAGCTGACGGGTTCGGGCGTGGAAGTGGCCCTACGGCGGCTCTCACCGGACTGCCGGGAGAGACGCGCCGATTCACCCCGGGTGCCGGAATGCCCGTCCGGAGAGGTTCTCCGGACTCCGGCGGTGTGGGTCCCCGGTTCCGCGCTGAGGCGGATTCGGCGTTGCCGCTGCGATCCTGGGGGCGAGATGGGGCCCGGCGCGGGACCTGTCTCCCGCGTGCGAACGAGCGGCGCCTGATGTTGTGGGCGGACGGCGTCCCGTCTCCGGGGACCGTCCGGGGCCTGCCCCGTGTACGCCACCGCGGCTGCGCGCTCAGCGCCATGCACGCTGCGGGCGTGCGCCCGGTGGACGGGGTCGGCCTGGTCTGCTTCGAGACCGTGCGGCGCCTTCGGGCGCCGCGGGACGGCACGTGGGGCGTGCCGCCCTGGGGGGAGCGGCGCGTGGCTCGCGCCGCCGTCACGCGGGTGCTGGATGCGCCGCGTGGGGCCGGGGCGCCTGGTGGGCGCCCCGGGGCCGCGGCGTCTGGAGGGCGCCGTGAGTGGTGACAACGTACCAAAACCCCAAAAGAAGGCAAACCCCCCCAAAATCAACAACGGACCAGGTCAAGCCTGGTCCGTTGTGGAGGGAGGTCCGGTCACGCCCGCGGGGCGGGGGTGTCAGGGCCCCGCGTCAGGGGCGCCCGGCGCCGTAGTAGTTGCTCAGGTAGTACCCGGAGGTGATGTCGCTGATCTTGACGACGTCGCCGGTGTGCGGGGCGTGGATCATCTTGCCGCCGCCCACGTAGAGGCCGACGTGGCCGAGGCTGCTGAAGAACACCAGGTCGCCCGGCTGCAGGTTCTCCTTGGCCACCCGCTTGGTCGCGGCGTACTGCGAGTTGGTGGTGCGGGTGATGCCGACGCCCGCGGCGGCCCAGGACTTCATGGTCAGGCCGGAGCAGTCGTAGGAGCTCGGGCCCTCGGCGCCGTAGGAGTAGGGCTTGCCGAGCTGCGCGTAGGCGAAGTTCAGCGCCGAGCGGGCCGGCCCGCTCGCCGGGCCGTTGTAGGTGCCGCCGGTGTTGCCGCCACCGCCCGGGCGGGACGGCGTGCCCCCGCCGAGCCGGCGCACGAGCGACTTCTGCTTCTGCACCTGCTTGTCGAGTTCCTGCTTCTGCTTCTTCAGCTCGTCCTGCTTCGACTTCACCTCGTCGTAGGCGGACTTCGCCTGCGCCTGCTCCCGGCGGAGCCGCTGGGCGGTCGCGAGGAACTGGGTGAGCTGGGAGCTGCGCTCCTGCGACAGGTGCGAGAAGACGGCCGCCTGGTCGAGGATCGACTGCGGGTCGTTGCTGCCGACGAAGCCGGTCACATCGGTCGAGTCGCCGTTCTTGTAGGCGGTGGCCGCCATCTGAGCGATCTTGGACCGCTGCTCCTCGAAGCTGGCCTGCTCCTGCTTGCTCGCCTTGGTCGCCGAGTCGAACTTCTTCTTGGCGACCTTGAGCTTCTCGCGGTTCTGGTTGAACTGCTCGACCTTCTGGTCCATCTTCTCGTTGAGCTTGTCGAGCGTCTTCTGGGCCTGCGCCCGGGTCGGCTTGGGCTCGGCGTGCGCCACCACCGGGGAGCAGGTCAGGGAGACCGTCACGGTCAGGCCGGCGACGGCCGCCAGGCGACGGGAGACGCCTCTGCCCGCAGAGCCTGCCCTGCGGCCAGGCCGCTGCGCCGGTGCCCCGATGTGATCATTGGCCACGGTCAGTTTCGCCCCTCTCGTCCACGACGTCAGCGGACGACACTAGCGAGGGGCAACAGCCGTCACAACCGATTCATCACTCTTTGATTGACATCTATGGATATTGTCCACTTTTAGTGACGTCATGATCACGTACGGCGAGGCTTGCCTTATCGGAGCCTTATGGGGGCCTTAGGAACGGCCCAGCCTCCGCAGCAGCAGAGAGGACGGGCACGGGCGCGCGCTGGCGCGCCGCGCGGCGTCGGCGACCTCCCGGTCCGACGACACCACGACCACCGACCGGCCCGGCGGCTCGGCCCGCACGAGCTCGCCGATCAGCTCGTCCGCCGTCTGGCCCGGGCGGCTGAACAGCACCCGCACCCCGCGCGGCGCCGCGATGGCGACCGGCGCCTCCAGCTCCGCGCCGTCGAACACGCACGTCACCTCGGCGCGCGTCTGCGCGGCCAGCCCGCCGAGCCCCGACAGCAGCCGGCTGCGCTGGTCGGCGAGCGGCAGCTCCCCGTACCCGGTCTTGGTGACGTTGTAGCCGTCCACCACCAGGTGAACCTGCGGAAGCGTCAGCAGCCGGTCCAGCAGCTGCGGATCGCTGTCGGACAGCGCCCGGCCGGGCAGCGCGCGGTGCGCCAGCCGGTCCGGCTCCAGCCCGCCGACCGCGTCGGCGGGGCGGCCGATGGTGGAGGGCAGGGCCAGCTCCCGGCGGACGCCCTGCGCCGCGTCGACGAGCGCGTCCAGCAGCATCCGCAGCCGCACGTCGTCGACGTTGCGCCCCTCGCGCGCGGCCCGCTTGGCGGCCTCCGCCGCCTCCTCCGCCCGCGCGGCCCGGGCGCGCAACCTGCGCAGCTCCTTCTCCGACGCGGCGGTGGACTCGCGCGCGGCGGCGAGCTCGCGATCGGCCTCCGCCGCGACCGCGTGGGCGTGCTCCTCCGCGGCCCGGTACCGGGTGCGCGCGTCGTGCAGCTTGCGGCGCAGCTCCGAGACCTCGGCCTTGGTCTCGCGCAGCTCGGCGCGCAGCTTGGCCAGCTCGGCGCCGCGGGCGTCGCGGGTCGCGGCCAGCTCGGCCTTCAGCGCGGCGACGCGGCGCTCGGCCTCCTGCTCCTCCGAGGCGGTCGCCGAGCGCGCCAGCTCCTCGCGCGCCGACTCCACCAGCGCGGTCCAGCCCTCCGGGCGCAGCAGGTAGGCCAGCACCGCGACGCGCACCGGGTCGGCCGCGGGCGGGACGTTCCCGTCCTCGACCGCCTCCACCAGGTCGGCCTGCGCCTCCCGCAGCGGCACGGCGACCCGGCGCCGGAACTCCCCGTCCTTCTCCAGCACCGTCGCGATGTGCTGGCCCGCGAGCCTGGCGCGCTTGCGGCGCTCGAACCGCGCGAACCGGCGCAGCGGCACGGGGACCTCGTCCGGGGGCAGCGACCCGATCAGCTCGGCGGCGACCTCCACCACGCCCTGCCGCACCGCCTCGGGCAGCGGGCGGGTCGGCTTCTGCGCGGGCGCCCCGTCGCCAGGGGTCGCTCCGGGACCGCTGTCGATGATCCCGCTCCTTCCGGGCTGCGCCGCCGGTGGGCTGTGTGTTCCCGAGCGCACCCCGCCCTAACCAGGGCGGACGTGCGATCGGACGGATCGCGCCCGGCCCTCGGCGGGATGCCTCCCGCCCGTCCTCGCGGCCCCCGCCCGGCGGGACGTCCCGGCGCCCCCCAACCCTAGCGGCCCGAAGTTCTGTCGGTGGGGTCCTCTACGGTCGCGCACATGACGGCTGCGCACGGTGTCCAAGGGCGCGGGGTTCAGGGGCGCGGAGCCCCGGGGGACGGCGCTCAGGGGCACGGCGTCCAGGGCACCCTGGACGACCTCGGCACTCCGCTCCGCGACGTCACCTTCGTGGTGGTCGACCTGGAGACCACCGGCGGCTCGGCGGCCGACTCGGCCATCACCGAGATCGGCGCGGTGAAGGTGCGCGGTGGGGAGGAACTCGGCGAACTCGGCACGCTGGTCGACCCGGGGGGTCCGGTCCCGCCGTTCATCACCGCGCTCACCGGCATCACCACGGCGATGGTGACGGCCGCGCCGCGGATCGAGTCGGTGCTGCCGGCGTTCCTGGAGTTCGCGCGCGGCTGCGTCCTCGTCGCGCACAACGCCTCGTTCGACATCGGCTTCCTCAAGGCCGCGTGCGCCGCCAACGGCTACGCCTGGCCCGCGTTCGCGGTCGTCGACACCGTCGACCTGGCGCGGCGCGTGCTGTCGCGCGACGAGGTGCCCAACTGCAAGCTCGGCACGCTGGCCCGCTTCTTCCGGACGTCCAACGAGCCGACGCACCGGGCCCTCGCCGACGCCCGCGCCACCGTGGAGGTGCTGCACGGCCTGATCGAGCGGCTCGGCTCGTTCGGCGTCACCTCGCTTGAGGAGATGCGCGGCTTCGCCAAGGCGCCCACCCCCGAGCAGCGCCGCAAGCGGCACCTCGCCGACGACGTCCCCTCCACCCCCGGCGTCTACCTGTTCGAGGACCACGCCGGCGAGGTGCTCTACGTGGGCAAGAGCGGCGACCTGCGCTCGCGCGTGCGCAGCTACTTCACCGGCTCGGAGACGCGCTGGCGCGTCCGGGAGATGGTCGGCCTCGCCGAGAACGTCCGCACCATCGTGTGCGCCACGGGGCTGGAGGCCGAGGTCCGCGAGCTCCGGCTGATCGCCGAGCACAAGCCGCGCTACAACCGCCGCTCCAAGTGGCCCGAGCGCGCCATCTGGCTGAAGCTGACCGTGGAGCCGTTCCCGCGGCTGTCCATCGTGCGGGAGTGCCGCGCCGACGGCGCCCGCTACCTCGGGCCGATCTCCTCGCGGCGGCAGGCCGAGGAGGCCCGCGCCGCGCTGCACGAGGCCGTCCCGCTGCGGCAGTGCACGCAGCGGCTGACGCTCCGGCTGATCGAGCGAGGCAAGGCGCGCTCGTGCGCGCTCGCCGACCTCGGCCGGTGCGGCGCGCCCTGCGACGGCCGCGAGTCCGCCGACGCCTATGCCGTGCACACCGGGACGGCCCGCTCGATCATGGAGGGCGACGTCCGGCCCGTCGTGGCCGCCGCGCAGGTCCGCATCGACCGGCTGGCCTCCGAGCTGCGCTACGAGGAGGCCGCCGCCCAGCGCGACCGGCTCGCGGCGTTCGTCCGGGCCGCCGCGCGCGGGCAGCGGCTCGCGGCGCTGGCGCGGCTGCCCCAGCTCGTGGCCGCCCGTCCCGCCTTCGACGGCGGGTGGGAGCTGTCGGTCGTGCGCTACGGCCGGCTCGCCGCCGCCGGGACCGTCCCAGCGAACGCCCGGCCCCGGCCCTATGTCGACGCGCTCATCGCGACGGCCGAGACGGTCTTCCCGCCCTCCGGCGAGGCGCCCGGCGGCGTCGCGCTCGGCGCGCCCCCCTCGCAGGGCGCGACCGCCGAGGAGATGGAGTGCGTCCTGCGCTGGCTCGACCTGCCCGGCGTCCGCCTGGTCGAGGTCGACGGCCCGTGGACGTGCCCGCTGCACGGCGCCGAGGGGCTGCGCGAGTGGATCGACAAGGCCTACGACCGGAGCTACGAGCGGCCCGAGGGGGCCCATCGCGGGCCCCGCCGCCCACTAAGGTGACCGTGTACACCCGGCAACCGGAGGACGACCCCGCATGGCACTGCCTCTCTACGACAGTCAGCCTGCGCGGCGCGTCCCCTGGGTCACCTACCTGCTGATCGCCGTCAACGTGGTGGTCTTCCTCCTCACCCCGATGTCGAACTTCGCCGCCTGGTACGGCAAGGGCTCGGTCCGCGAGTGCAGGGCCACGCAGTTCACGTTCGAGTACGGCGCCGTGCCGAAGGAGCTGACCACCGGCGACCAGCAGCCGCTGCCGGCCGGGGTCGTGCACGACTGCGGGCCCTCGAAGTTCCGCAAGGCGCCCTGGACGGCGGCGTTCACCTCGATGTTCCTGCACTCCAGCGCCATGCACCTGCTCGGCAACCTGGTCTTCCTGTTCGTCGTCGGCATGGGCGTGGAAGACCGGCTCGGGCGATGGCGCTACCTGCTCGCCTACCTGGTGTTCGGGCTCGTCGCCGTGTACGGGTTCGCGTGGACGTCGCCCGACTCCACCGTCCCGCTCATCGGCGCGTCCGGCGCCATCGCCGGGGTGATGGGCGCCTACGTGATCCTCAACCCGCGGGGCCGCGTCGTCAGCTGGGTGCCGCCGGTCATCTTCATCCGCCTGCCGGTGTGGGTGGTGCTCGGCTACTGGTTCGTGCTGCAGTGGCTTTCCCTGGGCGACCAGAAGAGCAACGTCGCCTACACCGCGCACATCTACGGCTTCGTGGCGGGCGTGGTGTTCGCGCTCCTGGCCCGCCGCGCCGGCCCGGCCCACCGCCTGGCCGCGCTGAGCCGCGGCTGACCGTCCCGCGGCCCGCCCGGTGCGGGTCCCGCCCGGACCGGGCCTCCCCTCGCGCTCGCGCCGCCGGGCCCCCGATAGGGTCGGAGCGTCCGTTTCTGTGGGGGAGGGGTGCAGTGGTCACTGCGATCGTGTTCGTCAAGGCCGACGTCGCGCGCATCCACGAGGTGGCCGAGACGATCGCCGCGCTGGACGGCGTCAGCGAGGTGTACTCCATCACCGGCGACCACGACCTCATGGTGATGGTCCGGGTGCGCCGCCACGAGGAGCTCAACGACGTGATCCCGGGCCGCATCAACAAGGTGCCCGGCATCGCCGGCACCGAGACCCACATCGCGTTCCGCACCTACTCCCAGCACGACCTGGAGCAGGCCTTCTCCCTCGGCCTCCCCGACGCCGACTGACCCAGGCCGGCCCGCCTAGGCGCCGACGACGAGGGCGATGCGGTCGATGCCGCCTCCGCAGGGGCGGGCGGCGTAGCCGGGCGCCTCGCGGTACACGGCGCCCGGCGGCCAGCTGGCGGTGTTGGAGGCCATCACGCGGCCGGGGGCGTTGACGACGAACGCGGGCGCGGGGATCTCCCGCAGCGCCGGGACGACCTCGTTCTCGAACGTCCGGGCGAACACGTCGGCGGCCGCGACGCCCGCGAACTCCCCGCCGGCGCGCACCGGCGCCGACAGGGTCAGGACGTACTCGTCGCTGCACAGGTAGTCGACGTAGGGGCCGCAGACGGTCTTCTCGGCGCCGCTCCGCGGTCCCGTGAACCACTCCCAGTCGGTGTAGTCGTACAGGACGCTGCTCTCGGGGTTCAGGTCGCGCAGCAGCTGGGACGGCCGCCCGGCCGGGCCGGTCTGCCACCACTCCATGTACCAGGCGGCGTCGGCGAGCAGGCCCGGCGCGGCGATGAACCCCAGGCCGCAGACGAGCGGGCCGAGATGGGAGAGCAGCAGCGGGCGCAGCGCGGCGAGGTCGGCGCGGGCAGGGGCGCGCCCGGCGCGGCGGACGTCCTCGAGGCAGCGCGCCGTCGCGTCGCGCACCTGGGCCACGGTGGTGAAGACGCCGTCCAGGGTCGCGCGGACGTGTGCCGCCGCCGCGCCGACGGCCGGTGGCTCGGCGGACATGGGTCCCCCTCGGGGTCTCAGAGTGCGAGCCGTCGTTCAATCAGACGTTCTACCGCACTTGAGACGTGACTTTCAGCTACATCGCGCGCTCCGGCGCCGTCGGCGGCCTCGATCGCCTCGACGAGCCGGGCGTGCTCGGCCTCGACGAGCCCGCGCCGTTCGGGCAGGTCGTGCGCGGCCCAGATCAGCGGCCCGATCTCGGCCTGGAGCCGGATCTCCTCCCGGGTGAGCCGGCCGGACTGGGAGGCGGCGGCGACCTCCAGGTGGAAGCGGCCGTCCAGCCGGCACATCCCGGCGCCGGGGTCCGCCCCGGCCATCTCCTCCAGCGACCGACGCAGCCGCCGGACGTCGCCGGGCAGCGACCGCGCGGCGGCGAGCCGGGCGGCGGCCCCGGCGACGGCGGCGTAGTGGTCGCCGAGATCGCGGAGCTCTTCCGCGCTGAGCGAACGCAGCCGCTCGCCGAGGTCGAATGCCCTGGCAGGAGCCCGGACGAAGCTGCCACCGCCGCGCCCCCGGCGGGTCTCGATGAGGCCTTGCTGACGCAAGGCCATCAGCGCTTCGCGTAGTGTGACCGTCGAAACGCCGAGATATGCCGACAGGTCGGTCTCACTGGGCAGCTGCTCGCCGTCCGCGAGGAGGCCGAGCGCGATCGCGTCGCTCAGGCGTCGCACGACGGCGTGCACGCGCGCGGTGTTGTCGACGGGAGCGAACACGACGAGGTGCGCGCTGTCCATGGGCCCCCTCCCGGTGTCGACACAGTGATACCGGAACATCACTTGAACTTAAACCTATGAATCCATATGTTTTCGGTCATGCCGGCTTCAGCGGTGAGGATCCGCGATCTGCGCAAGACATTCGGCCCCGTCGAGGCGGTGGCGGGCGTCGACCTCGACATCGGGGACGGCGAGTTCTTCTCCATGCTCGGCCCGTCCGGGTCGGGGAAGACGACCGTGCTGCGGCTCATCGCGGGCTTCGAGCGGCCGACCTCTGGAACGATCGAACTCGGCGGCAGGGACGTGACCGGGCTCGCGCCGTTCGACCGTGACGTCAACACCGTCTTCCAGGACTACGCGCTCTTCCCGCACCTGGACGTGCTCCGCAACGTCGAGTACGGCCTGAAGGTGCGGCGGGTGCCGAAGGCCAAGCGCCGCGAGCGGGCCCTGGAGGCGCTGCGCAGCGTCCGGCTCGACGCGATGCACGCGAGGCGGCCCGCCGAGCTGTCGGGCGGCCAGCGCCAGCGGGTCGCGCTCGCCCGGGCCCTCGTGAACGAGCCGAAGGTGCTGCTGCTGGACGAGCCGCTCGGCGCGCTGGACCTGAAGCTGCGCGAGGAGATGCAGGTCGAGCTGAAGAGCATCCAGCGCAGGGCCGGCATCACCTTCGTGTTCGTCACCCACGACCAGGAGGAGGCGCTGACCCTCAGCGACCGGGTCGCGGTCCTCGACGGCGGCCGGGTCCAGCAGGTCGGCACGCCGGCCGAGGTGTACGAGCGGCCCGCCACCGAGTTCGTGGCCGGCTTCGTCGGGACGACCAACCGCATCGGCGACGTCTGCGTGCGCCCGGAGAAG
This sequence comes from Actinomadura sp. NPDC048955, assembly GCF_040649435.1. Taxonomy (NCBI): domain Bacteria; kingdom Bacillati; phylum Actinomycetota; class Actinomycetes; order Streptosporangiales; family Thermomonosporaceae; genus Actinomadura; species Actinomadura sp. NPDC048955. The sequence continues at coordinate 18,684 of NZ_JBEZJI010000001.1, forward strand.
CTCCACGTCCACGGGGACGGCGGCGCGGACGGGCCGGACGCGGGGGACCGGCACGCGCTCGGCACGGTCGCCGAGGTCGTCTACGCGGGCGCGGTCACCCGCTTCGTGATCGACCTGGAGTCGGGGGAACGGGTCGTCGCGCTGGAGCAGAACCTGCGGACCTCCTCCATGGACGTCATGGGCCGGCGCGGCGCGCGCGTCCGGATCAGCTGGCACGAGGCCCACGAGTTCCACGTGTCGGGGGCCGGCTCCACGCCGGCCCCGACCCCCTGAACCACCCCAGAAAACCCCCGAAAAACCCCCGAAAATAAGGAGTTCCCCATGTGGTCCACGCGCATGGCGGCCGCCGCTGCGGCGACGCTGGCGATCGGACTGGCGGCCGCCGCCTGCGGCGGCGACTCGGGCGACAAGGCGACCGGAGCAGGGCAGGGCGGCTTCCAGGTCCCCAAGGTCGCGATGCAGAAGTCGCTCGGCCAGGGCGAGGGCCAGGTCAACCTGGTCGCCTGGGCCGGGTACGCCGAGGACGGCTCCAACGACCCCAAGGTCGACTGGGTCACCCCGTTCGAGAAGCAGACCGGCTGCAAGGTCAACACCAAGGTCGCCGGCACGTCCGACGAGATGGTGACCCTGATGAAGACCGGTGAGTACGACGCGGTCTCCGCCTCCGGCGACGCCTCGCTGCGGCTGATCGCCTCCGGGACGGTCGCGCCGGTCAACACCGGGCTCGTGCCGAACTACGCCGACATCTTCGCCGGGCTGAAGATGAAGCCGTGGAACTCGGTGAACAACGTCGCCTACGGCATCCCGCACGGCCGCGGCGCCAACCTGCTCATGTGGCGCACCGACAAGGTCAAGACGGCCCCCGACTCGTGGGGCGCGGTGTTCGACGCCAACTCCCCGTACAAGGGGAAGATCACCGCCTACGACTCGCCGATCTACATCGCCGACGCCGCCCTCTACCTGAAGACGGCCAAGCCCGAGCTCGGCATCAAGGACCCGTACTCGCTCGACCAGAAGCAGTTCGACGCGGCCGTCGAGCTGCTGAAGACCCAGCGCGGGCTCATCGGCGAGTACTGGTCCGACTACACCAAGGAGGTCCAGGCGTTCAAGAGCGGCGACTCGGTCCTCGGGACGACGTGGCAGGTCATCGCCAACCTCGCCAAGGGCGAGAAGGCCCCGGTCGAGGTGGCCCTGCCCAAGGAGGGCTCCACCGGCTGGTCGGACACGTGGATGGTCGGCGCGAAGGCCAAGAACCCCAACTGCGCCTACAAGTGGATGGACTGGATCGTGTCCCCCAAGGCGAACGCGCAGGTCGCCGAGTGGTTCGGTGAGGCCCCGGCGAACGCCAAGGCGTGCCGGGAGACCGCGGACAAGACCCACTGCGACACCTTCCACGCCACCGACGAGAACTACTTCTCGAAGGTGCACTTCTGGACGACGCCGATCGCCCAGTGCCTCGACGGGCGCAAGGACGTCAAGTGCGTCGACTACTCCAAGTGGACCCAGGCGTGGACCACGATCAAGGGATGACCGGCTCCGCCCTCACCGGCGGGAAGGACGACCGCCCGGCGCCGGGTACCCGGCGCCGGGCGGCGGCCCTGCTGCACCGCCGCCCGCGGCTGCGCCTGTCGCTGCTGCTGTCGGCGCCGCTCGCCTGGCTGGTCGTCGTCTATCTCGGCGCGCTCGCCGCGATCTTCCTGACCGCGTTCTGGACCACCGACGTCTTCACCGGCGAGGTCGTGCGGCAGTTCACGCTCGCCAACTTCCAGACCCTGCTCGACGAGCCGGTCTACCGGACGGTCGCGCTGCGCAGCCTCGGCGTCGCGGCGGCCGTCACCCTCATCGACACCGCCATCGGCTTCCCGATGGCGCTGTACATGGCCAAGGTCGCCAGGCCGCGGCACCGGCCCTACCTGGTGATCGCGATCCTGGCGCCGCTGTGGGCCGCCTACCTCGTCAAGGCGTACGCGTGGCGGGTGATGCTGTCGCAGGGCGGCCTCCTGGACCAGGTGCTGGGCCCGTTCGGGCTCTCCAGCCCCGGCTACGGGCTCACGGCGACCGTGATCGTGCTGGCCTACCTGTGGCTGCCCTACATGATCCTGCCGCTCTACGCGGGCCTGGAGCGGCTCCCGGACTCGCTGCTGGACGCCTCCGGCGACCTCGGCGCGCGCCCGCTGCGCACCCTGCGGTCGGTCGTGCTGCCGCTGGTCTTCCCCTCGCTGGTGGCCGGATCGATCTTCACGTTCTCGCTGTCGCTCGGCGACTACATCACCGTGAAGATCGTCGGCGGCCGGAGCCAGCTGCTCGGCAACGTCGTCTACGACAACATCGGCGCCGCCAACAACCTGCCGTTCGCGGCGGCGGTCGCCACGATCCCGGTGGTGGTGATGCTCGGCTACCTCGCCGCGGCCCGCCGCACCGGCGCGCTCAGGGAGCTGTGATGACCCTCTCGCCCGCCGCGCGGATCGCCCTGCGCGTCGTGATGTTCCTCGGACTCGCCGTCGTCTACGTGCCGCTGCTGGTCGTGCTGGTCAACTCCTTCAACGCCGACAGCGCGTTCGGCTGGCCGCCGTCGGGGTTCACCGGGCGCTGGTGGTCGCAGGCGCTGCACAACGAGGGCGCCCGGGAGGCCGTCCTCACCAGCCTGAAGGCGGGCCTCGGCGCGACGGCCGTCGCGCTCGTCCTCGGCAGCATGGCCGCCTTCGCGGTGTCGCGGTACCGGTTCTTCGGACGCGAGACGGTGTCGCTGGTCGTGGTGCTGCCGATCGCGCTGCCCGGCATCGTCACCGGCATCGCGCTCAGCAACGCCTTCCAGGTGGTGCTGAAGCCGCTCGGGGTCGGGCTCGGCCTGTTCACCGTGATCGTCGGGCATGCCACGTTCTGCGTCGTCACGATCTTCAACAACGTGCTCGCCCGGCTGCGGCGCACGGGCACCAGCCTGGAGGAGGCGTCCGCCGATCTCGGCGCCGACACGTTCCAGACGTTCTGGCACGTCACGTTCCCGGCGCTGCGCTCGGCGCTGCTCGCCGGGGGCCTGCTGTCGTTCGCGCTGTCCTTCGACGAGATCATCGTGACCACGTTCACCGCCGGGCCGGGCGCCCAGACCCTGCCGATCTGGATCTTCAGCAACCTGTTCCGGCCCAACCAGGCCCCGGTCGTCAACGTGCTCGCCGCCGCCCTGATCGTCCTGTCGGTGATCCCGATCTGGATCGCGCAGCGGCTGTCCAGCGGCGCCCGCGGCGTCGCGTGAGGCGGGGCGGGGCGGCGGTGAGCCGGGCTGAGCGTCAGCCCCGCAGGCGCCGGGAGGCGTCGACCCAGCGGTCGAGGAGGGTGGCGGCGCCTCCCGAGTCGACCGCTGCGGCGGCGCGCTCGTAGGCGGCCCCCAGCGTGGCGGTGAGGTCGTCGGCGGGCGGCGCCCCCTCGTAGGCGGTGATCAGCGCGGCGGCGTTCAGCAGGACCATGTCGCGGACGGGCCCCGGCCGCCCGTCGAACGTCTCGCGCGCCACCCGCCCGTTGAACACCGCGTCGGCGCCGCGCAGGTCCTCCGGCTTCGCGGGCGGGATGCCGAGGTCGGCGGGGTCGAACGTCGTCTCCGTCGCCGTCCCGTCGCGCACGACCCACACCGTGGAGGTGCCCGTGGTGGTCAGCTCGTCGAGCCCGTCGTCGCCCCGGAACACCAGCGAGGAGCAGCCGCGCGCGGCGAACACGCCCGCCATCACGCCCGCCATCCGCGGGTGGAAGACCCCGACGGCCTGCGCCAGGGGGCGCGCAGGGTTCGTCAGCGGGCCGAGGAAGTTGAAGACCGTCGGCGTGCCCAGCTCGCTGCGGGTGCGCGAGGCGTACTTCAGCGCCGGGTGGTAGAGCGGCGCGAAGCAGAAGGTGATGCCGACCTCGTCGGCGACCCGGGCGGTGGCCTCGGGGGACAGGTCGATCGCGACGCCCAGGTGCTCCAGCAGGTCGGCGGCGCCGCAGGAGGACGACGCGGCCCGGTTGCCGTGCTTGACGACCCGCACGCCCGCCGCGGCCGCCACCACGGCGGCCATCGTGGAGATGTTGACGGTGTGGCCCCGGTCGCCGCCCGTCCCGACGAGGTCGGCGATGCGGCCGGGCACCTCGATGGGCGTGGCGTTGTCCATCATGCCCCTGGCGAGGCCGGTGACCTCCTCGACCGTCTCGCCCTTGGCGCGCAGCGCCACGGCGAAGCCCGCGATCTGCACGTCGGTGGCCTCGCCGGACATGATGCTGTTCATGGCCCAGGAGGTCTCCTCGCTGGACAGCGAGTCGCCCGACACGAGGGCGTTGAGCAGTCCGGGCCAGGTGGTGCGCGCGTCCATGTCGCCTACAGGGTCGTGGTGGGTGCGTTGTAGGGGGCGGTGCGTCGTGCGGGGAGCTACAGGGCCGGAAGGCGGTTCTGGAGCCGCTGCCGCATGAGGCCGGCGAGGGCGTTCGCGAAGGCCATCGGGTCGATGGGCAGGCCCACCACGGCGTCGGCGCGCGACCAGGTGGCGAGCCAGCCGTCGTCGCGGCGGCCGATGATCGCGAGGACGGGCGGGCAGTCGTACACCTCGTCCTTGGCCTGCCGGCACACGCCGAGACCGCCCGCGGGCTGCGCCTCGCCGTCGACGATCAGGACGTCGACGCCGCCCTGGTCGAGCCGCGCCACGACGGCCGGCTGGGTGGCGCACTCCTCGAACTCGACCTTGGGGAGGTCGGCGGCGGGCCGGCGCCCGATCGCCATCCGGATCTCGGCGCGGGTGTTCGCGTCGTCGCTGTAGACGAGGATCTTCATCGGACTCTCCGGGGCGGTGCTCATGGACGTGAGGGTACCGGGTCGCGGCACTGGTGACACGCTCGGGGAACCCAAGGAGGGGGGTCATGCGTCACTCACTGGATAGGGGCGCAATAATGCTGGCGTGACAGCATCCGCGATAGAGACAACACCTCACGCACGGGCGAACCGTCCCAATCTGGTCAGCGTGGGGACGATCGTTTGGCTGTCGTCCGAGCTGATGTTCTTCGCGGCGCTGTTCGCGATGTTCTTCACGATCCGCTCTGTGACGATCGGCCAGTCCGGCCACCACGCCTGGCCGGGCGCCCCGCTGGACCTGCCGCTTTCGGCGATCAACACGACCGTCCTGGTGCTCTCCTCGGTCACCTGCCAGATGGGCGTGTTCAAGGCCGAGGCGGGCAAGGTCGGACGTGACGGAAGCGTGTTCAACGTGGCGCGCTGGGGCCTGCGCGAGTGGTACGTGCTCTCGTTCCTCATGGGCGCCTACTTCGTCGCCGGCCAGGGCTACGAGTACTCCCAGCTGGTCTCCAAGGACGGCCTCACCTTCTCGTCCTCGGCCTACGGCTCGGTCTTCTACCTGGCCACCGGCTTCCACGGCCTGCACGTCGTCGGCGGCCTCGTCGCGTTCCTGTTCCTCCTGGGACGCACCTACGCCGCCAAACGGTGGACGCACGAGCAGGCGACGAGCGCGATCGTCGTCTCCTACTACTGGCACTTCGTCGACGTGGTGTGGATCGGCCTGTTCTCGGTCGTCTACCTGCTCGACCTCTGAACGACCCGACCGACCCGACCGACTTGACCCGAACGGGGACTTCCGTGAAAAGGATCACCGCATGGCGACGGCGCCCGTGGGCGGGCTACGCCGTCGTGCTGGCGGCCCTGGCGGCGATCGGCGCGATCTACGCCGGCTTCTCGCCGCGGACTGACCGCGCAGAGGCGCAGACCACCGCCCAGGCGGCGCAGGACCTGAAGAACGGCCAGCAGCTCTTCAACAAGAACTGTGCGAGCTGCCACGGGCTGAACGCCGAGGGCACCAAGGACGCCAAGGGCAACCCGATCGCCCCGAGCCTCATCGGCGTGGGCGCCGCGGCCGTCGACTTCCAGGTCGGCTCGGGCCGCATGCCGGCGGCGAACCCCGGCGCGCAGATCCCGCGCAAGACGCCGATCCCCGAGTTCAACACCTCGCTCAAGACCGACTACGAGGAGAAGGACAAGCGGGAGGCGGCCGAGAAGCAGAAGGCGCAGGCCGAGAAGAACCTGTCCGACCTGAGCGCCTACGTCGCCTCGCTCGGCGGCGGCCCGGCGGTCCCCCCGGCGTCGGCCGTGGACCCGAAGACCGGCAACGTCGCGCTCGGCGGGAAGCTGTTCCGCACCAACTGCGCCCAGTGCCACAACTTCACCGGCCAGGGCGGCGCGCTGACCGGCGGCAAGTACGCGCCCTCGCTGTCGAACACCGACGTCACGCCCACGCAGATGTACGAGGCCATGCTGACCGGCCCGCAGGCGATGCCGGTGTTCAACGACACCACGCTCACGCCGAAGGACAAGCAGGCGATCATCGCCTACCTCGTCCAGACGCGCGAGGAACCGAACCCCGGCGGTAACGGCCTCGGCCGCATCGGCCCGGTGACCGAGGGGCTGGCCGGCTGGCTGGCCGGCATCGGCCTGCTGGTCCTCGCCGCCATGTGGATCACCGCGAAGAAGCCGAAGAAGCTGAAGAAGTCATGAGCGACGACAACAAGGACACGGCGGGCCGGCCCGGCCCGCGCGAACGCGTGATCGGCACGCCGTCCCCCGCGCGGGAGAAGGCCCTGCTGGCCGAGGACGACATTTCGGCGCCCGCGGGCGTGGGAGACCAGCTCGACGAGGCGTCGGCCAAGCGCGCCGAGCGGATCGTCGCGACGCTGTTCCTGGTCGCGTTCGCCGCCAGCGTGGCGTTCATCGCCTACTTCATCGGCTGGAGCGGCCGCGACGGCGGCATGCACGGCGTCACCCGGGCGCGCGAGAGCAACCTGTGGCTCGGCGGCCTGATGGCGCTGTCGTTCCTCGCGATGGCCTTCGGCGTCACCATCTGGGTGCGCCGCCTGATGACCAGCAAGCCGATCGTCCAGGAGCGCCACGAGCTGGCCGCCGACGAGGAGACCCGGGCGGCCTTCACCGAGGACTTCCTGGAAGGCGCCGACGACAGCGGCATCACCAAGCGGCCCCTGCTGCGCCGCACGCTGCTGCTGGCCGCCGCGCCGCTCGGCCTGGCCCCGCTGGTGCTGCTGCGCGACCTCGGCCCGCTGCCGGAGAAGCGGCTCCGCCACACCTACTGGGGCGAGGCCGTCAAGAAGGCGAAGGCCGAGGGCAAGCAGGGCGCCCGCCTGGTCGTGGACGGCACCAACAAGCCGCTGCGCGTCAGCGACTTCTCCTCCCCGGGCTCGATGATCACCGTCCTGCCGGAGGGGATCGAGGAGGAGCTCCCCGAGGACCAGGTGCTGACCCAGAACGCCAAGGCCGTCACCATCCTCATCAACATCCCCGCGGACCAGTTCAAGCCCGCCAAGGGCCGCGAGAACTGGCACGTCAACGGGATCGTCGCCTACTCCAAGGTCTGCACGCACGTCGGCTGCCCCGCGGCCCTGTACGAGCAGACCACCCACCACATCCTGTGCCCGTGCCACCAGTCGACGTTCGACGCCACCGACGCGGCGAAGGTCATCTTCGGGCCGGCGGCCCGGTCGCTGCCGCAGCTGCCGCTGTCCGTCGAGGACGGGTACCTCATCGCCACGAGCGACTACCACGAACCCGTCGGACCGAGCTTCTGGGAGCGCGGATGAGCGAGGCGACAGCTCCGAAGGCGGTCGAGGCGCCGCTGACGTTCCTCGACGACCGCCTCGGCTCCACCACCTTCTTCAAGCGGAACATGAAGAAGGTCTTTCCGGACCACTGGTCCTTCATGCTGGGCGAGATCGCCCTGTACTCCTTCATCATCCTGCTGCTGACCGGGACGTTCCTGACGCTCTGGTTCCAGCCGAGCATGACGGAGACCGTGTACAACGGCTCGTACACGAAGCTGCAGGGCGTGAAGATGTCCGAGGCCTACGCCTCGACGCTGCACATCACGTTCGACGTGCGCGGCGGCCTGCTCATGCGGCAGATCCACCACTGGGCCGCGATCCTGTTCATGGCGTCGATCCTCGCGCACATGCTGCGCGTGTTCTTCACCGGCGCCTACCGCAAGCCGCGCGAGCTGAACTGGCTGATCGGCATCGGCATGTTCACGCTGGGCATGCTGGAGGGCCTGTTCGGGTACTCGCTGCCCGACGACCTGCTTTCCGGCACCGGCCTGCGCATCACGCAGGGCGTCGCGGAGTCGATCCCGGTGGTCGGCACCTACATCTACATGTTCCTGTTCGGCGGCGAGTTCCCCGGCCAGGACATCGTCCCGCGCCTGTACATGCTGCACATCCTGCTGATCCCGGGGCTGCTGCTCGGCATGGTCACCGCGCACATGATGATCATGTGGGTGCAGAAGCACACGGCGATGCCGGTCAAGAACCAGAGCGAGCAGCAGGTGTACGGCTACCCGTTCTACCCGGTCTTCATGGCCAAGACGGGCGCCTACTTCCTGTTCACCTTCGGCGTCCTGGCGCTGCTCGGCGCGTTCGCGCAGATCAACCCGATCTGGCTGTTCGGCCCGTACGACCCCGGCGCGATCTCCTCGGGCTCCCAGCCCGACTGGTACATGGGCGTCCTCGAAGGCGCGCTGCGCATCATGCCGAACTGGGAGGTCTCCGCCTGGGGCCACACGGTCAGCTTCAACGTGCTGATCCCGGCGCTGGTCCCGCTCGGCATCGTGTTCGGCGGCGCGGCCGCCTGGCCGTTCGTCGAGCAGTGGGTGACCGGCGACAAGCGCCACCACCACGTGAACGAGCGGCCGCGCAACGCCCCGGTCCGCACGGCGACGGGCATCGCGGCGGTCACCTTCTACGGGCTGCTGTGGGTCGCCGGCGCCAACGACGTCATCGCGGACAAGTTCCACGTGTCGCTGTTCGCGACGACCTGGTTCTTCCGGGTCGCGTTCTTCCTCGGGCCGATCGTGGCGTTCATCGTCACCAAGCGGATCTGCCTGGGCCTGCAGCGCAAGGACGCCGACGTCATCGGGCACGGCGTGGAGGCCGGCGTGATCATGATGTCGCCGGACGGGAAGTTCTCCGAGCGGCACGAGGCGCCGCGCGAGGAGGAGCGGCACGTCCTGCTCTCCAAGGAGAACACCCGGCCCGAGGCCCCGGCCCGGGACGCCAAGGGCATCCCGGCGCCCGGCACCAAGGGCCCGATCGGGCACCTGCGCTCGCGGCTCAACCGCGCGTGGACCTTCGACGACATCCCCGTCGAGGAGCACCCGCACGGCGAGCAGGCCGAGATCGAGGGCGGCGCCACGTCGCACGAGGTCAGGCACTGACCGTTCGCGCATCGAGGGCCCGTCACCGCACCGCCGGTGGCGGGCCCTTCCGTGTGCCGGGCCGCCCGCGATGACCAGGACGCTGTTCGTCACCAACGACTTCCCGCCGCGGCCGGGCGGCATCCAGGCGTTCGTGCACGGCCTCGCCGTGCGGCGCCCGCCCGGTTCGGTCGTCGTCTACGCCCCGGCCTGGAAGGGCGCCGCGGAGTTCGACGCGGCGCAGCCGTTCCCCGTCGTCCGGCATCCGGGCTCCCTCATGCTCCCGGAGCCGGGCGTGCTGCGCCGGGCCGCGGACGTGCTGCGCGCGGAGCACTGCGACTCGGTCGTGTTCGGGGCGGCGGCGCCGCTCGGCCTGCTGGCCCCGGCGCTGCGGCGCCGCGGGGCGCGGCGGCTCGTCGGGATCACGCACGGGCACGAGGCCGGCTGGGCGTCGCTGCCGGTGGCGCGCACCCTGCTGGGCCGCATCGGGGACGGCGTCGACGTCCTGACCTACCTCGGCGAGTACACCCGCTCCCGGATGGCGCGGGCCCTGTCGCCCGAGGCGGCGGCGCGGATGGCCCGGCTCGCGCCCGGCGTCGACGAGACGCTCTTCCACCGGGGCGCCGGCGGGGCGGAGATCCGGGAACGGCACGGGCTGGCCGGACGTCCGGTGGCGGTGTGCGTGTCCCGCCTGGTCCCGCGCAAGGGGCAGGACGCCCTGCTCCACGCCTGGCCGCGCGTCCTGAAGTCCGTGCCGGACGCCGTGCTGCTCCTCGTCGGCGGCGGCCCGTACCGCGGCGACCTGGAGCGCCTTGCCGCCTCGCTCGACGTGGGCCGTTCGGTCGTCTTCACCGGCGGCGTGCCCTGGGAAGAGCTGCCCGCCCACTTCGACGCGGGCGACGTCTTCGCGATGCCCTGCCGTACGCGCCGCCGCGGCCTTGACGTGGAAGGCCTCGGCATCGTGTACCTGGAGGCGTCCGCGACCGGGCTCCCGGTCGTCGCGGGCGACTCGGGCGGCGCCCCCGACGCCGTCCTGGACGGCGAGACGGGCCTTGTGGTCCCGGGCCGCTCCGTCCCCGACATCGCCGAGGCCGTGGCGGGCTTCCTCGCTGACCCGGACCGGGCACGCGCCATGGGGGAGAAGGGGCGGGCCTGGGTCGAACGCGAGTGGCGCTGGGACGTCCAGGCGGCCCGTCTGGGAAAGCTGCTCGTGCCCTGAACGACACCGCCCCCAGGACGAGGACCCGCCCCCGCGCCGTAGGCGGGTCCTCGTCCCAGGGACGGCGGCTCAAAGGCGCCTGAACACGCCGGACCCGCGGGCACGCCGCTCCGGGCCCGGACGCTCGAAGGCGTCCGGGCCCGGAACGGCGCCGCGGGCGCATGCCCCGCCCCCGGAGACCGGTTCCGCGCGGACCGCCCCTGCCGAGACGGGGTGGGTGTGATCCGCCGCCTGCCGGCCCGGCGCCCTCGTGGGGGAGGACCAGGAGACGGGCGCGCCGTGCGGGCCGGCAGGCGGGAACGGATCGGGTCCGCGTGGACGGGAGCGCGGGGCACGGCCCCGGCGTGCGGCACCGTGGGGCCCGGCCCCGCGACGGTGCCCGGCCGTGGACGCGCGGGAGGCAGAGGAGGCCCCCGGGCTGATCCCGTGTCGCGGTGATCGTGTCATGGGGCCACCTCCTGCCGCCGCCCGCGTCCATGGCCGCCGGCTTTTCCGAAGTTAGGGCCGCCGGCCGCCCGCCGCGGTGGCGTTAACCCGCACTTAATGAGCGGATCAGCCGTCACTAAGCCGTTGTCCGCCGGAATGTCGATCCGCCCAGGTGGGAGGGGTACCGGAACGCGCGCCGGAAGGCGTGAACCCGGGGCGGTCTCCGTGCGTACAGGTGATGAGCGCAGCCCCGCAGGACGAGAGTCACCGGCCTTTTCTGGCATCGATTGACATCTACGAGGCTTCAGGGGCGTATGCTCCCGGAGTGATCGGGCGGATTCGCGAGAATCCGTTCCGGGGATCGTGGTGGGAGCGAGCGGGCTCCGACATCACGGTCCCGTCATGTCTCAGCGGGACGGCCGCCGGGCGACAGGCCCGGCGGCGCGGAACCTACCGGCGTTCGCCGTGCTCTCCGTCTCCTCCACAGGAGAGGGCATGGCGCGACGCGATTACGGGCATGCGTCCCAGGGCCAAACGCATGCTTCACCGTGGGCCGAGACGCCCGCGCGCCCGTCCACGAGACCCGAGCCCGAGCGGGGGCTCCGGTCCGGGGACCCCCAGTGGCCCGAAGGGTCCTGGTGGTCGGAGCAGCCGGACTGGTCCGAGCGGGGCCGCGGATCGTCGCGGCGCGAGCCGTCGCGGCGCGAGATCAAGCGCCGCGAGTCCAAGGCCCGCGCGCGCCGTTCCGGCAAGGGCACCGAGCGGCCGCACCCCCGGGCGCAGTGGCCGGAGCCCGCCGAACGGCGGGGCGACGCCGCGACCGGGCGTTTCGACGCGCGCGGCAGCTACGACCCCGCGGGCTACGCCGCCCGCACGCGCCGGGACGCCCGACCGGAGCGCCCCGACGCCCGAGGCGAGCGGCCGGCCCCCCGGAACGCGCGGCGGGACGCCCGCACCGAGCAGTTCGACGCCCGCACCGAGCAGCTCGACGCGCGGGCCACGCGGCGCGACACCCCGACCGGGCGTCCCGCCCCCCGCGCCGAGCGGGACGCCCGGACGGAGCGGTTCGACGCCCGCGGCAAGCCGCGCGACGACCGCACCGAGAGGTTCGATGCCAGGGTCGAGGGACTCGGCGGGCGCGCGGGACGCTCCGCGAGGGATCGGTCCCGCGAGTTCCCCGCGCGGGGCGGGCGTCCCCGCCGTGCGGAGCCGCCGCGCGCGGGGCGGGACGGCTCCCGGCGCAGGCCCGCCCGACCGGAGCAGCGGCGCCGCCAGTCGCCGCCGCGCCCCGGGCCGAAGGCGACGCCGCGCCGCGGCAGGCGGCCCGCCGACCGGCTGAGCATCGGCGCGATCGTCCTGTCCACCGCGGTCGGGCTGTCCCTGCTGGGCATCGCCGAGCGGGCCCTGCTCGACGGCGGGCCCGTCGGCGGCTCCTCGGGACCGGTCGGCTCGCAGCGCGCGATCCGGCCGCCGAAGCCCGGCACGGGCGGGACGCCCGCGCGGCCCCAGCAGCCCCAGCAGCGGCCCGGGACCGGCGGCGGCACGGCCGCCCCTCCGGCGGGACCCGACCTCGGGGTCCTCGCCACGCAGGTCCGCAAGCTGACGCTGGCCCAGCGGGGCGCCGCGGCGCGGCAGGCCTACGGTGCGGCGCTGACGCGGCAGCCGTTCGTGGGCGCCACCCGCCAGAGCGCCGACCGGACCTGGGTCTTCGGCACGAGCGCGATCCCGGTTCCCGAGTCCAGCGCGGCCGGCCCCGAGCTCGCCTTCTACGCCGCCCACTGGACGGGACGGCAGTGGCAGGTCGGGCTGTCGGGCGCGACGACCTTCGCCGCGCTCCTCGGAGCCGCCCCCGCGAACCTCATGTCGCCGTCGGAGTCGCGGCTCCTGCGCAAGTACGGCGCGCTCAGCGCCGCGCAGGCCACCACGCTCGTCAACGGGACGCGGGCGGGCGACCGGCTGATGCTGCCCTGGAAGACGGGGGAGGCATGGTCGATGACGACCTCCGACGACGCCGCGTCCTCGCGCCCGCTGGCGTCGCTGGCCTTCTCCGGCGGCGACGGCCGCGTCCTCGCCGCCGGCGCCGGACGGCTCTACCGGTTCTGCTCCGGTCAGGCCGGCGCGGTCGTCATGGTGATCCACCCGAGCGGCCTCGCGTCCACGTACTACGGCATGCGGAGCGTCACCGAGCTGCGCGACGGCAGCGTCGTCGCGCAGGGCGACGCGCTCGGCCGCACCGGCGCCGCCCGGCCCTGCGGCGGAGCGGCCGCGCCGGGCCCCGAGGTCGCCTTCGGGCTGCGCCGCGGCGGCGGGGCGGTCCCGCTCGACGGCGCCGAGATCGGCGGCTGGACGTTCCGCGAGCGCGCCAAGCCGCTCCTCGGCTTCGCCGAACGCGGCGTCCTGCAGGTGCTTCCCGGGGGCCTGCTGGCCAACCTCGGCCCGGTCCCCGCAGCGGACGACCCTCCGTCGTCATCTCCGTCCCCCGGCGAGAAGCCGAAGAAGGACGGCGCCGGATCGGCCGGGGCTCCGGCGCCGGCCGCCACCTAGAACAGGAGTCCGAGCGGTGCGAATGCGCAACAGTGATGATCCCGCGGTGCCCGCCTGGGCGCTGCGCGTGGTGCTCGCCGGCGCGGTGCTGGTGCTGGTCGGCGCGGCGACCCCGCAGGGCGCCGTCGCGGTCGCGAACGTGCAGTACTTCCTCAGCTTCTACGCGGGGGTCTTCGCGCTGGTCGCCCTCACCACCGCGGTGATGAGCGGGCTGCTGGCCACCGAGCGCCTCATCCTGAAGATCCGGCACCGGGTGCTCGCCCAGGCGGTGCACCGCGCCTCCGCCGTCATCGCGACGGCGATGCTGGTCGCGCACGTCACGGTGAAGGTGATGAGCGGCCTCGCGCTGCCCGTCCAGATCGTCGTGCCGGACGGCGGCGCGATCGGCCTCGGCACCATCGCCTCCGACCTGATGCTCCTCATCGTGGTCACCGGGCTGATGCGGGCGCGGTTCGCGCTGCGCGGCAAGGCCTGGGTGTGGCGGTCGATGCACGCCGTCGCCTACGTGTCCTGGCCGCTCGCGATCGTGCACGGCCTGATCACCGGGCGGGCCGCGGCGCCGTGGGTCGTCCTCAGCTACGTGATGAGCGTCGTGTTCGTCGTGCTCGCCCTGGTCACCCGCATGGTCGTGGTGATCAAGCCGCGGGACGTCCACCTGGCGGGCGAGGACGTCGAGGCGTACTCGCTGCCGGACGGCGCCGGACGGCGCCGCGACCGGCGCGCCATGGCGGCGCGCGAGCACGAGGAGGGACGCGCCGCCGCGAGGGCGCGCGCCCGGGCGGAGGAGGACCGCTTCGACGACCCGCGCGACGTCGACGACTCCCGCGACTTCGGGGGGCGCCGGGACTTCGGCGGCCGGCGGGACCTGGACGACCTCGGGGACTCCCGCAGGACCGTCGCGGACCCGCGCGGCATGCCCGTCACCGGCCAGGGCCGTGACACCGAGGTGATCCGATGACCTCGACCGTCACCGTCTCCAATATCGGCGGGCCGCGGCTGACGCTCGGGTTCGACCGGTTCGACCGGCTGGACCTCGACCGGCACCTGGCGGTGCACGGCAGGCTCCGCGCGCCGGCGCTGGACGACCTGGTGCGCATGGCCGAGCAGGTCGACCTGAGGGGGCGCGGCGGGGCGGGGTTCCCGTTCGCCCGCAAGCTGATGGCGGTCGCCGCGCGGGTCAACCACCCGACCGCCGACCGGACCGCGCTGCTGCCCGGCGAGAAGGGCGACGAGCGCGGGTCCAGCGAGGACGTCGTCGTGGTGGTCAACGGCGCCGAGGGCGAGCCCGGCAGCGCCAAGGACAAGGTGCTGCTCGGCCGGGCCCCGCACCTGGTGCTCGACGGCGCGCAGATCGCGGCGAGCGCCCTCGGCACCCAGCGGATCGTGCTGGCCGTCGAGAGCGACGAGGCCGCCCGGTCGGTCCGCGCCGCGATCAGCGAGCGGCGGATGCCCGCCCGGGTCGTGCGGCTGACCGAGCGGTTCATCTCGGGGGAGAGCGGCGCCGTGATCCGCGCGATCAACGGGGAGACGCCGATCCCGCCGGGCGTCAAGGTCCGCGCGTCCGACTCGGGGGTGGACGGCTTCCCGACGCTGCTGTCCAACACCGAGACGTTCGCGCAGCTGGCGGTGCTGGTCTCCCTCGGGCCCGACCTGTACGCCTCGGCCGGGACCGAGGACGAGCCGGGTACCACGCTGCTGACGATCGGCGGGACGCAGGTCGTGGAGGCGCCGCTCGGCACGCCGCTGCGGGCCGTCCTCGACCACTGCGAGGTGCCGCCGTCGCCGGGCGTGCTCGTCGGCGGGTACCACGGGATGTGGCTCGACCCGGCCGCGGTGTCGCGGGCGGTGCTGTCGCGCGCCGGGATGCGGCGCGTGGGCGGGACGGTGGGCGCCGGGATCATCCTGCCGCTCACCCAGGGCACCTGCCCGCTCGGCGAGGTCACGCGGATCGCGTCCTACCTCGCCGCGCAGTCCGCCGGGCAGTGCGGGCCGTGCCGGCTCGGGCTGCCCGACGTCGTCCGGTCGCTGATGGCGCTCACCGAGGGGGCCGGGACGGCGGAGGACGTGCGCCGCGCGGCCGGCGTCGGCCGGGGCCGCGGCGCCTGCACCCACCCCGACGGGACGGCGAAGTTCGTCCTGTCGGCGATGGAGGCCTTCACCGCCGACATCGAGGAGCACCGGTGGGGCGGCGGGTGCGGCCAGTCGACCTACGGGGTCCTGCCGCTGCCGGTGCCGGACGGCTCGGAGGGGCGGGTCGCGATCGACTGGAGCCGGTGCGACGGGCACGGCCTGTGCGCCTATCTCGTGCCCGAGCTGATCCAGCTCGACCGGTACGGCTTTCCCGTCGTGCTCGGCACCGACATTCCCTCATGGATGGAGAAGGACGTCCAGAAGGCGGTCGCGATGTGCCCGGCATTGGCGCTGCGCGTCGTCGGCGGAGTTCCCGGAGCGCCGTCGCGGCGCTGAATTCCCGCGCGAAAAAATGACAACAGGTGGTCATCGTTGAACCCGGACGGTGGGCCGGTGCGTATCTCCGGACGAACCCGCGCCGGGTCCGTCGAGAGATCCTTGAAAGGAGGGACGAGAGCCCTTGAGGAAATCCTACGGAATCGCCGGAAAGCGCACGCTCCCGCGCCTCGGCAAAGGACGCCTGCTGCTGGTACTGGCGGCCGTGGCCGCCGTCGTGGCGGCCTTCGCGGTCGTCATGAGCCCGGTCGGCACGCCCGCGAGCGGCGCGGCGAACCTCGGTGGCACCGTCAACACCCGCTGGGGGCGGCTCAGCACTCTGGACAGGCAGCTCCTGGTCAAGGTCCGGCAGGCCGGCCTCTGGGAGATGCCCGCCGGGCAGCAGGCCGCGCAGCGCGCGTCCAGCCCCCGGGTGAAGGAGGTCGGCGAGATCATCATGCGCCAGCACATGCAGCTGGACGCCGACACCCGCGCGGAGGCGCAGAAACTGGGCGTGCTCCTTCCCAACGAGCCCAACGGCAGCCAGAAGAGCTGGCTGAGGGAGATGTCGGGAAAATACGGCGCCGACTATGACAAGACGTTCGTGCTGCGGTTGCGTGCCGCCCACGGGGCGGTCTTCACCGTCATCGCCAAGGTGCGCGCGGCGACCGAGAACACCGAGATCCGCGCGTTCGCCGAACGGTGCCTGAAATTCGTCAACACGCACATGTCGCTGCTGGAGAGCACGGGCCTGGTTCCCAGGCGCGCCCTGCACTGACGTACACCCCGCAAAGGGAGCAGTTTTTCGATGGGACGAAAGAAGAAAGCCTTCGCCGTGTTGATCCCGGCGTTCACCCTCGTCGCGACGGCCTGCCAGGGGACCCCCGGCGCGGCGGCGCAGCCGTACATTCCCGTGACCACCGCGGCGGCGGGCCCGGCCGCCTATCCGGCCCTGCCCGCGGACGGCTCCGGTGTTCCGAAGCTCCAGGGCGCCGGCCGGACGACCCCGCCGGCCGACCCGCAGGGCGGCCAGCAGCCCGGAGGCGGTCAGATGGGCGATGGCGGTCAAATGGGCGATGGCGGCCAGATGGGCGATGGCGGCCAGATGGGTGACGGCGGTCAGATGGGTGACGGCGGTCAGATGGGCGATGGCGGCCCGATCGACGGCGGCCAGACCACCCCGCCGGCCGACCCGCAGGGCGGCCAGACGACGCCCCCGGCCGACCCGCAGGGCGGTCAGCAGCCCGGAGGCGGGCAGGGCAACGGCCAGAACGGCGGCCAGAACGGCGGGGGGCAGGCTCCGGCGAATCCGAGCCTTCGCGCTGACCAGTTCGTCGACATCCGCAAGGCGCCGCGCGTGCGGCAGCCGCGCCGCAGCCGCCAGGCCTCGACCGGCGTGTTCGCCTCCAGTTGCGGTGTGAACAAGGGCCAGGCCCACAGCAACCCCGACAACGTGCTCGCGGCCCCCGGCGTCGTGAACGGCGCGCACCACATCCACGACTACGTGGGCAACCTCGACACGAACGCGTTCTCCACCGACGAGACCTTCGCCGCCGCCGGGACGACCTGCACCAACGGCGACAAGTCGGCCTACTTCTGGCCGGTGATAAGGCTCCGCAACGGCCAGGACAACTCCGATCGCGCGCAGCAGAGCCAGGCGGACGGCAACACCGGCAGCATCGTCACGCCGTCGAGCGTGAAGCTCCAGTTCCTCGGCAACCCGCGCAGCAAGGTGACCGCGATGCCGCGGTTCATCCGGGTCGCCACCGGTGACGCCAAGGCGGTGACGAACGGCCTGAAGAACGCGCACGCCAGCTGGACGTGCACCGGATTCGAGAACCGGGCATTCACCGACAAGTACCCGCTGTGCCCGCGCGGCAGCAAGGTGCTGCGCGTGCTGAACTTCCCGAGCTGCTGGGACGGCCAGAACACCGACAGCGCCAACCACCGCGACCACATCCGGTTCCCGGACCAGGCGACGGGGCAGTGCCCGCAGGGCACGAAGGCGGTGCCGCAGCTGCGGATGACGCTGGCCTACAACCTGCCCGCCAAGCCGCTGGCGTTCGCGCTGGACAGCTTCCCCGAGTCGGGCCACGACCCGGTGACCGACCACGGCGACCTCATCAACGTGATGGACGACCAGCTCATGGCGAAGGCCGTCACCGCGATCAACGGCAGGGCCGGGACGCGGATCAAGCGCCGCCGCTGAACGGCTCCGACCCGCCGGGACCCGGCCGCGCGTCCGCGCGTCCGGGTCCGCGGCGTCCTACGATCGCGGCATGAACATCGTGATCGCGGGCGGGCACGGGCAGATCGCGCTGCGGCTGTCCCGGCTGCTGTCCGCACGGGGGGACACCGTGCTGAGCATCATCCGCAACCCCGGCCACACCGGCGACGTCCGGGACACCGGCGCCGGACCGGTCGTGTGCGACCTGGAGTCGGCGACCCTCGACGAGCTCGCCGACCATCTGACCGGCGCGGACGCCGTCGTGTTCGCCGCGGGCGCGGGGCCGGGCAGCGGCGTGTCGCGCAAGGACACCGTCGACCGCGCCGCCGCGGTGCTCGCGGCCGACGCCGCCGAGCGCGCGGGGGTCCGCGGCTTCGTGCAGATCTCCGCGATGGGCGCGGGCGAGCCGCCCGCGCCCGGGCGCGGCGAGGTCTGGGAGGCCTACATCAGGGCCAAGGGCGAGGCCGAGGACGACCTGAGGCGCCGCGACGCCCTGGACTGGCTGATCCTGCGGCCGGGCCGCCTCACCGACGACCCGCCCACCGGCCTGGTGGCGCTGGCCGAGCCGCCGATCGGGCACGGTGCGGTCACCCGCGACGACGTCGCGGCGGTCGTCGCGGCGCTGCTGGACGCCGGCGACGTCCGCCGCCTCACGCTGGACCTGCTCAACGGCTCCACCCCGATCGGGGACGCCGTCGCCGCGCTGGCTCAGCCGGTGTAGAGGGCGTCGATCTCGTCGGCGAAGTCCTTCATCACCACGTTGCGCTTCACCTTCAGGCTCGGCGTCATGTGGCCGGCCTCCTCGGTGAAGTCGACGCCGAGGACGACGTGCTTCTTGATCGCCTCAGCGTGGCTGACCGACTTGTTGGCGTCGGCGACCGCGGCCTCGATCTCGGCGACGAGGTCGGGGTCGCGGCGCAGCTCGTCCACCGTCATCTCCGCCGGCTTGCCGTGCCGGGCCTTCCACGGGCCGAGCGCCTCCTCGTCCAGGGTGACGAGCGCGCTGATGAACTTGCGGCCGTCGCCGACGACGAGGCACTGGCTGATCAGCGGGTGGGCGCGGAGCCGGTCCTCCAGCGGAGCGGGCGCCACGTTCTTGCCCGCCGCGGTGACCAGGATCTCCTTCTTCCGGCCGGTGATCCGCAGGAAGCCCTCCTCGTCGAGGGAGCCGAGGTCGCCGGTGTGGAACCAGCCGTCCTCCAGGGCCTCCTTGGTGGCGGCCTCGTTGTTCCAGTAGCCGCGCATGACGTCGACGCCCCGCACGAGGACCTCGCCGTCCTCGGCGATGCGCACGTCGACGCCGGGGATCGGCCTGCCCACCGTGCCGATCTTGATGGCGGAGGGCCGGTTGACGGCGGCGGGCGCGGTCGTCTCGGTGAGCCCGTAGCCCTCCAGGATCGTGATCCCGACGCCGCGGAAGAAGTGCCCGAGCCGCTCGCCGAGCGCGGCGCCGCCGGACACCGCGTACTGCACCCTGCCGCCGACCGCGGCGCGCAGCTTGCGGTACACGAGCACGTCGAAGACGCGGTGCCGGGCCTTCAGCCCGAGGCCGGGGCCGCCGTCGTCCAGCGCCCGGCTGTAGGCGACCGCGGTCTCCGCCGCCGTCTTGAAGATCTTGCCCTTGCCGTCGGCCGCGGCCTTCTGCTCGGCGCCGTTGTAGACCTTCTCGAACACGCGCGGGACGGCCAGCAGGAACGTCGGCCGGAACGAGGCCAGGTCCGGCAGCAGGTTCGGGACGTCGCTGTGCCCGAGCACGATGCCGCCCTCGATGGTGGCGACCTCGATCAGCCGGGCGAACACGTGCGCCAGCGGCAGGAACAGCAGCGTGGAGCTGCCCTCGACGGCGATCTCGGCGATCGCCCCCTGCACGGCGTTGCGGGCGGTCGACACCAGGTTCCCGTGGGTGATCTCGCAGCCCTTGGGGCGCCCGGTGGTGCCGGAGGTGTAGACGAGCGTGGCGATGTCCGCGGCGCGGCGGGACCGGCGGCGCTCCTCGACGACGTCGTCGCCGACGTCCGCGCCGAGCCGGGTGACCTCCGCGACGCCGCCCGCGTCGATGCCCCACACGTGCGCCAGCCCGGGGAGCCGGTCGCGGATCTCCTCGACGGTCGCCACGTGCGCCCCGGTCTCGGCGAACACGGCCTTGGCCCCGGAGTCGCCGACGATCCACTCGATCTGCTCGGCGGAGGACGTCTCGTAGATCGGGACGGAGATCGCGCCCGCCGCCCAGATCGCGTAGTCCAGGACCGTCCACTCGTAGCGGGTCCGCGACAGCAGGCACACCCGGTCGCCGGGCTCGACGCCGGCGGCGGCCAGGCCCTTGGCGACCCCCGCCGTCTCGGCGGCGAACTCCGCCGCGGTGACGGCGCTCCACGCGTCGCCGTTCTTGCGGCGCAGCACGATCCGGCCGGGCTCTTCGGCGGCCCGGGCGAAGGGCGCGTCGGTCAGAGTGGCGGAGTCGGGGACCTCCACCATCGCGGGGACGCTGAACTCGCGCACGGCCCACTCCTGTCGTCGGTCTTCGAGGACGGCGGGAGGGTCCGCGGCGCGCTCGGGCCGTCCGGCCCGCGGCGCGCGAACTCCTCCGTCGCCGCATGATACCCACGAGTAGGAATCGTGCCGCGAACCCCGGCGGTTAACGGCACGGCAAAGACCGCCCGCCGGCTCCCGGCGCCCGCCGCCGGGTCGCCTACGCTGGAGCCGGTCGCACAACGCAAACGGGTTCCAGGGGTCGCCATGTCGCTGCTCGAAGTGATCGCGCTGTCCGCCGCCGACGCCCGCGCGGCGCAGGAGGGCGGCGCCGACCGCATCGAGGTCGTCGCCGACATGGCCGCGGACGGGCTCACCCCCGACCCCGACCTGGTCGCCGCCATCCGGGAGGCCACGTCCCTGCCGATGCGGGTGATGCTGCGCGCCAACGCGGGGTTCCGCACCACCGGCGCCGAGCTGGACCGGCTGCGGCGCGCCGCCGCGGGCCTCGCCGCCGCGGGCGCGGACGGGTTCGTGCTCGGCTTCCTCGACTCCTCCGGGCATGTCGACGCGGGCGCCACCGGCAAGCTCGCCGCCGACACCGACCCGCTGCCCTGGACCTTCCACCGGGCGCTGGACCACGCCGCCGACCCGGCCCAGGCGTGGAACGCCGTCCGCGCGTTCGGCGGACGCCTGGACACCGTGCTGACGGCGGGTTCGGCCCGCGGCGTGGACGCGGGGGTCGACGTGCTCGTCCGGCGCGCGGTCGGGGACCCCGCCGCCGCCGAGATGATCATGGCCGGGGGCGGGCTGCGCCGCAAGCACGTCGCCGTCCTCGCCGCCGCGGGCGTCACCGCGTTCCACGTGGGCACGGCCGTGCGCCCGGACGGCGACTGGGACGCGCCGGTCGACCCCGCCCTGGTGCGCGAGTGGCGCACCCTCGTGGCGGCCGCCGCCGGCTGACGGCCTTCCGGCGGACGCCCGTTCACTCCGGTGGTCGGCGCCATTACATTCGGTTCATGAGGATCCATGTGGTGAGCGACGTCCACGGCCGCGCGGACGCGCTGGCGGGCGCGGCGGACGGCGCGGACGCGCTCATCTGCCTGGGCGACCTGATCCTGTTCATCGACTACCACGACCACGGGCAGGGGATCTTCGCCGACCTGTTCGGCCAGGACAACGCCGACCGCTTCATCGGGCTGCGGACCGAGAAGCGCTTCGACGAGGCCCGCGAGTTCTCCCGGGGGCTGTGGGCCTCGCTCGACGGGGACGCCCGGCCGCACATCGAGCGGGCCGTGAACCGCCAGTACGCCGAACTGTTCGCGGCCATGCCCGCCCCCGCGTACCTGACCTACGGCAATGTCGACGTCCCCCGGCTGTGGGACGCGCACCTGCGCGACGGCCACCACGTCCTGGACGGCGAGACCACCGAGATCGGCGGCCTGCGTTTCGGGTTCGTCGGGGGCGGCCTGCGCACCGAGTACCGCACCCCCTACGAGCTGGACGAGGAGGCCTTCGCGGCCAAGGTCGAGGCGGTCGGCGAGGTGGACGTGCTGTGCAGCCACATCCCGCCCGCCGTCCCCGACCTGCTGTACGACACCGTGGCGCGCAGGTTCGAGCGCGGCAGCGAGGCGATCCTGGAGGCGATCCACCGCACGCAGCCGAGGTACGTGCTGTTCGGGCACGTCCACCAGCCGCTCGCGAGCCGCGTCCGCATCGGCCGCACCGAATGCGTGAACGTCGGGCACTTCCGTGCGCGCGGTGTGCCTTACGTCCTGACGGTGTGAACCATACTTCTCTAGGGACAGCGAGCCCGCAGGGGTTCGGGGCGAGCCGGAGGGAGACGCAGATGGCGGACCGCACGAGTTCCTCCGTCACGGTCAAGGCCGGGAAGGCCGAGATCATGGCGGTGATCGCCGATCTCGAGGCGTACCCGGAGTGGGCGAGCGGCATCCGCGAGTTCACCGTGCAGGACAGGGGCGAGGACGGCCGGGCCGCCCGCGCCCGCCTCACGTTCGACGGCGGCCCGTTCAGCGACACCGTCGGGCTCGCCTACACCTGGGAGGGCGACGACCGGGTGACGTGGGAGCTGGTGGAGCCGGGCACGGTCGTCACCGGGCTGCACGGCACCTACGACCTGGCGGAGGAGGGCGGCGTCACCGAGGTGACCTACGAGCTGGCGGTGGACGTCCGCATCCCCATGATCGGCATGGTGAAGCGCAAGGGCGAGAAGCGGATCATCGACTCGGCCCTCAAGGGCCTCAAGCGCCACGTGGAGGGCTGAGCCCGCCTCGGGGTGGTGGCCTGAACACGGCGCGGAGGCGATACCGTTCACGCCGACGACGGATGGAAGATGGAGATATGAGCGACCAGTCGGGCGACGTCCTGGACGAGGCGGCCAAGCTCGTCGACGCGTTGATCAGGCGGGTGGGCGGCGGCCGGGACGGGCGCGCGGGCCGGGGCGGCGAGCCGGGCGAGCCGGGCGGGAACGTGTGGGACCGTGCCATCGCCGACGAGACGTCCGGCGGGCCCGGCGCGGACGCCCGCGGGCCGCACATCGCCACCGGCGCCCCCGAGTGCCGCGACTGCCCCGTCTGCCGGGCCATCGCGATCAAGCGGGAGTCGGGCGGCGACGTGGGGCGGCACCTGCGCGAGGCCGGACGGTCGCTGGTCGCCGCCGCCCTGGACGTCGCGGCCGCGTTCGACCGGACCCGGCCGTCCGACCGGGCGCGGGAGGCGCACCGGGCGGGCAGGCCCGGCCGGACCGGGCCGCCGGAGGCGTCGGAGGGCGCGCGGGCGGGTACGTCCGATCGGTCGGAACGTCCCGATCCGGGCGACCCGGGGTCGGCCGCCACCGGCGGCCCCATCGACATCGGGTAGAGCGGGAGTGGCTCCAGCCAGGGGCGACGCGAGGAGGAGGAAGGGTTACATGGCCCTGACCATCGGCGTGGATGTGGGCGGCACCAAGGTGGCCGCGGGGGTCGTCGACGACCGGGGAACGATCCTGGAGAAGGTCCGCCGGCCGACTCCCTCGACCAACCCCAAGGAGACCGCCGAGACCATCGCCGAGGTCGTCGACCTGCTCAAGGGCAAGTACGAGGAGGTCGCGGCGGTCGGGCTCGGCACCGCGGGCTTCGTCGACGAGACCCGCTCCACCGTGCTGTTCGCGCCGAACCTCGCCTGGCGGGACGAGCCGATCAAGGAGAAGGTGGAGAGCCTCGTCGGGCTGCCGGTCGTCGTGGAGAACGACGGCAACGCCACCGCATGGGGCGAGGCCCGGTTCGGCGCCGGGCGCGGCGAGAACTTCCTCGTCCTGGTGGCCCTCGGCACCGGCATCGGCGGCGGCATCATCATCAACGGCGAGCTGTACCGGGGCCGGTTCGGCATCGGCGCCGAGATGGGGCACTTCCGGGTCGTCCCGGACGGGCGCCGCTGCGGCTGCGGCAACCGCGGCTGCTGGGAGCAGTACGCCAGCGGCAACGCCCTCGTGCACGAGGCGCGCGACCTGGCCCGGGTGGCGCCCGCGATGGCCGGGCGCCTGCTGGAGCTCGGCGGCGGGCGGCCCGAGGGCATCAGCGGCCCCGAGGTGTCGCAGGCGGCCAGGGAGGGCGACAAGGCGGCGCTGGAGTGCTTCCGGACGATCGCGCACTGGGCGGGCCAGGGCCTGGCCGACCTCAGCGCGATCCTCGACCCGGGTGCGTTCATCATCGGCGGCGGCCTGTCGGACGCCGGAGACCTGCTGCTCGATCCGATCCGCTCCGCGTTCGAGGACGCCCTGACCGGTCGCGGCCACCGCCCGCTGCCCGACATCCGGATCGCCGAGCTGGGCTCGGCGGCGGGCATCGTCGGCGCCGCCGACCTGGCCCGCGTCCGCCCGTTCCAGGACGTGATCGTCTAGGCGTGACCGCCGTCCGGCTGCTCTCCTACAACATCCGGTCGCTGCGCGACGACCCGTCCGCCGTGGCCCGCGTCGTCCGCGCGAACGCCCCGGACGTGGTGTGCCTGCAGGAGGTCCCGCGCTTCTGGGGCTGGCGGCTCCGGCGCCGCCAGCTGGCGCGGGACTGCGGCCTGCGGATCGCGGCGGGGCGGCGGGCCTGCGGGCTCGCCGTTCTCGCCGCGCCGCACGTGCGCCGCGTGGCCCGCGAGTTCCACCTGCTCACCCCGGACCCGGGCCTGCACCGCCGCGCCCTCGCGATCGCCGTCCTGGAGATCGGCGGCGCCCGCCTGATCGCCGCGAGCACCCATCTGGACCTGGCGGACGGCCCGCGGCTGCGGCACGTCCCCGAGATCCTCGCCCACCTCGACCGCGCCCGCGCCCGCCACGGCGCCCCGGTCGTGCTCGCGGGCGACGTCAACGAGGAGCCGGGCGGCCCGTCCTGGTCGCTGCTGGCCGGCCGCTTCCAGGACGGCTACGCGGCCGCTCCGGCGGGCGGGGAGTTCACCTTCACCGCGCGCGCCCCGAAGCGCCGCATCGACGGCGTCTTCGCCGACCCGGCCGTGCGGGTCGTCGCGTGCGGGGTACCGCCCGACGACGCCGGGGACCACCCCCTGGCCACCGACCACCGGCCCCTGCTGGCCGAGCTGGAGACGCCCTAGACGACGGCCCCGTCGTCGGGGTCGCGGGGCTCGTCGCCCATCCGCAGGACGAGGGTGACGAAGCCGCCGATGAAGGCCGCGACGGCGAGGAAGGCGGCCCAGCCGGGGACCTCCCAGTCGAGGATGACGGTGACCAGCAGGTAGACGGGGCCGCCGATCAGCGCGATCCAGGCGCCCTTGGTGAGCGGGTCGGCGCTCGGCAGCGGCGGGGGAGGGGGCGGGACGTAGTGCCCCTCGTCGTCGTCATCGTCGTCGCCGGCGGGGAACGAGGGCTCCTCGACCGCCCTGATCACGCGGGCGCGGGGCAGCCGCCCGGTGCGGTCCTCGCCCTCGCCTGGGGGGTCGGCGGGCTCGCGGATGTTCTCCTCGTCGGGCCACGGGACCTCGTCGCCCTCGGGGACGGCGTCGTACCCGGCGACGATCTCGGCCCAGATGGCGTCCTCGTCGCGCTCGGCGGCGCCGCCCGCCTGGCCCGCGCCCGGGTCGGCCAGGCCGGTCTCGGTGCGCTCGGCGGGGTCGGGCCGGCCGGCGCCGAGCAGGTCGGCGTCGTTGAGCTCGGCACCCTCGCGCTCGCCGTCGGAGCCGCGGGCGGAGGCCTCGCGCAGCCGGGCGAGGTGCACGCGCAGGATGCCCTCGGCGGCCGGCTTCATCTCCACGTCCACGTACAGCCGGTCGAGGACGTCGCCGGCGACCGGCTCCGCTGGCGCCTCGGCGATCTCCGGCAGCCCGGACGGGGACGCCGCGTAGGCCGCGACGCCCGCCTCGCCGAGGGCCGACAGCATCGCGTCCGCGAGATGCGGCGCGAGGTCGACCAGTGGGGCGTAGGTCTCCGCTGACAGTCCATTGCCACGGCGATTCACGGGGCCGGCTCCTTCGACGACTCCGGCGTGACCGACAGCACCGGCATGGCGGCCTCCGCTCCCCCCATTGACATGTGGTGCCCGGTCGCCTCCGCGCGGAGGACTCTCCCGGACACCCCGAAACGTGTGTCCCACGGTATTCGCTGCGCCGCCCGGGACAAGCCCCCCGGCGCACCCGATTGAGATTTACCGCTCCGAGCCTACGGTTATTCCCGGTCCGCCGCCGGGCGGTCGGGTTCCGGTGCGCGGTACCGGCCGGTAGATCGGTGGGACGGAGAGTGGGAGGATGTCCCATCGTCTCCCGTCGGCCAGGACCGGGGCACGCCCGCGCGGGGGCGTCCGGTCCGAGGGAAAGGTGCCCGCATACGATGCTCTGGTTCTGGATCCTGCTGAGGATCGTCCTCACCCCGGTCATGTACCTGCTGTGGTGGCCGCGGAACCGGGGGGTGCGCAACGTCCCGAAGCGCGGGCCGGCGCTGATGGTGAGCAACCACCTGTCGTTCGCCGACCACTTCTTCGGCCCGCTGCCGCTGATGCGCCCGATCTTCTTCATCGGCAAGGAGGAGTACTTCACCGGCCGGGGGATCAAGGGGCTGGTCAGCAAGGGCTTCTTCACCGGCGTCGGGGTGGTGCCGGTCGACCGGACCGGCGGCTCGGCGGCCGAGGCGGCGCTGCAGACGGGGCTGCGCATCCTCGGCGAGGGCAAGCTGCTCGGCATCTACCCCGAGGGCACCCGGGCGCCCGACAACCGGCTGTACCGCGGCAAGACGGGGGTCGCGCGGCTGGCGCTGAAGTCGCGGGTGCCGGTGATCCCGATGGCGATGGTCAACACGTTCGAGCTGATGCCGCCCGGCAGGCCGTACCCGCGGCTCGGGATCCGGCCGGGCGTGCGGTTCGGCGAGCCCCTGGACTTCTCCCGCCACTACGGGCGCGAGGACGACCACGAGGTGCTCCGCGAGATCACCGACGAGATCATGACGGCGATCCAGAGGCTGTCCGGGCAGGAGTACGTCGACCGGTACTCCGCCGAGGTGAAGGCCGAGATGGCCGGCAAGGAGGTGCGTCCGGTCGAGGACGACGGAGGGCTGAGTGACCGCGGCTGAGCCGCGCGGGACGGGCCTGGAGACCGCGCTGTGGCGCGCCGTGGCCGTCTACCGCGGGCTCGCCCTGTGCTACGCGGCCGTCGTGATCGCCATGAACTCCGGCGGCTACGCCCACCGGCTCGGCGGATGGGCCGTCCTCGCCGTCATGGCCGCGTGGACGGGCTACGCGTCGTTCGTCTTCAGGCCCGCCGCGTTCGCCCCGGGCGGCCCGGGCCCGCGGGGCAGGGCGCTGCTGGGCGCCGACCTCGCCGTCGCGGCTGGGTGCGTACTGGCGACGGCGTGGGTGGAGACGCCTTCGAACATCTCGGCCGGCCGCCCGACGCTGCCGGTATCGTGGGTGGCGGCCGCGGTGCTGGCGTGGGCGGTCGCCGGTGGCCGGCGGGCCGGCATCGCCGCCGCGGCCGTCCTGGCCGCCGCGAACCTCATGGTGCACGCGGTCGCCGGGACGAGCGGCGGCATCGGCGGGACGACGTTCAACGGCATCGTGCTGCTGTTCCTCGCGGGCCTCGTCGTCGGGCACGTCGTGCGGCTGGCGCGGGAGGCGGAGGCGCGGCTGGCGCGGGCCGTCGAGCTGGAGGCGGCGACCCGGGAGCGGGAGCGGCTGGCGCGCCGCATACACGACTCGGTGCTGCAGGTCCTGGCGATGGTGCAGCGGCGCGGCGGCGAGCTCGGCGGCGAGGCGGCCGAGCTCGGCCGCCTCGCGGGCGAGCAGGAGGCGGCGCTGCGCGCCCTCATCGGCGCGGGCCCGGCGGCGCCGCCCGCGGACGCCTCCGGGGCCGGGACGGACCTGCGCCCGCTGCTGACCGGGCACGCCTCCACCTTCGTGACGGTCTCGACGCCCGCCACGGAGGTGCGGCTGCCGGCGCACGCCGCCGGGGAGGTCGGGGCGGCGGTGGCGGCGGCCCTCGACAACGTCCGGCGGCACTGCGGTGAGGAGGCCCGCGCGTGGGTCCTGCTGGAGGACGGCGAGGGCGAGGTCACCGTCAGCGTCCGCGACGACGGCCCGGGCATGCCCCCGGGGCGCCTGGACCGGGCGGCGGCGGACGGGCGGCTCGGCGTCGCCCAGTCCATCCGCGGCCGCATCGCCGACCTCGGCGGGACCGTGGCGATCGTCTCCGCGGAGGGCGAGGGGACCGAGGTCGAGATGACCGTGCCCCGGGCTAGGGTGTGACCGTGAGCGACGTTCCCCTCCGGCCCCTGCGGGTCATGGTCGTGGACGACCATCCGATGTGGCGCGAGGCGGTGGCCCGCGACCTGGCCGAGGCCGGCCACGACGTGGTCGCGACGGCGGGGGAGGGCCGCGCCGCGGTCCGCATCGCCGCCGCCGCGAGGCCGCAGGTCGCCGTGGTCGACCTCCAGCTGCCCGACCTCAGCGGGGTCGAGGTGACCCGGCGCCTCGCCGCCGCCGACCCGCCCGTCCGGGTGCTGGTGCTGTCGGCGAGCGGCGAGCAGCAGGACGTCCTGGAGGCGGTGAAGGCGGGCGCGACCGGCTACCTGCTCAAGTCCGCCGCCCGCGAGGAGTTCCTCGACGCCGTCCGGCGGACCGGCGAGGGCGACGCCGTCTTCACCCCCGGGCTCGCCGGGCTCGTCCTCGGCGAGTACCGCCGCCTCGCCGCCGCCCCCGCCCGCGAGGACGACGACGCGCCGCGGCTGACCGAGCGCGAGACCGAGGTGCTGCGCCTCGTCGCGAAGGGGCTGACGTACAAGCAGATCGCGCAGCGCCTCGTCCTGTCCCACCGGACGGTGCAGAACCACGTGCAGAACACGCTCGGCAAGCTCCAGCTGCACAACCGCGTCGAACTCGTCCGCTACGCCATCGAGAAGGGGCTCGACGAGGAGGAGTAGCGAACCGCCGCGGCGGCGCCTGCGTCTCATCGCGCAAAAGCGCATAGCGACGGGAGCACGTCATGGCGGACGAGATCCTGGGCCCCGCGCTGGGGTTCCTCGCGGCCCACTTCCTGATTGGGCTCGTGCTGCTGGCGTTCCTGCGCCGGATGCGGGCCGCGGTGCTGCGGGGGTCGCCCCGGCGCCAGGGCACGGCGCGCGATCTGCACCCGTACGAGGTCGCCTACCTGCAGGGCGGAGGGCGGCACGCGATCGCCGCCTCGATCACGGCGCTGCGCCTGGACGGCGCGGCCGACGCCTACGCCGACGGCCGGCTGCTGGCCACCGAGCCGTCCGCCGGCGGCCCGCGCGCGGCCGGGACGCCGCTGGACACGGCGGTCTTCGGGGCGGTCGCCCACCTGCGGGCCGGGACGCTGGCCGAGCTCACCGCCGAGCCGGGCGTGCGCGCGGCGCTCGACCAGCTCCGCGACGGTCTCGCCGCGCAGGGCATGGTGCTCGCGCCGGCCGGGCGCCGCCGGCTGCGCACCCTCCAGCTGGTCATGTTCGGCTGGATCCTGGTCGGCTTCGCCGCCTTCGTCGTGAGCGACGCCTTCAGCGGGTTCGGCAAGCTCGTCCCGATGGCCGCGCTGGTCGGCCTCGGCGCCGGCGCCGTCGGCCTCGACTCGGGCGCCGAGCGGACGCGGGAGGGCGAGCTGGCCGTCGAGCGGATCAAGGAGTCCCAGCCCGCCCTCGACCCGGCGAACCAGTCGTCCTACGCCGGGCTCCCGGCGCCCGCCGTGCTGATGGGCGTGGCGCTGTTCGGCACGGCCGCGCTGATGGCGCTCGACCCGGTGTTCGCCCAGACCGTGGGGCTCGGCCGGTACCTGGAGATGGCCGGGGTCGCGGCCTCCTCCGGCGGCTACTCGGGCTCCTCCTGCAACTCGACCGCCTCGGTGTGCTCGTCCTCCTCCTGCGGAGGCGGCGGCTCGTGCGGAGGCGGAAGCGGCTGCGGAGGCGGGAGCGGCTGCGGTGGGGGAGGCGGTTGCGGTGGTGGCGGCGGCTGCGGCGGAGGGGGCTGAGATGCGGCTGGGCGTGGGGATCGGCTGGCGCCCCGAGATCAGCGGGTTCGTCGGCGCGCTGCCGGGGCTGCGCTTCACCGAGGTGATCGCGGAGTCGGTGCACCCGGCGGCGCCCGTCCCCGAGCTGCTCGCGCTGCGCGACCGCGGCGCGGCGATCGTCCCGCACGGGGTGCGGCTGTCGCTCGGCGGCGCCGAGCCCGTGGCCGCCGAGCGCGTCGCGCGCCTGGCCGCCTGCGCCGAGGCGCTCGGCGCGCCGCTGGTGAGCGAGCACGTCGCGTTCGTCCGCGCGGGCGGCGTCGAGGCCGGGCATCTGCTGCCGGTGCCGCGCACCCGCGCCGCGCTGGACGCGCTGACCGCCAACATCCGCCGGACGCAGGCGGAGCTGCCCGTCCCGCTGGCCGTCGAGCCCATCGCCGCGCTCTTCGACTGGCCTGACGCCGAGTACACCGAGGCCGACTTCCTGACCGAGCTGCTGGAGCGCACCGGCGCCCTCCTGCTGCTGGACGTCGCCAACGTGTACGCGAACGCGCGCAACCGGGGCGAGGACCCCGCGGACCTCCTCGACCGCCTGCCCCTGGAGCGCATCGCCTACTGCCACGTCGCGGGCGGCTCGCAGGAGGGCGGGCGATACCACGACACGCACGCCGCCGCCGTTCCCAACGAGGTGCTGGAGCTGGTCGCGGAACTGTGCGCGCGGCACCGCCCGCCCGGCTTCCTGCTGGAGCGCGACGGCCGCTACCCGCCCGCCGCCGAGCTGCGCGCCGAGCTGGACGCCATCGCCGCGGCCTCCGGGCTGGAGCACGTCACGTGAGCGGGTTCGACGCCGGGCTGGCCGCGGCGCAGGAGGCGCTCGTGCGGGCCATGACGGCGGGCGGCCCGATGCCGGAGGGCTTCGACGCCGGCGCGGTGCGGGCCGCCGCGCACGGGATCCTGCTCAAGCGGGCGGGCGAGGTCGCCCGCGCCTGGCCCGCGCTGGCCGAGTCGTACGGGACGTCCTGGAAGGCGGCCTTCGCCGCGTGGGCCGCCGAGCGCCCGACGCGCGGCTCCCTCCGGGACGGCTGGGACTTCGCGCGCGAGAACCGGGACCGTCTCGCCGGAGACGCGGCGCGGGAACTCACGCTGGCCGAGGCGCGATGGTCCTATGACGGGCAGGACCCACCGCGCCCGCGCCGGGCGGCGGCGCGGCGCGTGCCGGGGGGAGCGGTGGTGGTCCTCGGGAGGCGGGTCCGCGTCTTCGGCCGGAGCCCGTCCGGCTGACGGCGCCGTCCCCGCCGGCGAAGTGCCGCGCGCCCCCGGCACGGGCTATGGTCTAGACCAATGGCGGCGCGCCGGGACATCCGGTGAAGGGCCCGTGCCGCCGCGTGCGACGACTAGTCTTGAGAACGTGGAGCGAGGGAGGAGCCCGGTGGCGGGAGAAGGTGACGGCATGCGCGTCGGAGTGCTGACCGGAGGCGGGGACTGCCCCGGCCTGAACGCGGTGATACGCGCGGTCGTCCGCAAGGGCGTCCAGGTCTACGGCTACGAGTTCGTCGGCTTCCGGGCCGGCTGGCGCGGACCGCTCGAAGGCGACACCGTGGCCCTCGACGTCCAGGCCGTGCGCGGGATCCTGCCCCGCGGCGGGACGATCCTCGGCTCGTCGCGGACCAACCCGGTCAAGGTCGAGGGCGGCGTCGAGCGGATCAAGGACAACCTCGCCGGCCTCGGCGTGGACGCGCTGATCGCCATCGGCGGCGAGGACACCCTCGGCGTCGCGAGCGAGCTGTACGCGAACGGCGTCAACGTCGTCGGCGTCCCCAAGACGATCGACAACGACCTGAACGCGACCGACTACACCTTCGGGTTCGACACCGCGGTGAACATCGGCGTGGAGGCCGTCGACCGGCTGCACACCACCGCCGAGAGCCACCACCGCGCGCTGATCTGCGAGGTCATGGGCCGGCACGCGGGCTGGATCGCGCTGCACGTCGGCATGGCCGCCGGCGCCAACGTCATCCTCATCCCCGAGCGGCCCTTCGACATCGAGAAGGTCTGCCAGTACGTGGAGAGCCGGTTCAAGACCCGCTACGCCCCGATCATCGTGGTGTCGGAGGGCGCGCACCCCGTCGACGGGCAGATGCAGCTGCAGACCGGTGAGCGCGACTCGTTCGGGCACGTCCGGCTCGGCGGCATCGGGCAGGCCCTCGCCGACGAGATCGAGAAGCGCACCGGCAAGGAGGCCCGCGCCACCGTGCTCGGGCACATCCAGCGCGGCGGCACCCCCACCGCGTTCGACCGCGTCCTCGCCACCCGCTTCGGCCTCCAGGCGATCGACGCCGTCAAGGACGGCGACTACGGCAAGATGGTCGCCCTCCAGGGCACCGACATCATCCGCGTCGGCCTCGACGAGGCGACGAAGGAACTCAAGACCGTCCCGCTGGAGCGCTACTCCGAGGCCGAGGTCTTCTTCGGCTGATCGTCCCGCCGGGCGGGAACAGGGAATGCGGGTCGCGGTGTTGGCCTCTCTGGGCCACACTGGAGGTCCTCTCTTTACCCTGTTCCCGCCAGGAGGATCACGCATGACCACGCTCGACACCGCGCCCGGCACCGCGGCGGCGGACGTCCGGGAGCAGTCGCCGGTCGACGGCGAGCCGTGCGTGCTGCTCAAACTGGGCGAGGTCGTCCTCAAGGGCAAGAACCGCGAGCAGTTCGAGCGCCGCCTCGCCGACAACGTGCGCACCGCCGTGAGGCCGGTCGCCCGGGTCGACGTCGTCCGTCGGCACGGCGTCTTCATCGTCCGACGACCCAGTGCTGATCTTGCCACCATGGAGCGCGTCGCGCAGCGGATCACCGACGTCATGGGCATCGTGTGGGCGCACCGCGCCTGGCGGGTCGGCAAGGACCTCGCCAGCGTCGAGCGCGCCGCCCTGGAGCTCATGGACGGGCGGACCGGCTCGTTCGCCGTCCGGTCCCGGCGCCGCGACAAGCGGTTCCCGATGACCTCCACCGAGCTCGACCGGCACATCGGCACGCTCGTCACCGCCCGCTACGGCCAGCCCGTCCGGCTGAAGCACCCCGACCACACCCTGTCGATCGAGGTCGACCGCGACGAGGTGTTCGTCTACTCCGGCGGCCTGCCCGGCCAGGGCGGCCTGCCCGTCGGGATGAGCGGCCGCGGCCTGGTGCTGATGTCGGGCGGCATCGACTCGCCCGTCGCCGCGTACCGGATGATGCGCCGCGGCCTGCGCGTCGACTACCTGCACTTCTCCGGCATGCCGTTCACCGGCCCCGAGTCGATCTACAAGGCGTACGCGCTGGTCCGCGAGCTGGACAAGTTCCAGACCGGGTCCCGGCTGTTCGTCGTGCCGTTCGGCAAGGCGCAGCAGCAGATCAAGTCGTCCGGCGCCGACAAGCTCGCGGTGATCGCGCAGCGGCGGCTGATGCTGCGCACCGGGGAGGTCCTCGCCCGGCGGCTGCGCGGCTCCGCGCTGATCACCGGCGACGCGCTCGGGCAGGTGTCCAGCCAGACCCTCGCCAACATCACCGCGCTGGACGACGCCGTCGAGCTGCCGATCCTGCGCCCCCTCGTCGGCATGGACAAGGTCGAGATCATGGACCAGGCGCGCCGCATCCGCACCCTGACGATCTCCGAGCTGCCCGACGAGGACTGCTGCACCCTGCTCGCGCCCCGCCGCGCCGAGACCCGGGCCAAGATCGAAGACCTGCGGCAGATCGAGAAGCGCCTCGACGTCGGCGAGCTCGCCGACCAGCTCGCCGCGTCCGTCCAGGAGCACCGCCCCGCCTACGGCGACCCCGCGGTCTGACCGGGCCGCCCGCACCCGCCTCTAGCGGGCGTCGAAGTCCGTCGGGCGCGGCGGCTCGGGCCCGTCCGGGCCCATCAGGGTGATCCGCTCGATGCGGACGATCCGGAAGCGGCGGCCCGCGACGGCGATGCCGTTGCGGCGGCTCTCGTCCTCCATCAGCTCCGCCGCCTCGGCGAACCGGGCGACGTCGGCCTCGGCGGGGCTCTCCACCACGGGCACCACGTGCCTGAAGTACGTGGCCAGCGAGTCGCGGGCCTGCTGCGGCGCGTCGTACAGGCGCCCCACGGGCCGCCAGCGCCGCTCGCCGCGCTCGGCGACGGTGAACGCGGGCGCCAGCGCGACCGGTGTGAGGAACGCGCCGGACGGCTCGTTGCCCGTGGCGGCCGCGGCGTCCAGCACCTGGCACAGCAGCTCGGCGGTCGCGAGGTCGGACGCCGGGCCCTCGTCCGGCAGCAGCTCGTGCGGCCGGGCCGGCGGGACGCGGCCGCCCGCCGGGAGCGGGTCGAGGTCGGTCGGCCGGGGCGGCTCCGGCCCGTCCGGGCCGGTGCGGGCCAGCTGCTCGATCCGCGCGATCCGGAACCGCCGGCCGCCGGCGACCACCTCGTCGACCGGCTCGCGCCGCAGCGTCCGGGCCGCGGCCGCCAGGTCGCGCGCCCGCGCGCCGGAGCCCGGCGCGGCCCGGTCCTCCAGGTGGTCGGCGAGGATCTCGCGCGCGCCCTGCGGCAGCGGGTCGAACGGGCACACCACCTGCCAGCCGCCCGGAACGCGCTCGGCGGCCGTGTACACGGCGCCGAGGGCCACCAGTTCCGGGTAGGCGGCGAGGGCGCGGCGGGCGTCCGCCAGCAGCACCGCGGCGACCGGGTCGACGCCGTCCAGGTCCTCCGGGAAGAGCCGCCCCCCGGCGTCACCATCTCCCGTCGTCATGCCGGTCATCATCCTCGCCGCGCCGCGCCCGGCCAATGGTTCAGACCAATTCGTTACCGCCCTGTGCGCGCGCGCCGCGGCCGCGCCGGCGGGCGGGCGCCACGAGGACCACCAGGCTCGCCGCCAGCAGCGCCAGGCCGACCAGCGCCGCGCCGCCCAGCCGCTCGCCCAGCAGGGCCGTGCCGAGCACGGCCGCCACCGCCGGCTCCGCGAGCGTCAGGGTCGTCGCCGTCGTCGCGGGCGTCGTCCGCAGGCCCCGGGCGAACAGCAGGTAGCCGCCGCCCGTGGTGACCACGCCGAGGTAGAGCGCGATGAGCGCGCCGCCGCCGGTGAGCAGCCAGCCCGTGGGCCCCGCGAGCAGCACGGGGACCATCGGGAGGGCCGCCGTGCCGAACAGCGCCGCGGCGACCGCGCGGTCCTCCTCGCCCCGGGTGATGAGGACGGACGCCACCGTCGCGTACCCCGCGTACGACAGCCCGGACAGCAGGGCCAGCCCGATGCCGAGCGGCTCCGCGCCCGCGTCCCGGCCGCCGCCGACGAGCAGCGCGCAGCCCGCGACGGCGCCGGCCGTGGCGAGCGTCCACCGTCCGGTCGGCACGGACCGGCGGGCGATCAGTCCGATCACGCCGGTGAACACGGGCGCGCTGCCGATCGTGACGACGGTGCCGACCGCGACGCCGGTGCGGCCGGCGGCGACGAAGAACGCCGTCTGGTACACGGTGATGGCGGCCGCGCCGAGCCCGACGAGCGGCAGGTTGCGGCGATCGGCCACCAGGCGGCGCAGCCCCGCGCCGCCGCGCGTGGACGCGGCGAGGGCCAGCAGCACCAGGCCGCCGATGATGATGCGGATCGCGGCGACCGAGTAGGGGGACGCTCCGTCCGCGAACGTGCGGACGGTGCCGGTCGTCCCCCACAGGGTCGCCGCCAGCAGGACGTCGGCGCCGCCACGCCGGGCAGGGGACCGCGAAAGCTTTCCAGAGGCGCGGCTGAGGGAGGTGTTCTGTGACACGGAGAAGGGCTCCTGGGCTCGAATCGGAAGGGAAGATCCGGATTCGGGGCGCAGGACGGCGCGGCCCGGGCGCGTGATCGCGCCGGGCCGTGCCGTGATCAGCGGGGAATGCGGTCGCTGCGCCCCGTCAGGAGCGCGGCGGTCCGCAGTCGGGTGCCCAGTAAGCCATGGTTCAGGACGATACCTGCCCGGTTCAGGCGGGCACCGCGTCGGGGTCCTCGCTCCGGGTGAGGGAGCGGCCGACGATCGGGGGCAGGTCGCGCACGAGCTTGGCGAGCTCGCGCAGGTCGCCGTCCACCAGGGCCTGGGGGCCGTCGCACAGGGCGGTCTCCGGGTGCGGGTGCACGTCGATGATCACGCCGTCGGCGCCGACCGCGATCGCTGCGCGGGTCAGCGGCAGGACGAGGTCGCGGCTGCCGCCCGAGTGCGACGGGTCCACGATGACCGGCAGGTGGGAGAGGCGCTGCGCCACCGGCACCGCGGAGATGTCGAGGGTGTTGCGGGTGGCCCGCTCGAACGTGCGGATGCCCCGCTCGCACAGCACGATGTCGAGGTTGCCGCGCTGCGCGACGTACTCGGCGGCCATCAGCCACTCCTCGATCGTCCCGTTCATGCCGCGCTTCAGCATCACCGGCTTGCCCGCCTCGCCGGCGGCCTGCAGGAGCGCGAAGTTCTGCGCGTTGCGGGTGCCGATCTGGAGCATGTCGGCGTAGGACGCGACGAGTTCGACGTCGGCGGCGTCCACGACCTCGGTGACGATCGGCATGCCGGTCTCCTCGCGGACGTCCGCGAGGATGCGCAGCCCGGCCTCCCCGAGGCCCTGGAACGCGTACGGCGACGTGCGCGGCTTGAACGCGCCGCCGCGCAGCAGCGTCGCGCCCGCGGCCTGCGCCATCTGCGCCGCGCCGAGGGTCTGCTCGGGGGTCTCCACCGCGCACGGGCCCGCGATCAGGGTCATGGTGCCGGGGCCGATCGGCACCCCGCCGACCCGGACGACCGACCGCTCGGCGTGGTTCTCGCGGCTCACCAGCTTGTAGGGCGCCGAGATGCGGATGACGTCGCTCACGCCGCGCATCCCGCGCAGGTTCAGCGAGCCGAACTGCTGGACGTCGCCCACCAGCCCGACGATGGTCCGCTCCACGCCGCGGCTGACGAAGGCGTCGCCTCCCGCCGTCTCGACCAGTGAGACGACGGCTCGGACATCCGCTTCGCTGGCCTCCGGGGCCATGACGACGACCATGGGTCTGCTGCCTCTCGTTCATGCCCCGGGAGGCCGGCCGGTCCCCGGAACGACGAAAGCCCCGGGCCGGCCGGCCCGGGGCTTTCGCCTTAGTGGTCTGTCAGCGCAGCGTCTGGCAGACCAGCCGTCCGGGCTGGTCGGGCCAAAAGAAATACACGACGTTGCGCATGGGGAAGAGCCTAGCCGATGTCCGGGCCGGCGGCCCGCACGCACCCCGGATATGGCTCAGCTCACTCCGGATGGCAGGATGGCCGCGTCATGACCCACCCCGAACAGTCCGCGCCGCAGCCGGGCGAGCTGCCGCCCGGGCAGTACGTCCCCCGGGGCTGGCCCGTCCTGCACTACGGCCCCGTGCCGAAGTTCCGTCCCAAGGACTGGGATTTCCGGGTCTTCGGCGCCACCGAGTCGGGGGAGCAGCACCGCTGGACCTGGGACGAGTTCGACGCGCTGCCGAAGGCCGCCTCGGTCGCCGACTTCCACTGCGTCACCAAGTTCACCATCCCGGACAACGAGTGGCGGGGCGTCCCCGGCGCGACGATCACCGAACTGGCACCGCCCGCGCCGGACGTCACGCACGTCATGGTCTGGGCCGAGTACGGCTACAGCGCCAACATCCGGATGGGCGACTTCCTCGCCGACGGGACGATGTTCGCCACCCACCGCGACGGCGAGCGCCTCACCCCCGACCACGGCTTCCCCGTCCGCATCGTCATCCCGCACCTGTACGCGTGGAAGAGCGTGAAATGGGTCCGGGGCGTGGAGTACCTGGTGAAGGACCGGCGGGGTTTCTGGGAGGAACGCGGCTACCACAACGTCGCCGACCCGTGGCGGGAGCAGCGCTACTCATACCAGGAGGACGAGGGCGAGTCGCCCCCGCTGTGACCGGTCCGCCGCGATTGGTCCGCCGGAGCGGGCCGTTCGGCGGAGTGAGCGTGTCCCATTCGAGACCTCGGTAAATCGGCAACAGGCGCACCCGCGGCGATGATAGCCATTACCGTAAGTTTCCATGGACCTACCGTCCGTCACAGATGTCGTGGTGTGCGCCGCGGCAGCCGGGGCCAGCGGGGTCTGGGCGCCGCGCCGGTGGTGCCTGCTGCCGCGGCGCGGGCCCGCCGACCCGGCGGAGGCGGCGGCCCTCGCCGCCCTGCACCTGGTCGCGCACGCCGCGCCCCCGCTGCGGGCCGGGCTCACCGGCGCCGCCGCGCGCAGGGCGACCCGGCTGCTGCGCTCCCTGCTCGGCGCCGAGGCGGTCGCGATCGTGGCGGCGCGCCCGCCCGACGACCCTGACGGCGCCGGCGACCCCGGCAAACCCGGCGATCCCGGCGACGGCAGGGGCGCCGCGCCGCGGCTGCTGGCCTGGGACGGCACCGGCCGCGGCGCCCACGCGGGCGAGGCCGTCGCGCACGCGCTGCCCGTCCTCACCTCCGGCAGGCCCCGGGTCATCGCACCCGAGCCGCTCGCCTGCGGCGACCCGCACTGCGGCGTCCAGGTCGCGATGATCGCCCCCCTCACCGTCGAGGGCCGCGTCGAGGGCACGCTGACCGCGTACTGGCCGAGCCCGTCCGCCGCGCGGGTCCGCGCGGTCGGGGAGGCGGCCAGGCTCGTCACCGGGCAGCTCGAACTGGCCGGGCTCGACTCGGTCCGCGTCCGCCTCGCCGAGGCCGAGATGCGCGCGCTGCGGGCGCAGATCTCGCCGCACTTCGTCTACAACTCGCTGACCACGATCGCCTCGTTCGTCCGCACCGACCCCGAGCGGGCCCGCGGCCTGCTGCTCGACTTCGCCGACTTCGCCCGCTACTCCTTCCGCAACCCGCGCGACTTCACCACGCTCGCCGACGAGCTGCGCTCGATCGACCGCTACCTGCTTCTGGAGCGCGCCAGATTCGGCGAGCGGCTGCAGTGCAACGTCGAGGTCGCGCCCGAGGTGCTGCCGGTCGCCGTCCCGTTCCTCGCGCTCCAGCCCCTCGTCGAGAACGCCGTCCGGCACGGCATGGCCGGGGGCCGCCGGGCGTTCCACATCTCGATCGTGGCCCGCGACTCGGGCGCCGAGGCCGCGATCAGCGTCGAGGACGACGGGATCGGCATGGATCCCGAACGCCTCGAAGAGATCCTCTCGGCGCCCCTCGGACGTCCCGGGCCCACCGGCTGGGGGAGCGTCGCCACCCACGACCGGTCTGAGGGCGCCCCCGGCATCGGCCTCGCGAACGTCGACGCGCGCATGCGCCAGGTCTACGGGGACGAGTACGGCCTCACCGTCGAGACAGCGCTCGGCGCCGGAACAAAGGTCAAATTACGCGTCCCGAAGTACCGTCCGGGCGTCTTTC
The DNA here is from genome assembly GCF_040649435.1 of Actinomadura sp. NPDC048955. NCBI lineage: Bacteria > Bacillati > Actinomycetota > Actinomycetes > Streptosporangiales > Thermomonosporaceae > Actinomadura > Actinomadura sp. NPDC048955. The sequence goes on from NZ_JBEZJI010000001.1 coordinate 57,988, forward strand.
CCGACTGAGGGGCGATCCGGGCGACACGCCACTCACTTTTCGGAACCGATTGCGGACAGACGGTAATCGCGGCAAAGTCGCCCTCATGCTTCACGTCCTCGCCGTCGACGATGAACGCCCGGCCCTGGAGGAGCTGACCTACCTGCTCAGGAACGACCCGCGGATCGGGCGGGTCACCGGCGCCGCGGACGCCTCGGCCGCGCTCCGCGACCTGAGCCGGATGCTCGTCGAGGGGGAGCGCCTCGACGCCGTGTTCCTCGACATCCGCATGCCGGGCCTCGACGGGCTCGACTTCACCCGGCTGCTGACCGGGTTCGCCGCGCCGCCGCACGTGGTGTTCGTGACCGCGCACGACGACTGCGCCGTCACCGCCTACGAGCTCGGCGCGCTCGACTACCTGCTGAAGCCCGTCCGCCCGGAGCGGCTGGCCGAGTCGGTCCGGCGCGTGGCGGCGGCCGCGCGCCGGGCGTCCCCGCCCGCCGGGGAGGCCTCTCCCGACCCCGACGACGAGATGATCCCCGTCGAGCTCGGCGGGCGGACGCGGCTGGTGTCGCGCCGCGCCGTGACCCACGTCGAGGCGCAGGGCGACTACGTGCGGCTGCACACCGCCGACGGCGGCTACCTCGTCCGCATGCCGCTGTCGGCGCTCTCCAGGCGGTGGGAGGGCGCCGGGTTCATCCGGATCCACCGCAGCACCCTCGTCGCGGCCGCGCACATCACCGAGCTGCGCTTCGACGGCGGCCGGGCCGCCGTCCAGATCGGGGACGAGCTGCTGCAGGTCAGCCGCCGCCACACCCGCGAGGTCCGGGACCTGCTCGTCCGCAAGTTCCACCAGCCGGACGAGGACGCCCGAGTCCCGGGGGAGGGCCGCGATGACCGATGAACGCCGCGACGCGGTGGCGGGGGCGGCGGCCGTCCGCCCCCTCGCGCCGCCGGAGGGCGCGGCGGCGGGCACCGCCCAGGCCACCGGGACGGCGGAACCCGCGGCCGGCCCGGCGGACCCCGACCCGCCCGATACCGACCTGTCCCTGTCCGCCCCGCCCGCCTCCGGGCCACCGCTCAGCGCCGCCGAGACCCGCCACCTCATCCGCGCCCAGCTGCGCACCGCCCTCGGCACCGGCGCGCTCGTCATGACCGTGGTGACGGCGCTCCCCGCGCTGATGGCGATCGTCCCGGCGGTGGCGCGGATCCGCGTGCACGGCGTCCCGCTGCCCTGGCTCGTCCTCGCCTTCGGCATCCAGCCGGTCTGGGTCGCGGTGTCGTTCCGCCAGCTCGGCCGCGCCGAACGCGCCGAACGCGACCTCACCCGACCGGCGGGCCGGCGATGACCGCCGCGGCGGTGGCGGCGGCGCTCCTGCTGCTGCTGGTCGCGTCCGCCGCGCTCGGCGCGTGCGACCGCCGCTCCGCCTGCACCGCCTCCGACCTCCTGGTCGCCTCCCGGGGCGTCACCCCCTGGCGGAACGCGTCGGCGATCAGCGGTGAGTACCTTTCCGCCGCCGCGTTCCTCGGCACCGCCGGGCTGGTGCTCGCCTACGGCGCCGACATGCTGTGGCTGCCGGTCGCGGCGACCGCCGGACACGTCCTGCTCCTGGCGTTCGTCACCGCGCCGCTGCGCAGGTCGGGCGCCTACACCGTCTCCGACTTCGCCGAGTGGAGGCTCGGCTCCCCGGCCGTGCGGCGCATCGTCACCTGCTGCGTCTGCTTCATCGGCTGGTTCTACCTGCTGCCGCAGTTCCAGGGCGCCGGCGTGACCCTGCGCGTGATGACCGGGGCCCCGGCGTGGGCGGGCTGGGCCGTCGTCGTCGCGGTCACGCTGCTGCTCGTCGCCTCCGGCGGGATGTGCAGCATCACCGCCGTCCAGAGCATCCAGTTCTGGGTGAAACTGGTCGCCCTGGCCGTCCCCGCCCTGGCGCTGCTGGCCATGTGGCAGATGGACGGCCGCCCCGACCCCCTCGCCGACGGGCCCGCGCGGTTCGCGCACGCCACCCGGGTCCGCGTGAGCACCGAGGCAGTGGTCACCGCGCCCGCCGCCGTCCTCGTCACCGCCCGGGGACGCGTGGACGGCGTCCGCCACGGCGGCGGGGCGATGACGCTCGCCGCGGGGCGGCACACCATCGGCCCCGGCGCCGAAGTGGTCTTCCCGGCCGGAGCGCCGGTGCCCCACGCCGAACGCCTCCCCGTCCAGAGCGGCCATGCCTGGGCCACTCCCTTCGGCCGCGGGGAGGAGCACGGCTTCTACCGCACGTACTCGGCGCTCCTGGGCATCCTGCTCGGCACCATGGGGCTGCCCCACGTCCTCATCCGCTTCTACACCAACCCGAACGGAAGCACCGCCCGCCGCACGGCCGCTCTTGTCCCGCTCCTCCTCGCGCTCTTCTACGTCTTCCCCACCATCTACGCGTCCATGGGACGCCTCTACGCGCCCGAGCTGCTGATGACCGGCGACACCGACGCGACCGTCCTGCTGCTGCCCCAGCGCATCCCCGGCCCGGCCGGCGCGCTGCTCACCGGGCTCATCACCCTCGGCGCCTTCGCCGCGTTCATCTCCACCTCCTGCGGCCTCGTCGTCACCATCGCGGGCACGGTCACCCAGTGCGCCCGCCGCAGCGGCACCGCCTCCTTCCGCATCGCCACCGTTTTCGCGCTCATCGTCCCGCTCGCCCTGCTCCCGAGGATCGGGACGCAGGGCGCCGCCGGTCTCGTCGCCTTGGCGCTCTGCGTGTCGGCGTGCTCCCTGTGCCCGCTCCTCCTCCTCGCCATCTGGTGGCGCGGCCTCACCGCCGCCGGCGCCGGCGCCGGCCTGCTCGTCGGCACCGGCCTCGCCGTCACGTCCGGCGTCCTGCACCTGTACGAGGTCCCCCTGACGGGCTGGCCCGCCGCCGCCGTGGCCGAACCCGCCGCGCTGGCCGCCCCCGCCGCGTTCGCCGTCATGGTCGCCGTCTCACTCCTGACCCGCCGCCGCGTCCCCCGCCGCGCCGACCGCGCCCTGACGAAACTGCACCTACCCGAGGACGTTTTCGCCCGCTGAGCCCCGATATGAACCGTTCGCGATGGCGCCCCGCCCCCCGCCCACCGCCCCGCGACCGCTCGTCCCGCCGCAGAGACCGCTCATCCGATGACTACGCTCCGTATATCTCTGACTACACACCGTTCATCGAGAGCCGCGCCGTCTCCCTGTCCCCAGGTGGCGGACCCCCTCTAATGTTCTCAGTGGCACCACACGTCACACCGCCGAGGAGGGGCGGGCGGCCCCCGGCCGCAGACCCTCCCACAAGAGCAAATCCGGAGATCCGGCGACAACGCCGGATCGTGAGTCGCAGGATCCCGTACCGGGGGGGTGGGATCCCGCGACCTGTGGCTCGGGCGTCGCTGAACAGTCGGGGGGTTGTTCAGCGACGCCCGAGCTCTTTTTTATTGCTTTTTTCTCCTCCTTCGGGCCTGGCGGCCCTCCATCGTCGATAAAAGCGGGCGATCGCTGGCATCGCTCCGGCTCGCCTTGCGGCTCGCTTCGCGATCAGGTTCTCGCAAGCTCGAACCTGCCTTCGGACGCGATCGCGGCCCCCGGGTTGTCGCCGGGTTGCTGTGGTGGCTCAGGTTGTCTCGTTAGACGGCTCAGGTTGTTTCGTTCGCCAGGTGCCGTTGTGTCTGGGTGGTTTTCCTCTGGGGTCTTGCGGGTCACTGCTGGTCTCGGTCATGGGGGGGTGTTCGTTGTGCAGGTAGTGCTCTATCTGGTGGCGGCTGAAGCGGCGGGCTCCTCCCGGGGTGCGGACGCTGGTCAGTTTTCCCTGTTCGGCCCACTGGCCCACGGTCTTGGGGGTGACGCGGAAGATCTTGGCTACGTCTCCCGGGGAGAGGAGCTGGTGGGGGCCGAAGTCCCAGCCGTTGACGATCAGGGGGCGGTTGCCTCTCGGCCTGCTGGTCATGGGGGAGTGTCCTTTCCTGGGCAGAGGCCGCCGGTGCGGGACGGGGTGTTCGGTTCGCGTGCGGCGAGGGTGAGGCGGGCGTGGTGGACGCGTGTCACCGCGCGGCGGCGCTCGGCGAGGCTCACCGCCCTGGACGTGAGCCACGGGCCGTAGACGCTCAGGACGGCGCGCTGGTACAGGGTGTCGGCGACGAGCCGCTCGGGGGTCAAGGCCGGGTCCACTGGGCGTAGACGACCTTGCCGCCGTCATCGTCGTCGTGGCGGACGCCCCAGCGGTCGGCGCAGTCGGTGACGATCCAGAGCCCGCGCCCGCCAGGTGACTCGGGGCAGAGCGGCTGCGCGGCGGGGACGGGGGGCCTTCGGTCGGCGTCCCAGACCTCGATCACGTACACGCCCTCGCCGGCGCAGGCATGGACCCGGATCATCTCGGTGGCGGCATGCCGGACCGCGTTGGTGACTAATTCGGACGCGACTAAACGGATGAAGTACTCATTAACCGGCCAATCGGTGGTGATCTCGGCGACGTGATCGCGTGCGATCCTCACCTTCGCCAACTCGGGTCTGAAAACGATCATTCCCGGCCGCCCCCTTCATCGTTCCGTCTGGCCGTTCGCCATTCTCAGGGTGAGGGGGTGGGGATAGTCTCGGAAGGTCAGGCACAACTACAGCGGACTGACAAGACCCGTCCCCCCGGCGTATCGAGGTGTATCCGCTCATGGCCAATAACCGCATGACCCCGCGCCGGTTCCTCGCCAGGCAGATCCGGCGGCTGCGCGAGTCCGTGATCGACTCGGAGACGAGCAAGATCATGACTACTGCCGGGTTGGCCAAACTGGTGTACAGGAGCGAGTCGCTCGTCAAAGCGTGGGAGAGTGGTCGGCGGGTGCCGCGATCCGATGATCTGAACCGGATGGATGACATCTTTCAAACGAAAGGTCTATTGTCTGAAATGGGCCGCGACCTCGTGAAAGACGAGCATGCACCGGAATTCATGGACCGGTGGCGGGAGGTCGAGGAGCATGCGTCGCTTCTTCGGTCCTACCATCCGCTTCTCGTTCCCGGGCTGCTACAGACCCCGGAGTATGCCCGCGCGGTCATCGTCTCCTCGGGAAGGCGCACGGACAACGTCGATGAACAAGTTCGGGCGAGAGTGGACCGGCAGTCGATTCTTTCCCCGGAGAACGACGCGATGTTCATCGCGGTCATTGACGAAGGAGCGCTGTTCTACCGCGCGATCGGCGGTGCGGAAGTCATGTGCGATCAGGTTCTGAAGCTTTTGGAAGTCGCCGAGTATCCGAACGTGCGCATCAACGTCGTCCCCGTGAGTGTGGGGGAATATGCCGGGCTCGCCGGCAACTTCCATATCGCCACCATGGACGGGCGGTCCTTCGCCTACGTCGATGACGCCTTCAGCGGAGACGTTCTCGAACACGCGGAGGATGTCGCGACCATGGAGCGCGTGTGGGAGGCGCTCCGCGACAGGGCCTTGCCCGTAGAGCAGTCGGTCGAATTGATGGCGAAAGCAGTTGAAAGGTGGAGACCATGATATGGCGAAAGTCCTCGTACAGCGGCAACGGAGGAGCCGACTGCGTCGAGATGGCTCGCGTTGAGAAGTCGGTGGCCCTGCGGGACAGCAAGAGCCCTGAGGAGTCGTATCACCGGTTCAGTGTTGCCTCGGTGACGGCTCTGTTCGAGGAGATTCGGCGAGGGCGGTACGACCTGGTCTGACCTGGAGAAGAGAAATTCCCCGGACGGTGTCCGGGGAATTTCTCTTGCGGGGTGGACTGCCGCGGTGGGTCAGGGAGCGTCGCGGAGGCGTTTGAGGGTCTTGATGTCCTCGGCGTGGGGGGCGGGGGCTCGGCCCGGGGTCTCGATGATGAAGGGGACGCCTGTCGCGGCCGGGTGGCGGAAGAGGTCGGCGAAGGGGGATTCGCCTATCTGGCCGGCTCCGATGTTCTCGTGGCGGTCCTTGGCGGAGCCGCACGCGTCCTTGGAGTCGTTGGCGTGGACCAGTTTCAGGCGGCCCTCGCCGACGGCGGCGACCAGGGCGTCGAGGGTGTCCTTGGCGCCGCCGGGGGCGGTCAGGTCGTGGCCGGCGGCGAAGGCGTGGCAGGTGTCGAAGCACACGCCGAGCTTCGGGTGGTGGTCGAGGCGCTCGAAGAACGGGGCCAGGTCCTGGACCTTGGCGCAGAGCATGTTGTTCTGGCCGGCCATGGGCTCCAGGAGCAGGTCGGGGCCGTCCTCGGGGATCTCGTCGAGGAGCGGCAGGACGTGCTCGCGGACCTGCGCCATGGCCTCGTCGTAGGTCCGGGTGACGGCGGAACCGGTGTGGACGACGACGCCGCGGGCGCCGATGGCGCGGCCCCGGGTCAGGGAGTGGCGGACGGCCGCGAGCGACTTGTCGAGCGTCTCCGGCGTGGGGGAGCCGAGATTGACCAGGTACGGGGCGTGGACGTACACGGGGACGCCCTCGTCGCGGAGCCTGGCGTCCTCCGCGGGCCTGCCCTCGGGCAGCGCCCAGCCGCGGGGGTTGGAGACGAAGACCTGGACCGCCTCGGCGCCGATCTCGGCGGCGTACTTCAGGCCGCCGGTGGCGAGGCCGCCGGCCACGGGGACGTGCGCCCCTACGGGGCTGATAGGTGAGGTCATGGCACGTTCAGGTTAGCCGGTCACGGGCCCCGGACGATCGTGACGGTGGAGCCGCGCGGGGCCTCGCCGCTGCTGGGCGACTGGAACCGGACGACGTTGCCGCCGAAGCCCGTCACGTTCACGCGGAAGCCCGAGTCCTTCAGGGCCTTCTTGGCGTCGTTGACGCTCCGGCCGGTCAGGTCGGGGATGGGGACGTTCTGGTTGCCGTCGCCGTCGTCGCAGCCGAACTGGAAGGGGCCCGCGTCGACGATGCAGTCGCGCTTGTTGACGACGATGGTGACCTTGTCGCCGCGGGAGACGCCGGTGCCCTCCGACGGGTCCTGCTCGATCACGGTGTTCGGGTCCTTGCCGTTCACCTGCTTCTTCTTGACCGTGACGTCCAGGCCCATGGAGCGCAGCTGGTTGGCCGCCGTGTCGCCGTTCTGGCCGAGGAGGCCGGGCATCGACATGCCCGTGGAGACGACGATCGCGACGGGCACGTCGGGGGACTGCTTCTCGCCGGCGTCCGGATCGGTGCTGATCACGTCGCCCTTGGTGACGGTCTGAGAGGGGGTGGAGCTCGTCCGGCCGACGGTGAAGCCCTTGTCCTCCAGCGCCTTCTTGGCGTCGGCGAGGGACTTGCCGCCGACGTCGGGCACCTCGCGGGGCGTGATGCCGCGGGACGGGGTGAGGGTGACCGTCTGGCCCTTGGCGATGCGGGCCCCGGCGGGCGGGTCGGACTTGGCGACGCCGCCCTTGTGGACGCGGTCGCTGTAGACCGCCTTGGCGGTGCGCACGTCCATGCCGTCGGACTCCAGCTGGTCGCGGGCGTCGGCGACCTTCATCCCGATGATCGAGGACGGGACGTGCTCGTACTGGCCGGACGTCTGGTACCAGACGGCCCAGCCGAGGATGACCGCCGCGACCAGGCCGATGGCGATCAGGACGTAGCGGCCGGTCAGCGCGCCGAGGGCGCGGTCGGTCCTGGTGGGCCGGGCGGCGTGCCCGGGGGCCAGCGTCTCGGCGTCCATGACGGCGGTGCGGCCGTGGGCGGGCGGGGCCTCCAGGACGCTCGTCGCGTTGCGGGACGACTCCTCGACGCGGCGGTCGAAGTCGCGGGGGAGGCCGCCGAAGACCTCGGCGACCTCCGCCAGGTACTGGTTCGCGTCATGCGGGCGGCGCGCCGGGTCGTGGCTGGTGGCGTCGGTGACCAGGGCGTCCACCTGCGGGGGGATGCCGGGCACGACGCTGGACGGCGGCGGCACCGTGTCGTTGACGTGCTTGTAGGCGACGGCGAGGGGCGTGTCGCCCTGGTGCGGCAGCCGCCCGGTGATCAGCTCGAACAGCATGATCCCGGCGGCGTAGACGTCGGAGCGGACGTCGGCGTTGCCGGACAGCACCTGCTCGGGCGCCAGGTAGCCGACCGTCCCGATGATCATGCCGGTCTTGGTCATCTTGCTGGCGGTCTCGGCCCGCGCGAGGCCGAAGTCGGCGACCTTGACCTGGCCGTCCTCGGTGATCAGCACGTTCTCGGGCTTGACGTCGCGGTGCACGAGACCGGCCCGGTGCGCGGCGCCGAGCGCGGCCAGCACCGGCTGCATGATCTCCAGCGCGGCGCGGGGGCCGAGCCGCCCGAGCGAGTTGAGGGCGTCGCGCAGGGTGCGGCCGGCGACGTATTCCATCACCAGGAAGACGTGCTCGCCGTCGGTGCGCTGGTCGTAGACGGCGACGACGTTGGGGTGGGACAGCGCCGCGGCGGCCTTGGCCTCGCCGATGAAGCGGGCGACGAAGTCCTCGTCGGAGGCGAGTCCTGCGTGCATCACCTTGATCGCGATGATGCGGTCGAGCCTGAGGTCGCGCGCGAGGTAGACCGTGGCCATGCCGCCGCGCGCGATGCGGGACTCAATGCGGTAGCGCCCGTCGAGCACACGCCCGACGAGTGGGTCTGCAACCGTCGTGTCCATCGGTGCGAGTTTACGGGCGAATCCGCATGGATCCCATCAGTCGCGAGTATGAGCCTCGATGAGCCCGGAGGGTGAGGCCTCCGGGGCGCCCGGTTCGGGAGCGACCGGCGGGACGCGGCGGCGCAGGGCCCGCGTGCTGCGGGAGACGGCCACGCCGGCGAGGCACAGCAGCCCGCCGCCGAGGGTGACCGGGCCGGGGACCTCGTCGAGGAGCAGCCACGACATCCCCACGACGAGCGCGGGCGCGGCGTAGGTGGTGGCGCCCATCTTCCCGGCGGTCGTGCGGGCGAGGGCGTATCCCCAGGTCGTGAAGGCGATCGCGGTCGGGAAGACGCCCAGGTAGACCATGTTGAGGGTGGCGCCCGCGGGGGCGTCCGCGGCCTGCGAGACGAGCTGCCCGGAGAACGGCAGGCACGCGACCGCGCCGATCGCGCAGGCGAACGTGGTGAACTGCAGCGCCGACGCGTGCCGCAGCGCGGGCTTCTGGGCGACGACGCCCGCCGCGTAGGTGACGGCGGCGGCCAGGCAGAGCAGCACTCCGCCGACGGACGACCGGCCGTCGCCCGACATCGACAGCCCGACGACGGCGGCGCCGGCGAACGACACGGCCATGCCGAGCATCAGCCGCGGCGGCAGGCCCTCCTTCAGCAGCCAGCCGCCGAGGAGCGCGATGAGGATCGGCCCGATGTTGACGACGAGGGCGGCGGTGCCCGCGTCCACCAGCTGCTCGCCCCAGTTCAGGACGACCATGTAGGCGCCGAACCACAGGAGGCCGGCGGTGATGATGCCGGGCCAGGCGGCCTTGGGCGGCAGGCCCTCGCCCCGGATGAGCCAGAACGTCCCCAGGACGACCGTTCCGGAAAGGAGCCGGCCGAGGGCGAGGGCGCCGGGGCTGTACTCGGCGCCCGCGCTGCGGATGGCGACGAAGGCCGAGGCCCAGAACACGACCGTGACCGTGGCCGCCGCCACCGCGAGCTTGCCGGCGCGCGCGCCGCTGTCCTGCTGCATGTCACGCACCTTAGGGAGGGGACGCTTCCATAGACACCGAAGCAATCTGTTTGGTTGCGCCCCGGTACACCCCAGTCTGGTGGTGCGCGACTTTTCAGGTCCAGCGAAAATTTCTACAGGTGGATCTTAAGCATCGCTACGAAGTCGCGAGGCCGTCGAAGGGGGACGACGCCTGGGCGTAGCGGCGCTTGGGGATGCGCCCGGCGAGCCGGGCGAGCCGCCCGCCCTCGACCGCGTGCCGCATCGCGGCGGCCATCCGCGCCGGGGACTGCGCGCGGGTGACGGCGGTCGCGAGGAGCACGGCGTCGCAGCCGAGCTCCATGGCCAGCGCCGCGTCCGACGCCGTGCCGAGCCCCGCGTCGAGGATCACCGGGACGTTCGCGCGCTCGACGATCAGCTCGATGTTGTGCGGGTTGCGGATGCCGAGCCCCGACCCGATCGGGGAGCCGAGCGGCATGACGGCCGCGCAGCCGATCTGCTCCAGCCGGTGCGCCAGGACCGGGTCGTCACTGGTGTAGGGCAGGACGACGAAGCCGTCGTCGACGAGCTGCTCGGCGGCCTCGACCAGCTCGATCGGGTCGGGCAGCAGCGTGCGCTCGTCGGCGATCACCTCCAGCTTGACCCAGTTCGTCCCGAGCGCCTCCCGGGCGAGCTTGGCGGTCAGGACGGCCTCGCCCGCGGTGAAGCAGCCGGCGGTGTTCGGCAGCACCCGGATGCCGCACTCGGTCAGCACGTCCAGCACCGAGCCGCGCGCGGCCGGGTCGACCCTGCGCATCGCGACCGTCGTGAGCTCGGTGCCGGAGGCGGTCAGCGCCTCGCGCAGGACCGCCATGCTGGGCGCCCCGCCCGTTCCCATGATCAGCCGCGAGCCGAGCTCCTCGCCCGCGATGACCAGTCCGTCGGTGTCGTTCATCCTCAGCCTCCCTGGACCGCGGTCAGCACTTCGATGCGGTCGGCGTCCCGCAGGGGCGTGGCCTCCCACTGCGAGCGCCGGACGACCTCGTCGTTCAGCGCCGCGGCCACGCCCGTCGCCGCGGCCGTGACGGACGCGACGACCTCGGCCACGCTCGCGCCGTCGGGCAGCTCGCGCGGCTCACCGTTGACGATCACCTTCATGCGCTCACCTTCATGCGCTCACCTCGGGGGAGAAGCGGTCGGGGGCGAACGGCCCGGCGACCTCGGGGACGGGCCCGTCCAGCAGCATCGCGGACAGGATGTCGGCGCTCACGGGCGTGAGCAGGATGCCGTTGCGGAAGTGCCCCGTGCCCACGAGCAGCCCGGGCAGCGCGGTCGGCCCCATCACGGGCGCGTTGTCGGGGGAGCCGGGCCGCAGCCCGGCGGTGACCTCCGCGAACTCCAGCTCGGTGATGCCCGGCAGCAGCTCGCGGGCGTCGCGCAGCAGCTCCCAGAGCCCGCCGGCGGTGACCCGCGTGTCGAAGCCCAGCTCCTCCTGCGTGGCGCCGAGGACGATCTCGCCGTCCGCGCGCGGCACCAGGTAGACCGAGGAGCCCCGGACGAGGCCGCGGGTCGGGCGCCGCAGGAAGGGCGCGCGGGTGCGCAGCCGGATCACCTGGCCCTTGACCGGGCGGACGGGTGGAACGGTCCCGGGAGGCAGGCCGCCGAGGTCGCCCGACCACGGCCCCGCGGCCAGCAGCACCCGGTCCGCGCGGAGCACGGTGCCGTCGTCCAGGCCCACGCCGGCGGCGGCGTCGTTCTCGACGACGACGCGCTCGGCCCGCCGCCGCACGAGCCGGACCCCCAGCCGCTCGCACGCCGCCAGTAGCGCCGGGGCGAGCCTGCGTGGGTCGACCGAGCCGTCCTCGGGGGCGAGCAGACCGCCGCGCACGCCGGGCGCGAGCATCGGCTCCAGCCGCCGGCACTCGCGGCGGGTGAGCGCCTCGACGGGGATGCCCAGGCTCTCCTGGAAGCGGCGCAGGTCGTCCAGGTGCCGCAGGTCGTCGGAGTCGAACGCGACCTCGATGATCCCGTCGGTGCGGTAGCCGGTCTCCAGGCCGGTCAGCTCCTCCAGTTCGGCGACGAACGCGCCGTACCGGTCGCGGGAGGCGAGGCCGAGCCGCAGCAGCGGCTCCTCGCCGTAGGTCAGCTCGCTGACCGGGGTGAGCATGCCCGCCGCCACCGAGGAGGCCCCGGACGCGGGCGCGGGGTCGACGACGGTGACGGCGGCGCCGCCGGCGGCGGCGCGCCAGGCGGTGGCGAGGCCGACCACCCCGGCGCCGATGATGACGATCTGCATGCGCGCTCCCTTCGCCGGCATGATCCGGATCAGGTCGTGGCGGTCGGCGGCCCGTTCAGCCGCCCTCTCAGCCCGGTCGCACCGGACTCCCGCGCTCTGTGCTGTTCTGCTGTGCCGTTCTGCTGGCCCCCACCTTACGACCTCGGGGAACCGGGCAACTGCCTGGACACCTGTCCACTCCCGGATCGCCGCCCGTTAGGGTGACCTCCATGGAGAGGGTCATCGTCGTGGGTGGCGGGCTGGCCGGCGTGCGCGCCGTGGAGGCCCTGCGGAGCAAGGGGTACGAGGGCGCGCTGACCCTCGTGTCGGCGGAGCGGCACCGGCCCTACGACCGGCCGCCGCTGTCGAAGGCCGTCCTCGCGGGCGAGTCCGACGACACGACCGTCGACGCCGACTGGGACGCGCTGCGCTGCGAGCTGCTGCTCGGCGAGCGCGCCACCGGCCTGCGGCTGGACGGGCCCGGACGCGGCGGAACGGTGGCGTCCACGGCGGGCGGGCTGCCCTTCGACGGGCTCGTGATCGCGACCGGCGCCGCCCCGATCACGCTGCCGGGGGAGGGGCGCCAGCATGTGCTGCGCACGATCGACGAGGCGCGCGACCTGCGCGCCCGGCTCACCCCCGGCGCCCGCATCGTGATCGTCGGTGCCGGCTGGATCGGCGCCGAGGTCGCCACGGCCGCGGCCCGCCGGGGCTGCGCGGTCACCGTCGTGGAGGCGGCCGACACCCCGCTGGCGGGCGCACTCGGCCCCGAGGCCGGCGTGCTCACCGCCCCCTGGTACGCCGAGGCGGGCGTCGAGCTGCGGACCGGGGTCAAGGTCGCGGAGGTGCGCGACGGCGGCCTCGCCCTCGCCGGAGGCGGCCGCGTCGAGGCCGACGAGGTGGTCGTCGGCGTCGGGGTCCGTCCCGTCCTGTCGTGGCTGGAGGGCTCCGGGCTGCTGCTGGAGCGCGGCGTCGTCACCGACGGCTCGTTCCGGACCTACATGGGCGAGGAGGACCCCGGCGCGCTGCGCCCGGACGTCGTCGCGGTCGGCGACTGCGCCGCCTGGTGGTCGCACCGCTACGGGCGGCGGCTCCTCGTCGAGCACTGGGACGCGGCGCTGAACGCCCCGGAGGTCGCCGCCGCGACCCTCCTCGGCCAGGAGGCCGTGTACGACGCCGCCCCGTACTTCTGGTCGGAGCAGTTCGGGCGCATGGTCCAGTACGCGGGCGACCACTCGGCGTCCGAGCGGCTCGTGCGCCGGGGCGACCCGTCCGGCCCCAAGTGGGCGGTGGCGTGGCTGACCGGCGACCGCCTCGACGCGATCCTCACCGTCGACCGGCCCCGCGACCTGGTGCAGGCGAGGCGCGTGATCGCCGCCGGGACGCCGGTGGATCCGGAGGCGATCGCCGACCCGGACGTGCCCGTCCGGCAGGCCGTTCGCGGATAGCGATCGGAGAGGACGTAACGGCTGCGCGGGGGGTTTGAGCCTTCCGAAGGCGTGGTAGCAAGGGGGCGTGACGCAGATGCACGCAACCGTTGACAGCGCACTGGACCCCCGCACCGACGCCCTGGCCGGCGAGTGGCTCACCCTCCGGGAGACCGCCGAGCGGCTCGGGATCAAGCCCAACCGGATCAAGCAGCTCATCCACGAGCACCGCATCCTCGCGGTGCGCCGGGGCGGGGAGCCGATGGTGCCCGCGGCCTTCATCAAGGACGGCCAGGTCATCAAGGGACTGCCCGGCACCCTGACGCTCCTGTCGGACGCCGGCTTCGACGAGTCCGAGACGATCCGGTGGCTGTTCACGGCCGACGACACGCTGCCGGGGACGCCGGTGGACGCGCTCACCGAGAACCGGGGGACCGAGGTCCGCCGCCGCGCCCAGGCGCTCGCCTTCTAGGCTGTGTTCCACAGGCCCGGCCCACTTCGCTCGCCTGGCGGCTCGCTACGTGACCGGGTCTGGGCGAACGCGGCATCGCTTCGCGATCTGGCCGGTGCCGCTCGCCTCCGGCTTCACGGCACCGGCCAGGTCACGCGTTCGCGCGCGTGGCCGAGACCACTTCGAGACAGGGCCTGGGCCGCCGCCGGAGGCGCACGACGCACGTGACACGATCGCGGGGTCGCGCGCGGCGGGTCACCGCGCGCGCGGCCCCTTGATCATCTGTGGAAAGGACGTTCCCCGGCCGTGTCCAGGCACCTCCCCACCGAGCGCGCCGTCGCGCTGCGCGCCCGGCTGAGCCGCGCCCGCCTCTACCTCTGCACGGACGCGCGGGAGCGCCAGGGCGACCTGCCGGACTTCCTCGACGCCGTGCTCGCGGGCGGCGTCGACATCGTCCAACTCCGCCAGAAGGGCCTGGAGGCCCGGCAGGAGACGGCCCACCTGGAGGTGTTCCGGGCGGCGTGCGAGCGGCACGGGGCGCTGCTGGCCGTCAACGACCGGGCCGACATCGCGCACGCGGCCGGCGCGGACGTGCTGCACCTCGGCCAGGGCGACCTGCCGGTGCCCGCCGCCCGCGAGATCGTCGGCGGCGACATGCTGATCGGCCGGTCGACGCACTCCGGCGAGCAGGCGTCCTCGGCGGCGGTCGAGCCCGGCGCCGACTACTTCTGCGCGGGCCCGGTGTGGCCCACGCCGACCAAGCCCGGCCGCGCCGCCCCCGGCCCCAAGCTGCTGGAGTACGTCGCGGCGCAGCGCGTCGCGCGGCCGTGGTTCGCGATCGGCGGCATCGACCTCGGCAACCTGGACGAGGTCCTCGCCGCGGGCGCGGAGCGCGTCGTGGTGGTCCGGGCGATCACCGAGGCCGACGACCCGGGCGCCGCCGCGGAGCGGTTCGCGCGGCGGCTGGCCGCCCGGCCGCTCGGCGGGGTTTGACGCGGATCACGGTGCGGGCCGCGCCCCGCATCGCCGACAATGGGGATCATGAGCGTGGGACCCGACGACGACCGCGTGGTCGACCTGGACGACGACCTGGACGTCCTGCCGGACCAGACGTCCGACGACACCGACACCGGGTGGGGCGAGTGGCGCACCCCCGACGACGACGCGCGCCTGCTGGAGGACCGGCCGCCGCACTGGTGAGCGGCGGCCCGGATCAGGTCAGGACGCCGAGGAGGAACCCGGCGGCCACGACGCCGCCGAGCGCGACCATCATCCGCCACCGGTAGCGCGGGATCCGCGTCGGGCGCGGCTTGGGCGCCGGGGCCTGGCCCTCGCGCAGCGCCCGGACGATCTGCGACGCGGTCGGGCGCGCGGCGGGGTTCTTGTCCAGGCAGCGCGCCGCGAGCTCGCGCAGCGGCCCCTGCATCTCGCCGAGGTCGGGCTTGCGCGACGTCACGCGCCGCATGACGGCCGCGCTCGGCCCGGTGCCGAACGGCGGGCGCCCCGTCGCGGCGAACACCATCGCCGCGCCCCACGCGAACACGTCGGCGGGAGGCCCGACCGGCTCGTCCTCGATCTGCTCGGGCGCCATGTAGGCGGGCGTCCCGACCGGGCCCGTGGTCAGCGGGGTCGCGTCGGCGGTGCGGGCGATGCCGAAGTCGATGACCTTGGCGCCGTCCGGGCCGAGCAGCACGTTGCCGGGCTTGAAGTCGCGGTGCACGATCCCGGCGCGGTGGATCGCCGCCAGCGCGGCGGCGGTCCGCAGCGCGAGCTTGCGGAGCCGCGGCGCGGCGAGCGGGCCGCGGTCGGCGACGACGTGCTGGAGCGAGGGCCCCTCGACGAACTCGCTGACGATGTAGGGGCGGTCGCCGGTCATGTCGGCGTCCAGCACGCGGGCGGTGTGCCGCCCGGACACCCGCAGGGCCGCGTCCGCCTCCTTGGCGAAGCGGCTGCGCGCCCGGTGACCGGCCGCCACGCCTCCGCGCAGCAGCTTGACGGTGACGAGTTCGCCGTCGCCGTCCCGGCCGAGGTAGACGACGCCCTGGCCGCCCTCGCCGAGCCGCGCGACCAGCGTGTAGCCGCCGAGGCCGCGCGGGTCGTCGGGGCCCAGCGGGCCGCCGGGCTGGTGGTCGCGGCCGTGCGCGGGCCGGGCCGGGACGCGGCCCGGCCCGGCGTGCGCCTTGGCCGGGCGGCCGGCGTGCGAGCCGTGGGGCTGCCCGGCGCGGCCGGCGCGGCCGGGGCGGGGGGAAGAGGAACGCGGGGGATGGGGATCCGTCCTCCCGCGGGAGGTGTCGTGCGGCACAGAGGACTCCGACTCGGCGGGGGCGGACGAAGATCTCCCCCTTTGTACCGCGTAATCGTGACGTGGGGCAGAGGAACCGAGATCTTCGCCGTCAGCGGCAGGTCCCGAGCGCCGCGGATTCGGCGATCCGCCGGGACGACTCGCCCACCATGATCTTGTAGCAGCCGGCGGCGACCTTCCACGCCTTCGCCTTCTCGTTCCAGTAGGCGAACGAGCGCGACGACAGCGGGAACGTCACCTTCGCGCTCCGGCCGGGCGCGAGGGCGACCTTGGCGTATCCCTTGAGCTGCCGGGGCGGTTGCGGGACCTCCGCGCCCGGCGACGGCATGCCGATGTACAGCTGCGGCACGGCGACCCCGGCGCGGCGACCGGTGTTGGTGACCGTCACCTGCACGGACTTGGAGGTCGCGACCAGCCCGCTGTAGGCGAAGGTGGTGTAGGACAGGCCGTGCCCGAACGCGAACCGGGGCGCGATGCCCTTCGCGTCGTAGTGCCGGTAGCCCACCATGACGCCCTCGGAGAACGTGGTGTTCTTGCCGAGGCCGGGATACTGCGCAGGGTTCCCGGACGCGGGCGCGTCGTTCTCGTTGACGGGGAACGTCACCGGAAGCCGTCCGCCGGGGTCCACGTCCCCGTACAGGACGCGCGCCAGGGCGTCCCCTGCCTCCTGCCCCGGGTACCAGGCCTCGACGATGCCCCTCACCTGTCCGGCCCAGGGCGTCAAAACAGGTCCGCCCGTGTTCAGCACGACGATCGTGTTGGGATTGGCCTTGGCGACCTCGGAGATCAGCCCGTCCTGGTCGCCCCTGAGCGGCTCACCGCAGCGCAGCGTCAGGCACGACTTGTCGAAGAACTCGCCCTGGCTGTCGGTCGCGAACACGATGGCGAGGTCGGCGGCGCGAGCCGTGTCCGCGGCGCCTCGGTGGTCGTCGCCGTCGTGATAGGTCACCCTGGTCCCGGAGCCCGCGCGGCGCGAGAGGCCGTCCTGCGCGCTCACGGTCGCGAACGGGACGACCTTCGCCGAGCCGAAACCGCTCGGGCTCTGCCGCGCGGCCCGTCCGATCAGCGCGATCGACCTCGGAGCCTGGAGCGGGAGGGCGCCGTCGTTCTTCAGCAGTGTGATCGCACCCTCCTCGATGACCCGGGCGGCGTTCCGGCTCGCCGTCCGGTCCGCGCCGCTGAGGTCGTTCGGGTAGGCCTGCCGGTCGAACACCCCGAACCTGAACATGGTCCGCAGGATGTTGCGCACGTGCCCGTCGATGGCGGCCTGCGTCACCTTCTTCTGCGCGACGGCCAGCTTCAGCAGGAGCCCGTTGTACTTCATGCCGAAGGGCAGTTCCATGTCCAGCCCGCCGTTGGCGGCTCCGGCGGCGTCCTGGGCGGCGGTGTGGTCGGACGGGACGAACCCCGTGAACCCCCACTCCGACCGCAGGATCCCGTTGAGGACGGCGCCGTCCTGGCAGGCCCACCGGCCGTTCAGCCTGCCGAACCCGCACATCACCGTCGCGGCGCCCGCGTCCTTCACCGCGGCCTCGAACGGCGGCAGGTAGATCTCGCGGAGCGTGCGCGGGTCGACGTTCATGCCGAGCGACAACCGGTCGGTCTCCTGCGCGTAGACGGCCATGTGCTTGACCGAGGTCATCACGCCCTGCGCCTGCGCGCCCTGGATCCACGGCACGCCGAGGGTCGCCGACAGGTACGGGTCCTCGCCGAAGCCCTCGAACGTCCGGCCGTTGCGCGGCGTGCGCAGGACGTCCACGGTCGGGCCGAAGACCAGGTCGTTGCCCCGGTGCCTGGCCTCCCACGCGACCGTCCCGCCGTACAGCCGGGCCGCCCGCGGGTCGAAGGCCGCCGCGAGCGCGATCGGCGCGGGCAGCGCCGTCGCCCTGCCCTGCCGGACGCCGGCCGGGCCGTCGGCCATGCGGACCGGGGGGACGCCGAGCCGGTCGATCCCGGCGGCGGTGTCGGCGTGCGCGTTCTCGGAGAACCCGCCGAGCGGCCCGCCCAGCGGATCGTCCGACGCCAGCATCGAGATCTTCTCGTCGCCCGTCATCCGCGCCAGCAGCAGCGCCGCCCGCCGGTCGGGGGTCAGCGCGGTGTCGCACCACGGCCGCCGGGCCGGGTCGCCGCAGCGCCCGGCCGCCGCCCGCGCCTCGCCGGGCGGGGACGCCGCGGTCAGTAACGGCGTCAGCACCAGGGCGGAGGCGACCGCGACCGCCGCGGGCAGTCCGCGTCCCGGCCTCATCCGCCCGTCCCCTCCTCGCGCGGGACCCGGTCCTCGTGCCCTCCGTCGTCCTCGTTCTGGACCCGCAGGGCGTTCAGCGCGAAGGCGACCATGTGGTAATGGCCGATGAGCATCACCAGCTCGATCAGCTCGTGCTCGCCGAAGCGCGTGGCCAGCTCCGTCCACGTCGCGTCGCTGACCGTGCCGCGCTCGTGCAGCTCGTCCGCGGCGGCCAGGACCATGCGGTCGTCGTCGCTCCAGCCGTGCCCCTCCCGGTCCTTCCGGAGCGCGGCGATCTCGTCCTCGGTGAGCCCCGCGCCGAGCGCGACCCGCCGGTGGTGGTCCCACTCGTAAGCGCAGGACCGGTGGTGCGCCGTGCGCAGGATCGCCAGCTCGCGGTCGCGGTCGCCCAGCGTCCCGTTCATCAGCAGCATCGAGCCGAAGCCGATCCACGACCGGAACAGCTTCGGGTGCCGGGCGAGCGTGGTGATGACGTTGAGGGGACCGATCGTGTCGGTCACGGCCCGGACCACGTCGTCCCACTCCTCCTCGGGGAGCGGGTCGAAGCGCGGGACGCGGTCTCCTGGGGTGTCGGCGCACATGGCGACATTTCTGCCACTGATCAGTGGGAAAGTTCTAGTGCCCCGGGAAATCTTGGCCGGATCGTGTCACGGGAGGCGCGTGCGGCCCGCGTGATCAGGTGCTGCGCGTGGTGGCCGCCACCGCGAGCTCCGCCAGCGCCTCCCGGGCGGCGGCGGTGATCGGGGCCGTCTCCAGGGCCTTCTCCGCCTCGCGCAGGTAGCGCTCGATCATGGCCTCGCACGCGGCGAGGCCCCCGGTCTCCTCGATGACGGCGCGCAGCTCGTCCACGCCCGGACGGTCCAGCGCCGGGTCGCCGAGGCGGCGCTCCAGCGCGGCGGCCTGGGCGGCGGAGGCACGTTCCAGGGTGAGCGCGACCAGGACGGTCCGCTTGCCCTCGCGCAGGTCGTCCCCGGCGGGCTTGCCGGTCTCGGCCGGGTCGCCGAACACGCCGAGCACGTCGTCGCGGAGCTGGAAGGCGATGCCGAGCGGCAGGCCGTAGCCGCTGAGCGCGGCCGCCACGTCGGGGCGGGCGCCGGCCAGCGCGGCACCGAGGTGCAGCGGGCGCTCGATCGTGTACTTGGCGCTCTTGTACTCCACCACGCGCAGCGCCGTGGCGACGTTCGCCTGGCGGCGCGTCCCCTCCAGCATGTCGAGGTACTGGCCGCACATGACCTCGGTGCGCATCAGGTCGTAGACCTCCCGGCCGCGCAGCCTGCTCGCGCCGTCCAGCCCGGAGGTCTCGAACATCTCGCCCGACCAGGCCAGGCACAGGTCGCCGAGCAGGATGGCGGCGCCGCCGCCGAAGGACTCGGCGTCGCCCGGCCACCCCTGCGCCCGGTGCAGCGCCTCGAACCGCCGGTGGACGGACGGCTGGCCGCGCCGGGTGTCGCTGGAGTCCATCACGTCGTCGTGGACCAGCGCGCTCGCCTGGAGCAGCTCCAGGGACGCGGCGGCGGCCACGATCCCGGGCCCGTCCTCGCCGCCCGCCGCGCGCCACCCCCAGTAGCAGAAGGCGGGGCGCAGCCGCTTCCCGCCGCCGAGCAGGGCGTCCAGGGCCGACAGCAGCGGTGCGAGGTCCTCGCTGATGGCGCGCAGCGCGGGGCGCCGGCGGTCGACGAAGGCCAGCAGCGCCTCGTCGACCTCCTTGCGGATCCGGGTGGTCGACATGCCGAGATCGTATCCACCTGGGTGCTTTCCACCCTCCATTGCAAGCGGGAGATGTCGC
Organism: Actinomadura sp. NPDC048955; assembly: GCF_040649435.1. Classification (NCBI taxonomy): domain Bacteria; kingdom Bacillati; phylum Actinomycetota; class Actinomycetes; order Streptosporangiales; family Thermomonosporaceae; genus Actinomadura; species Actinomadura sp. NPDC048955. The sequence continues at coordinate 77,954 of NZ_JBEZJI010000001.1, forward strand.
TAGATCTTCGGAAATACGGACATAACGCATGTCGGGTGTGGTGAGCATCACGCGGATCGGCGGCCCCGGGCGGACCCCCCGTTCTCCCGTCCGCGCCGGTCCGCCCGGGCGCGCTTCTGTAGGCTTGACGAATGCGACGCGTACGCCCCGACAGGCCCCCCACCGTCCGAGAACTGCTCGCCTCAGGCGAGCGCTCGTTCTCGTTCGAGTTCTTCCCGCCCAAGACCGACAAGGGCGCGCGGAACCTGTGGCGTACGATCCGCGAACTCGAGTCCCTGCACCCGACGTTCGTGTCGGTCACCTACGGCGCGGGCGGAGGCACCCGCGACACGACCGTCGACATCGTCGAGCGCATCGCGACCGACACCACCCTCACCCCGGTCGCGCACTTCACCGCGGTGAACCACTCCCAGGCGGAGCTGCGCAACCTGATCGGCCGGTTCGCCGCCGCCGGCGTCCGCAACGTCCTGGCGCTGCGCGGCGACCCGCCCGGCGACCCGATGGGGGAGTGGGTCAAGCACCCGGACGGCGTCGAGTACGCCGCCGAGCTGGTCCGGATGATCCGCTCCTACGGCGACTTCTGCGTCGGCGTGGCCGCGTTCCCCTACAAGCACCCGCGCTCGCGCGACATCGAGAGCGACACCCGCCACTTCGTGGACAAGTGCCGGGCCGGCGCCGACTACGCGATCACCCAGATGTTCTTCCGCGCCGAGGACTACTTCCGGCTGCGCGACCGCGTCGAGGCCGCCGGCTGCGACGTGCCGATCCTGCCCGGCATCATGCCGGTCACCAGGCTCAGCACGATCGAGCGGTCCGAGCAGCTGTCGGGCGCGCCGTTCCCGCCCGAGGTCAGGGCCCGCTTCGAGGCCGTCGCGGACGACCCGGAGGCCGTCCGCCGGCTCGGCATCGAGCACGCCGCCGAACTGTGCGGCCAGCTGCTCGAACAAGACGCGCCGGGCATCCACTTCATCACGTTCAACCAGTCGACGGCGACGCGCGAGGTCTACGCGCTGCTGGACGGCGCCGGGTACGGGGCCAGGGGCAGCCGCCCGCCCATCACCGCGTAGCGGGGCCCTCCGCCCGGGAACTCGAAGTCGGTCAGCAGGTCGACCAGGCCGACCGAGCGGTAGAGGTGACGCGCCGGGGTGTCCGGCCTCCTGTCGAGCGTCGACAGCACGACCGTCCGCTCCGGCCGCCCGCCGCACAGCGCGCCGAGCAGCGCCCGGCCGAGGCCCTTGCCCTGCGACTGCGGATGGACGTGCAGTTCGGCGACCTCGAAGGCGTCCTCCAGCCACGCGTCGGCGTGGTCGGGCCCCTCCCGGTCGGACAGCGCCTGGTGGACGACGTCGTGCCACCACTGGCCGCGCGCCCCGTGGAACCCGTAGGCGAACCCCTGGACGGGCCCCGGCATGACCGGCAGCGCCGCACGCCGCTCGACCACGAACGCGCGGAACCCCGGATACGAGGCATGCCGCTCCATGATGGTGTGCCGGCCCGGGAGCTGCTCGTTCGGCGGCTCCATCGCGGCCGCGTACACGTCCAGCATGGGGCTCAGCCTGCGTAGGAAGGCGCGTTCGTCGATCTCGCGCAGCTTCGGGTCCCTCACCCGACAGAGACTAGACCCGCGTGATGGTCCGCTGGGTCGCGGAAAGCCGATCGTAGAGGTCCCAGAGGATGCGGTCGGCGGCCTTGCGCAGCGTTCCGCGGTTGGTGTCGAGCTGCCCGCCCCATTCGCGCGCCTCCGGGCCGAGCCACGCGTCCGTCCCGCCGAGCGTCTTGACGGGCCCGTCCAGTGCCTGGCGGAGCCGGTCGATGCTGCCGTAGGCGTCGGCGTACGCCTGGTAGAGCTGCTGGTACTCCGGATTGGGCTGCTCGGCGGGCGACAGCCGGGCCGCCGCGGCGCCCGTGATCGGCGGGGGCAGGCTGCCCGGAGGCGGTGGAGCGGCCATGGCGACCTCTCAGGCGGTGGCGGTGGACGGGTGCAGGTCGAGCCTGGCGATGGCCTCGCGCGTGCGGCCGCTCATGTCGGCGCCCAGGAGCACCTGGACCGCGACGGGACGGACACCGGCGCGGTCGGCCTCGGCCAGGAAGGCGCGCAGCCACTTCACGTCCATCGTCAGATGGTGGCTGGACGTTCCGAGCGACTGCTGCACGGCCGCCAGCCTCGCCTTGTCCCCCTGGGCGGCCCTCAGCAGGTCGGCGGCGGCCGCGGGGCCGAGCCGCTCGTAGAACTTCTCGGTGTAGTCGGGGTCGCCCGCGTTGGCCCGCAGACGCCTCCACACCGAGTCCGGGACGGGCCGGCCGTGCTGGACCGACGCCGCCACGGCCAGCGCGTCGGCCTTGGCGGCCCGGGACGCGGCGGGCCGGTCGGGGAAGTTGCCGATGTCACCGGCGCCGTGCGGGGTCGGCTGCGGCGCCGCCTTCGCGGGCGGGGTCCGGTGCGGCGGCGCCTTCACCGGGCGCGGCGCGCCCGCCGGGCCGCCGCCGGCCGGGCGCGGCGCCGGAGCCGGGGTGGGCGCCGGCGGCATGTCGATGCCGCCTCCGGGTGAGGGATGGGTGACCGCGAAGTTGTACCGGCGGGTCAGCATCCCGAGCTGCTCGGCGGCCCACCGCGCCACCTCGTCGGCCTGCCGGTACCCGGCGGCGGAGACGCCGGCCGGCGGGCGATGGCCGTTCAGCCATCCCTGGATCGCGTTCTGCGCGTCCTGGAGCTGCCTGATGACCTGGTTGAGCGCGGGCGGGTCGATCCCCCGGAACTCCGGGTCGCGCGCCGCCGGACCCGTCCGCATCTGCGTCGCCATCACCCCTCCGGTGCTCACCCCTCGGCGTTTCCCGACTCCCCAGAATCACACCGGTGTCACTGGCTGTCGAGGGCCTTGCGCACCGATTCGGGATCGCGCGCCACGACGGCGGTCTCGTCCGCCACGACGATCGGACGCTGGATCAGCACCGGGTTCGCCACCATGACCTCGATCCAGCGGGCCCGGTCGCGTTCGAGGTCCTTGAGCCCGAGCTCCTTGGCGACGGGCTCGTTCAGCCGCGCCACGTCCCAGGGCTCGGCGCCGATCCGGGCGAGGACCTCGTCCAGCTCCTGCGCCGTGGGCGGCTCGTCCAGGTAGCGGCGCTCGGTGTACCGCACGCCCGCCTCGTCCAGTGCGGCCTTGGCGCTGCGGCTCTTCGAGCAGCGCGGGTTGTGCCAGAGCTCCATCACTCCACCTCCGCGGGGGTTCCCCCGGTGATCCTCAGCAGTTCGCCGTACGACGTGGGGAAGACGGTGTGCGGGTGCCCGCCCGCCGCCCACACCTCGTCGTACCTGTCCAGCCAGACGTCCACCAGCGTGCGGATCGGCTCCGGGTGGCCGACCGGCGCGACGCCCCCGATCGGCTGGCCGGTCGCCTCCCGGACGAACTCCGGAGACGCCCGCCGCACCTTCGCCGCGCCCACCAGCGCCGCCACCTTCACCGTGTCGACGCGGTGCGCGCCGCTGGTCATCACCAGCAGCGGCGACCCGTCGGCGTCGAACACCAGGCTGTTGGCGATCGCGCCGACCTCGCAGCCCAGCTGCTCGGCGGCGGCCTGCGCCGTCCTCGCGGAGTCGGGCAGCTCGACGATCGCTCCCGTCGCGCCCATGTCGAGCAGAGCCTTCGCGACGATTTCGGCATTCGGATGCATGGGTAGAACTTTAAGGTCAGCGCATGCGAGGGAGAGCGAGCGACGTGCGGAAGAGCGCGGTTCTGCTGATCGCGGCCGTCGTCCTGACGGGCTGCAACGACATCGACTCGGCGGCACCCGCCCCGTCCAAGGGGTCGCCGAAGGGGACGCCGTCCAAGGCGCCGGCGACGCCCACGCCGAGCCCCACCCACCGCAAGCTGAAACCGGGCGCCAAAGGGCCTGACGTCAAGGCGCTCCAGCGCCGGCTCAAGGAACTGCACTACGACCCGGGGAAGGCGGACGGGAAGTACGGGCCGTCCACGCAGACGGCTGTGTGGGCGTTCCAGGCGGTGAACCGCCTCAAGCAGAAGAGCACCCTTTCCGCGTCGTTCTGGAAGGCCCTGGACGCTCCCAAGGAGCCTCGGCCGGTGGCCAAGAAGCGCGAGAAGAACCGCGTCGACGTGGATCTGAAGCGCCAGTACCTCGTCCTCTACAGGAGCGGCAGCCCGCGGCTCATCACGCACGTGTCGTCGGGCTCGGGGGAGTACTACTGCGCCAAGGACCGGGGCGCCACCGTCGCGCGCTGCCGCTACGCCACGACCAGCACGGGCGACTTCCGGACGGGACGCCGCGCCTCCGGCTGGGAGACCTCGCCGCTCGGGCAGCTCTACAACCCGATCTACTTCAACGGCGGCATCGCCTTCCACGGCGCCCTGGACGTGCCCATGAACCCCGCCTCGCACGGCTGCGTCCGCATGCCGATGCACATCGCCGAGTACTTCCCGGACCTCGTCGCCACGGGCGTCCCCGTGCATGTCAGGCGGCCTCGCTAGCCTGTGTTTTCTCAGTCCCGGCCCACTTCGCTCGCCTGGCGGCTGTGTATCAACAGTCCCGGCCCACGTAGCTCGCCTGGCGGCTCGCTACGTGACCTGGCCTGGGCGAACGCGGCATCGCTTCGCGATCCGCCCGGCTCCGCTCGCCTCCGGCCTCGCTCCACCGGGCAGGTCACGCGTTCGCGCGCAACCGAGGCCATTTGGAACAGAACGCCAGACTCCCGCAGGGGCCGCGTCCGGGCCGCTGTCAAGCCCGCTGACCTGCGGGATACGCCACGTGTTCGAACACGTTGACGAATCGCCGTCAGGGCGGTTTACTGTGAAGTGCGTCGAACTTATGTTCGATGTGGTGCGGGACTCGCGGCCCGCGCCAGGGCGACGTCCCCGCCGATCGCGGTGTTTCGGCGGGACGGACGGCCGGGCGGAGAGAGGGGAAGCTCTCCGCCCGGCCGGCCCGAGCCCCGGAAGGAGGCAGACATGTCCGGAACGATGACCGCACGCGGAGTCCACTCCGCAGCCCAGTCCGTCCCGTCCCCGAGTCCTCGCCCACGCCACCGCCCGATGCCCGCGCCGCGCCCGGCGCACACGGCCGTCGGGCAGTTGCACGCCGCCCGCATGGGCCTCGCCGAGGCGGCCGAGGCCACCTCGCCCGCCGTCCGCTACGTGTGCGCCCACCTGGCGGCGCTGCGCGCGGCCGCCGCCGTCCTGGCGTCCAAGGAGCCTCTGGAGACCCACCGCCGCGGCCGTCCGCGCAGCGTCTGGGTGCTGCTGCCCGAGGCCGAGCCCGCGCTGCGCGAGTGGGCCGCCTTCTTCGCCGCCGGCGCCGACAAGCGCGCCGCCGCCGAGGCGGGCCTGCCGCGCGCCGTCACCCCGCGCGAGGCGGAGGAGCTCCTGCACGACGCCGAGGTCTTCGTCACCCTCGTCGAGGACACCCTCGGCGTCGACGGGCAGCCCACGCTCCCCGTCCCCGAAGCCGGCTGAGCCGCCCCCGGAGGCCGTCCCCCTCCCCGGGGCGGCCCCCCGCCGGAGGCCGGGGGCGCCGTCCCGTCACGGGAAGCGGCGTCCCCCCTCCGGCGGCCGGACCGATCGCGCCGGCGGGGCCGCGACCCCCCGAGCCGGCCCCTCCGGCGCGGTCCCGCCCCGGGCCCGGCCCGGGGGAGGGCGCTTGGTAGACATGGCCGGATGACCGACCTACTGCCCCTGGACGGCATGCGCGTCATCGAGCTGTCCAGCTTCGTCGCGACGCCGCTGGGCGGGATGACCCTGGCCCAGCTCGGCGCGGACGTCATCCGCGTCGACCAGATCGGCGGCGGGCCCGACATCGACCGGTGGCCGCTCGCGCCGTCCGGGCGGAGCCTGTACTGGGCCGGGCTGAACAAGGGCAAGCGATCGGTCGCCGTCGACCTGCGCTCGCCCGAGGGCCGTGAGCTGGTCGCCGGGCTCGTCGCGGACGGCGGAGTCGTCCTGACGAACGCGCCCCCGCGGCCGGGGCTGTCCTACGAGGAGCTGAAGGCCGCGCGGCCCGACCTGATCCACGTCCGGCTCCAGGGGACGCGGGGAGGCGGCAACGCCGTCGACTACACCGTGAACGCAGCCATGGGCTTCCCGGCGATCACGGGGCCCGCGGGTCTGGAGGAACCCGTCAACCACGCGCTGCCCGCGTGGGACGTGGCGTGCGGCCTCTACATGGCCGTCGGGCTGCTGGCGGCGGAACGGCACCGGTCGCGCACGGGCGAGGGCATGCGGATCCAGGTCGCGCTCCAGGACGTCGCCCTGGCCACCGCGGGGAACCTCGGGTATCTCGCGGAGGCTCAGCTCGGGGAGCCCAGAGCGCGCCTCGGCAACCACCTCTTCGGCGACTTCGGCCGCGACTTCGCCACGGCCGACGGGCGGGTGATGGTCGCGATCCTCACCGCCCGGCACTGGCACGACCTGGTGGAGGCGACCGGCCTCGGCGAGGTGGTCGAGGCCCTCGAACGCGCCCTGGGCGCCGACTTCCGCCGCGCCGGCGACCGCTACGGCCACCGGGAGGCGCTCGGCGGCGTGCTCGCGTCCTGGTTCGCCTCCCGCACCTGCGAGCAGGTCGCCGGCGGGCTGGAGGGGACGTCCGTCCTGTGGTCCCGCTACCGCGACTTCGCGGAGGTGGCCGCCGGGCTGCGGGACGAGCCGCTCATGGCGCCGCTCGACCAGCCGGGCGTGGGCCCGCACCTGGCCCCGGGCTCGCCCGTGCGGCTCGGTGAGGCGTCCCCGCCCCCGGTCCCGGCCCCCGCCCTGGGCGAGCACACGGACGAGGTCCTCCGGGACGTCCTGGCCCTGCCGCCCGAGCGCGTCGAGGCCCTGCGGGGCAAGGGGACGATCATGGGTTTGTGATCCGCGCGGGCGTGGAAGTCCTTCTGGCAGGCATTCCGAATCGTGGGCTTCGTCCGGCCTGCCCCTGACGGTCCGGCCATCGAACCCTGCCGCGTCCGAACGACGAAGGGATCCGCCGCATGGCCCTCGACGCCGCCCCGAAGAAGTCCGCACCCGCCCGCATCCCGCATCCGCTGGACAGCGACGCCGACGGCGTCAACAGGCCGGGGCTGCACAAGAACGCGCGCTACCACGAGCTCCGCGAGACCGGCACCGGAGTCGCCGAGGTGCGGCGCCACGACGGCGGCACGGCCAAGCTCGTCACCCGCTACCACGACGTCGAGCAGGTGCTGCGCAACCAGGAGGTGTTCTCCAGGGAGGCCGCCCTGGACGCCGACGCCGTCGACCTCGAAGGCACGATGCTGGGGCTCGACCTGGAGGACCACGCGGCCGTCCGCGGCGCCGTCAAGGACTGGTTCTCGCCGCAGGCCACCGAGCGGCTGCGGCGCACGGCGCGGGAGCGGGCCGCCGCGCAGCTGACCGCGATGCTCGCGGGCGAGGAGCCCGCCGACCTCGTCACCGCCTTCGCGCTGCCGTTCTCGCTCGACCTGATCTGCGACATGATGGGGTTGCCGCAGGAGGACCGGCTGCGCTTCCACGCGTGGGGCGACGCGTTCCTCGGCACCAGCGCCCAGACCCGCGTCGACGCGGCCGAGGCGCAGATGGCGATGGTCGGCTACCTGAGCGGCCTGGTGGAGGAGCGGCGGCGCGACCCGTCCGAGGACCTGCTGTCCCGGGTCGCCGTGGGCGCCGCGGACCTGCCGTTCGACCGCCAGGTCAAGCTGCCGCTGACGCTGGTGCTCGGAGGCTGGGAGACGGTGGCGAGCAGCATCGGCACGCAGATCCACGTCCTGCTCACCCACCCCTACGAGGACCACGAGACCGCCTACGGCTACCTCAGCGCCCATCCCGAGGCCGTCCCCGGCGCCGTCACCGAGCTGGAGCGCCTGTTCTCCACGACCGCGGCGGACGACCTGCCGCGCCGGGTCACCCGCGAGGTGACGCTGCCGAGCGGTGAGCGGCTGCGGCCCGGGGACCTGGTCATCCCGTCCCACGACGCCGCGAACTGCGACCCTCGCGTGTTCACCGACCCGCACCGCATGGACTTCGGCCGCACGCCGAACCGGCACCTGTCCTTCGGCTACGGGCCGCACCACTGCATCGGGCGCCATCTCGGGCACATGGAGGTGGAGACGGCGGTCGCGCTGCTCACCCGCGAGCTGCCGTCCCTGCGGCTGGCGGTGCCGTCGGACGAGATCACCCGCAAGCCGGGCCACGTCATCAACGGCCCCTCCGCCCTCCCCGTCGCCTGGAGCGCGCCCGCGGACTGACGCCGTCAGGCGCGCGCGGATGGAGGACGTCCCCGGCGGCGGCGCCGGTAGGCGACGGCGAGGGCGGCGAGGAGCGGCGCCCAGGCCACGAGAGGGAGGTAGAGGAACCCGACCGCGGTGTGGCCGGCCGGGGTCATGTCGTCCGCGGGCATGCTCCACCAGGCCGCCAGGGGCGTCCACAGCACGGCGAGGACGGCGACGCCCGCCCACGCGGGGATCAGGGCCGCCAGGGGCGGAACGGTCCGGCCGCCGGCGAACGGGACCCAGCGCGGGACGACCTCGCCCCACGGCCGCACGAGGCCGAGCGCCAGCAGGGCGGCGCCCTCGCTGAGGACGGCGAGCAGGACCAGGTAGGCGGGTCCCCAGAAGCCGGGCGGGCAGACGGTCCGGTAGCCCTCCTCGGTGTATCCGAGAGGGAGGCCGAGGGCGAGGCCGAGCCGCCAGACGCCGGAGGGCAGCGCGAGCAGGGTGATCGCGTGGGCGGCCAGGTGCGCCCAGCGCGGGGCGTGCCGCATCGCCGGAGGCGCGGATGTCATCGCCGGAGGCGCGGATGTGATCGCCGGAGGCGCGGACGTGACCGCCGGGGGCTCGGGAGCGGCGGGGCGGGAGGGCGCGGTCATGCGGATGATCATGTCCGGCGGGGGCGCGGCCGCCCTCCCTCCCGGGGCCGAACCGGATCCCCCGCGGGGGGGAGCGGGGCGGTTCATCCCGGTATGAGATTGTTAGGGGGGCGAACTTCAGGAGGACGCGGTGGCGGGGCGGGGCGGGCGCGGACTGGTCCCGCTGCTGGCCTTCCTCGGGGTGATGGCGTACTCGCTGTCGATGGCCGTGGTGACGCCCGCGCTGCCGCAGATCCAGCACGGCCTGCGCACGTCCCCGGCGGGCGCGGCGTGGGCGCTCACGGCCATGACGCTGTCCGCGGCCGTCGCCACGCCGGTGGTCGGACGGCTCGGCGACCTGTACGGGGCGCGCCGCGTGCTGCTCGCCGTGCTCGCCGTCGCCACCGTCGGGACGGTCGTCGCGGCGCTGGCCCCGACGGTGCCGGTCATGCTCGCCGGGCGCGTCCTCGGCGGCGTCGGCGGCGGCGTCTTCCCGCTGGCGTACACGATCATCCGGGACGTCCTGCCGCCCGCCAGGCGGGCCGCGGCCGTCGGCCTCATGTCGTCCATGCTGGGCCTCGGCGGCGCCGTGTCGTGGTGCCTGGCCGGTCCGATCATCGACCTCCTCGGCTGGCGCTGGCTGCTGTGGGTGCCGGTCATCGGCCTGGTGCCCGGCGTCGCCCTCGCCTGGTGGATCGTTCCGGGCGGACGCCGCGGCGGGGACTCCCGCGCGGCGGCGCGGGTCGACTGGTGGGGCGCCGCCCTCTTCGCCGCCTGGCTGGTGGCCGCGCTCACCGCCCTCACCGAGGGGATGGACTGGGGCTGGACGTCCCCCGGCGTCCTCGGGCTCCTCGCGTTCGCGCTCGCGGCGGCCGGCGCCTGGCTGTGGGTGGAGGGCCGCGTCCGCGAGCCCCTGATCGACCTGCGCCTCATGCGGGTGCGCGGGGTGTGGACGGCGAACGCCGCCTCGCTCCTGTCCGGCTACGCGCTGATGGCGGGCGGGCTGCTGTTCCCCCTGCTCGTCCAGCTTCCGGAGGGAACCGGGTACGGCTTCGGCGGGACGGCCACGCAGGCGGCGCTGCTCCAGCTCCCCGCCAGCGTCGGCATGACCGTCGCGGGCATGACGGCGGGCCTGCTCGACCGGCGCGTCGGCTCCCGCGTCGTGCTGCTCGGCGGCGCGGTGACGACCGGCCTCGGCTACGCGTTCGTGGCGGTCGAGCACGGCGCCATGTGGCACCTCTACGTCGGCGGGCTGGCCCGGGGCATCGGCCTCGGCTTCGCCTACGCCGCCGTGGCGACCCTGGTCGTCGCCGCCGTCCCGCCGGAGGAGACCGGCGTGGCCACCGGCATCAACACGCTGCTGCGCACGGTCGGCGCGTCCCTCGGGACGCAGGTCAGCGCGGTCATCGTCGTCGCGGTCCCCGGCGAGGGCGGGTTCTCCGCGGGGTTCGCGGTGAGCGCCGCCGTGATGGCGGCGGTGCTCCCACTGGCCCTGCTCGTCCCGCGCCCGGGGCGGCGGCGGGCACGCGGAACGGGGCCCGGCGCGGTGCCGGACCCCGTCGCGGTCGTGCGGTGAATCAGGTCGTGCGGTGAATCAGGTCGTGCGGTGAATCAGAACGACTCGACGGCGCGGCGCGCCTCCGGGTCGAGGACGCCCCAGCCGATCAGCTCTTCGGTGAGCTCGGTCGGAGACTTGTCATAGATGACCGCGAGTGAACGCAGGTCCTCCTGACGGATGGACAGGACCTTTCCGTTGTAGTCGCCCCGCTGGCTCTGGATCGTCGCGGCGTAGCGGGCGAGAGGACCGGCCTTGTCTTTCGGAAGCTGCTGCAACCGCTCTAGATCGATCACGAGCTTGGGTGTAGGCCCGAGCGGGCTCGGCGCGGCTCCGCCGGGCAGCAACTCGGAAACCGGCACGCCGTAGAAATCGGCGAGCTCGGCCAGCTTCTGAACGGTGACGGCGCGGTCGCCCCGCTCGTACGAACCCACGACGACGGCCTTCCAGCGGCCGCGGGACTTCTCCTCCACGCCGTGCAGGGACAGGCCCTGCTGGGTGCGGATGGCGCGCAGGCGCGCGCCGAGAGCCTTAGCGTATTCAGACGGCATGATGCGGCCCCCCAGGCTCACTTTCGTCGTCGTCGAACCCCGGCTGTCACCGGGGGGAGACAGATTCGCGAAGCCAGGGGGCCTCAGGACTCTGTCTCCAGGGATGGTTACGGACAGTGACGGTAAAACGGGTACGGCCCCAGGTCAAGCTGATTGGAAAAAAGCGGTCGAATCCGCAGGACTCGATCCGGGCCGTCCGGATCGCGTCCGGCCCGTGCGGGCGGGGGTGCGGGGGCCCGGCGCGGCGACCGCGCCGCCCTCCGGATGGCCTCCGAATGTGACCCCTCTCACCTGCGAAGACGTGGACCGGCCCGGGGTGCTGGGCAGGCGGGCCCGGCTGCTAACGTGTGGGGGACACGACGTCCTTTAAGGCCCGTCCCGTGAGGCGGGGAAGGAGGTTTCGGCGGTGAATGCTGCCTCCAGGCAGGAACATCGCGTGGCGGACGGTGACCCCCGGCCCAAGGCCGTTCTGGAGGGTCCCGACATCCGACGCGCGCTGACCCGTATCGCACACGAGATCCTCGAGCGGACCAAGGGCGGCCACGACGTCCTGCTGCTCGGCATCCAGACCCGCGGCGTGACGCTGGCCGAGAGGCTCGCCGGGGCGCTGCGCGAGGTCGAGGGCCGCCCGGTGCCCTGGGGCTCGCTCGACGTGACCATGTACCGGGACGACCTGCGGATGCGGCCCGCCCGCGCCCTCGGCCGCACGGAGCTGCCCGCCGACGGGATCGACGACAGGGTCGTCGTGCTCGTCGACGACGTGCTGTTCTCCGGACGGACGGTGCGCGCCGCGCTGGACTCGCTGAACGACCTCGGCCGGCCCCGCGCCGTCCAGCTGGCGGTGCTGGTGGACCGCGGGCACCGGCAGCTGCCGATCCGCGCCGACTACGTGGGCAAGAACCTGCCCACCTCGATGCGCGAGACCGTGAAGGTCCTGCTGGACGAGAACGACGGGCGCGACGCGGTGCTGCTCGGCCCGACGGGGGGTGCCGAATGAACCGCCATCTGATCTCCGCCGGCGACCTGAGCCGCGACGACGCGCTGCTCGTCCTCGACACGGCCGAGGAGCTCGCGCAGATCGCGGGCCGCTCCATCAAGAAGCTCCCGACGCTGCGCGGCCGGACGGTCGTCAACCTGTTCTTCGAGGACTCCACCCGCACCCGCATCTCGTTCGAGGCCGCGGCCAAGCGGCTGTCGGCCGATGTGATCAACTTCTCGGCCAAGGGCTCCAGCGTGTCCAAGGGCGAGAGCCTGAAGGACACGGCGCTCACGCTGGAGGCGATGGGCGCCGACGGCGTCGTCATCCGGCACAACGCCTCGGGCGCGCCGCACCGGCTGGCCGGCTGGGTGCGGGGCAGCGTGGTCAACGCCGGCGACGGGACCCACGAGCACCCCACGCAGGCGCTCCTGGACGCGTTCACGATGCGCAAGCGCCTGGGCGACCTGGAGGGCCGCAAGGTCACGATCGTCGGGGACGTGCTGCACAGCCGTGTGGCACGATCCAACGTCCTGCTGCTGGACACGCTCGGCGCCGACGTGACCGTGGTCGCGCCGCCGACGCTGCTGCCGGTCGCGATCGGCACCTGGCCATGCTCGGTGTCCTACGACCTGGACGCCGTCCTCCCCAAGAGCGACGTGATCATGATGCTGCGGGTCCAGCAGGAGCGCATGAACGCCGCCTACTTCCCGACGGTGCGCGAGTACAGCCGCCGCTACGGGCTGGACGCCGAGCGCATGGCCGAGCTCCCCGACCACGCCATCGTCATGCACCCCGGGCCGATGAACCGCGGCGTCGAGATCGCCGCCGAGGTCGCCGACTCGGTCCGCTCCACGATCGTCGAGCAGGTCGCCAACGGCGTCAGCGCGCGCATGGCCGTCCTCTACCTGCTGCTCGGAGGCTCCGAGCCCGCCATCGGCCAGGAGGTCCCCCAGTGAGCACCTACATCATCAAGGGCGCCCGGATCCTCGGCGGCGCGGCCGCCGACGTCCTGGTCCGCGACGGCGCCATCGCCGCGGTCGGGACCGGCCTGGACGAGGCCGGCGCCGAGGTCGTCGACGCCGCCGGGCTGGTCGCCCTGCCGGGTCTCGTGGACCTGCACACCCACCTGCGCGAGCCGGGCCGCGAGGACGCCGAGACCGTCGAGTCCGGCACGCGGGCCGCCGCGATGGGCGGGTACACGGCCGTCCACGCGATGGCCAACACCGACCCCGTCGCCGACACGGCCGGCGTGGTCGAGCAGGTGTGGCGCCTCGGGCGCGAGGCCGGGTACTGCGACGTCCAGCCGGTCGGGGCCGTCACGCGCGGCATCGCCGGCGAGCAGCTCGCCGAGCTGGGCGCGATGGCCGACTCCGCCGCCGGGGTGCGGGTGTTCTCCGACGACGGGCACTGCGTGTCGGACGCGGTCATCATGCGCCGGGCCCTGGAGTACGTGAAGGCGTTCGACGGCGTCGTCGCCCAGCACGCCCAGGAGCCGCGCCTCACCGAGGGCGCCCAGATGAACGAGGGCGAGATGTCCGCGGCGCTCGGCCTGCGCGGCTGGCCCGCGGTCGCCGAGGAGGCGATCATCGCCCGGGACGTCCTGCTCGCCCAGCACGTCGGGTCGCGGCTGCACGTGTGCCACGTCTCCACGGCCGGGTCGGTGGAGATCATCCGGTGGGCGAAGAGCAAGGGCTGCCCGGTGACCGCCGAGGTCACCCCCCACCACCTGCTGCTGAACGACGCCAAGGCCGGCTCCTACGACCCGATCTTCAAGGTCAACCCGCCGCTGCGCACCGCCGACGACGTCACCGCGCTGCGGCACGCCCTCGCCGACGGGACGATCGACTGCGTCGCCACCGACCACGCCCCGCACCCGGTCGAGGCCAAGGAGACCGAGTGGGCCGTGGCCGCCATGGGCATGATCGGCCTGGAGACGGCGCTGCCGGTCGTCCAGGAGTCCATGGTCGAGACCGGGCTGCTCGACTGGGCCGGGGTCGCCGACCGCATGTCGTTCCGCCCCGCGCGCATCGGCCGCCTTTCCGGACAGGGTCGTCCGCTCGAGGCAGGTTCGCCCGCCAACATCACGCTGTACGACCCGTCGCCGCGCCGCGCCGTGGACCCGTCCGCGATGACCTCCAAGAGCCGCAACACCCCGTTCGCGGGGCTGGAGCTGCCCGGCCGGGTCGTGGCGACGTTCCTGCGCGGCAAGCCGACCGTCCTCGAAGGGAAGCTCCAATGAACCCTGCTCTGCTCGTTCTGGAAGACGGCAGGGTGTTCCACGGGGCCGGGTACGGGGCCGAGGGGGAGACCTTCGGCGAGATGGTCTTCAACACCGGCATGACCGGCTACCAGGAGACCCTGACCGACCCCTCCTACGCGCGCCAGATCGTGGCGATGACGTCCCCGCACATCGGCAACACCGGCGTCAACGCCGAGGACCCCGAGTCGCGCCGCATCCAGGTGGCCGGCTACGTGGTGCGCGAGCCCGCCCGCGTCGCGTCCAACTGGCGCGCCACGGGCTCGCTCGGCTCCGCGCTGCGCGAGCAGGGGGTGGTGGGCATCGCCCTGCCCGGCACGCGGGCCCTGACGCGGCACCTGCGCGACCGGGGCGCGATGCGCGCCGGCATCTTCAGCGGCGACGCCGCCGGGCCCGGCGCGGACGCCCTCGTCGAGCGCGTCCGGCAGAGTCCCTCGATGGAGGGCGCCGACCTGGCCCGGGACGTCTCCACCAGGGAGCCCTACATCGTCCCGGCGCGGGGCGAGAAGCGCTACACGGTCGCGGCCGTCGACCTCGGCATCAAGTCGATGACGCCGTACCGGATGTCCGAGCGGGGCTGCGAGGTGCACGTCCTGCCGGCGACCAGCACGGCCGCGGACATCCTCGCCCTCGCCCCCGACGGCGTGTTCTTCTCCAACGGCCCCGGCGACCCGGCCGCCGCGGACTACGCCGTGGACGCGCTGAAGGGCGTCCTGGACACCGGGACGCCGTTCTTCGGCATCTGCTTCGGCAACCAGATCTTCGGCCGCGCGCTCGGCCTCGGCACCTACAAGCTGAGGTTCGGCCACCGGGGCATCAACCAGCCCGTCCAGGACCGGGCGACCGGCAAGGTCGACGTGTCGGCGCACAACCACGGGTTCGCCGTGGACGCCCCGGCCGACGGGCCGTTCGACACCCCCTACGGGCCCGGCGAGGTCAGCCACGTCAACCTGAACGACGGGTGCGTCGAGGGGCTCAGGCTGCTGGAGCGCCCGGCGTTCAGCGTCCAGTACCACCCGGAGGCCGCGGCCGGCCCCCACGACGCCTCCGGGCTCTTCGACCGTTTCTGCGACCTGATGGAGGCGTCGAAGTAATGCCGCGCCGCGAAGACCTGAACTCCGTCCTGGTCATCGGCTCCGGGCCGATCGTCATCGGCCAGGCGTGCGAGTTCGACTACTCCGGCACCCAGGCGTGCCGGGTGCTCAAGGCCGAGGGCCTGCGGGTCACGCTGGTGAACAGCAACCCGGCCACGATCATGACCGACCCCGAGTTCGCCGACGCCACCTACGTCGAGCCGATCACCCCCGAGGTCGTCGAGAAGATCATCGCCAAGGAGCGGCCGGACGCGCTGCTGCCCACCCTCGGCGGCCAGACGGCCCTCAACACCGCCATCGCGCTCTACGAGGGCGGCGTCCTGGCCAGGTACGGGGTCGAGCTGATCGGCGCCGACGTCGACGCGATCCAGGCCGGGGAGAACCGGGAGCGGTTCAAGGAGGTCGTCGCCAAGGTCGCCCGCGAGCAGGGCCTGAACGCCGAGTCCGCCCGGTCGGTCATCTGCCACTCGATGCAGGACTGCCTGGCGGCGGCCGGCGAGCTCGGCTACCCGCTCGTCGTCCGGCCGTCCTTCACGATGGGCGGGCGCGGCTCCGGCTTCGCCCACGACGAGGACGACCTCCGCCGCATCGCCGGGGCCGGGCTGGACGCGTCCCCGACCGGCGAGGTGCTCCTGGAGGAGTCGATCCTCGGCTGGAAGGAGTACGAGCTGGAGGTCATGCGCGACCGCCGCGACAACGTGGTGATCGTGTGCTCGATCGAGAACCTCGACCCGATGGGCGTGCACACCGGCGACTCGATCACGGTCGCGCCCGCGCTGACGCTGACCGACCGCGAGTACCAGAACATGCGGGACGTCGCGATCGCGGTGATCCGCGAGGTCGGCGTCGACACCGGCGGCTGCAACATCCAGTTCGCCGTGCACCCCGGCACCGGCCGGATGATCGTCATCGAGATGAACCCGCGGGTGTCGCGGTCCTCGGCCCTGGCCTCCAAGGCCACCGGCTTCCCCATCGCCAAGATCGCCGCGAAGCTGGCCATCGGGTACACCCTGGACGAGATCCCGAACGACATCACCCGGGAGACGCCCGCCTCGTTCGAGCCGACGCTCGACTACGTCGTGGTGAAGGTGCCCCGGTTCGCGTTCGAGAAGTTCCCCGGCGCCGACGGCACGCTCACCACGCACATGAAGTCCGTGGGCGAGGCCATGGCCATCGGGCGGTGCTTCACCGAGGCCCTGCAGAAGGCACTGCGGTCCCTCGAGCAGAAGGGCACCTCGTTCAGCTGGGCGGGCGAGGTCGACGCCGCCGAGCTCGTCGAGTCGGCCCGGCGCCCCCACGACGGGCGGCTCAGGGACGTCCAGCGCGCGCTCTGGGCCGGAGCCGGCATCGAGGAGCTGTACGAGGCGACGGGCATCGACCCCTGGTTCCTGGACCAGATCGCCGCCATCAACGAGGTCGCGGAGGAGATCCGCACCGCCGACGACGCGCTCACCAAGGACAAGCTGCTGCGCGCCAAGCGGCACGGGTTCTCCGACGCGCAGATCGGCGAGCTCCGCAACCTCTCCGAAGAGGTAGTGCGCGAGCTGCGGCACGCCCTCGGCATCCGCCCGGTCTACCTGACCGTGGACACCTGCGCCGCCGAGTTCGCCGCCCAGACCCCCTACCTCTACTCCGCCTACGACGAGGAGACCGAGGTACCGCCGGGCGCGAAGCCGAAGGTCCTCATCCTGGGCAGCGGCCCCAACCGCATCGGGCAGGGCGTCGAGTTCGACTACTCCTGCGTCCACGCGTCGTTCACGCTGGCCGAGGCGGGCTACGAGACCGTGATGGTCAACTGCAACCCCGAGACGGTCTCCACCGACTACGACACCTCCGACCGGCTCTACTTCGAGCCGCTCACGCTGGAGGACGTCCTGGAGGTCGTCTACGCGGAGCAGCAGTCCGGCGAGGTCGCGGGCGTCATCGTCCAGCTCGGCGGCCAGACGCCCCTCGGGCTCGCGCAGAAGCTGAAGGACGCCGGCGTGCCGATCGTGGGCACCTCACCGGAGAGCATCCACCTCGCCGAGGAGCGCGGGGCGTTCGGCCGCGTCCTGCACAGGGCGGGGCTGCTCGCGCCCAAGCACGGCACGGCCACGTCCTACGAGGAGGCCCGGGAGATCGCCGCCGAGATCGGCTACCCGGTGCTCGTCCGCCCGTCCTACGTGCTGGGCGGGCGCGGCATGGAGATCGTGTACGACGACGCCACGCTGGAGTCGTACATGGCCCGCGCCACCGAGGCGAGCCCCGAGCACCCCGTCCTGGTCGACCGCTTCCTGGACGAGGCCATCGAGATCGACGTGGACGCCCTGTTCGACGGCGAGGAGCTGTACCTCGGCGGCGTGATGGAGCACATCGAGGAGGCGGGCATCCACTCCGGCGACTCGGCGTGCGCCCTGCCGCCGATCACGCTGGGGCACGACGACATCCGCCGCATCCGCGAGTCGACGGAGGCGCTCGCGCGCGGCGTCGGCGTGCGCGGGCTGATGAACGTCCAGTACGCGCTGTCCGCGGGCGTCCTGTACGTGCTGGAGGCGAACCCGCGGGCCTCCCGCACGGTGCCGTTCGTCTCCAAGGCGACCGCCGTTCCGCTCGCCAAGGCGGCGGCCCGGGTGATGATGGGCACGACCATCGCCGAGCTGCGCGCCGAGGGCATGCTGCCCGAGGCCGGCGACGGCGGGACCCTGCCGCTGGACGCGCCGATCGCGGTGAAGGAGGCCGTCCTGCCGTTCGACCGGTTCCGCAACGAGCACGGGCAGGGCGTCGACATCGTCCTCGGCCCCGAGATGCGCTCCACAGGCGAGGTCATGGGCATCGACGAGGTGTTCGGCACCGCGTTCGCCAAGTCGCAGCAGGCGGCCTACGGGTCGCTGCCGACCAAGGGGCGCGCGTTCGTGTCCGTGGCGAACCGCGACAAACGGCACATGGTGTTCCCCGTGAAGCGCCTGGCTGACCTGGGCTTTGAGATTCTTGCCACGGAGGGGACCGCGGAGGTCCTGCGCCGCAACGGCGTGCGTGCCAAGATCGTGCGCAAGCACAGCGAGGGTCCGGGCCCGTCCGGCGAGCCCACGATCGTGCGGCGCGTCCTCGACGGCGAGGTCGACCTCATCGTCAACACTCCCTTCGGCAGCCCCGGCCAGTCCGGGCCGCGGCTCGACGGCTACGAGATCCGTACCGCGGCCGTGCTGCGGGGCGTACCGTGCGTGACGACCGTCCAGGGGCTCGCGGCGGCCGTGCAGGGCATCGAGGCCGTCGCCGGCGGCCAGGTCGGCGTCCGCTCCCTCCAGGAGCACGCCGAGCGGCTCAGCGGCGCGCACGGCCGCGCCGGCGCCTCCGGCACGACGGCCGCGGACGGCGGGGACGGCGCTGTGTCGCCCGGCTGACAGGACCGGGCGGTCCGGGCGGGCGCGACGCCGGCCGGACCGCCCGGCGCACGCGATGAGGAGAGGGAGACGGGTGTCCGACACGCCGGTGCAGACCTCGGCGACGGTTCTGACGGTCCGCCAGGTGCAGGACTACCGCGCGATGACGCTGGTGGCCCCGGCCATCGCCGAACGGTTCAGGCCCGGCCAGTTCGTGGCGCTGGCCGTGGGCGGCGAGCACACGTCCCGCCTGGTGCGCCGGTGCATCGGGGTGCACGAGGTCAAGTCCGACTACGGCGGCACCGTCGAACTGGTGTTCGCCGACACCGAGCCCGGCACCGCCTGGCTCGCCGGCCGCCGCTCCCGCGACCAGATCGACCTCGTCGGGCCGCTCGGCCGCCCGTTCCGGCTGCCCCGTGATCCCGTCACCTGCCTCCTCGTCGGCGGCGGGCCCGGCGGCGCGGCCGTGTTCGCGCTGGCCGACACGCTGCTGCGGCGCGGCTGCCGGGTGCACTTCGTGCTCGCCGGCGCCTCCGCCCGGCAGGTGTTCGGGTCCCGCATGGCGCAGCGCATCGGCGACAGCTCGGCCGTGGTCACCGAGGACGGGTCGATGGGGGAGAAGGGCACCGTCCGCGACGTGCTGCCCCGCGTCATCGAGGAGACGGGCGCGGACGTCGTCTACGGCTGCGGCCCGACGGCCCTGCTCCGCTCGCTCACCCAGATCGCCGGCGACTTCGGCCTGCCCTCGCAGGTGTCGGTCGAGGAGTTCCTCCAGCAGACCGGCGCGTGCGGCATCGGCGTGTGCATGACGTGCATGCTCCCCGTCCACGGCGAGGACGGCGTGACCCGCATGGTCCGCGCCTGCGCGGACGGCCCCGTCCTGCGCGGCGACCGCGTCCGCTGGGGCGACCTCGGAACCATCCCGTTCGACGCGCTCGGCGCGCCGCGCGTCCTGAGCGTCTCTGAAGGGGGCCTGCAGTGAGCGAGCGGGTCACGACCACCCTCGGGCCGCTGGAGCTGCCCAACCCCGTCCTGACGGCCTCCGGGTGCGGCGGGACGGGACGGGAGCTCGCCCAGTTCTTCGATCTCACCCGCCTCGGCGCGTTCGTCACCACGTCGGTGATGGCGCAAGCGCGCGCGGGACGGCCCACACCGCGCGTGACCGAGACCCCCAGCGGCCTCCTGACCGCCATGGGCCTGCCCGGCCCCGGCGTGGAGACCTTCCTGGAACGCGACCTGCCCTGGCTCATCGAGCAGGAGGTCCGCACGATCGTGTCCGTCGCGGGAAGCAGCGTCGAGGAGTACGGCGACCTCGCGCGCCGCCTCCGCAACGTCCCGGGCGTCGCCGCGATCGAGGTCAACGTCGCCTGCCCCAACGTCGAGGACCGCGGCCGCATGTTCGGCTGGCACCCGGCCGCCGCCGCGTCCGTCGTGCGGGCCGTGTGCGCGCACGCCCGGCCCGGCCTCCCGGTCTTCGCCAAGCTCGCCCCCGACGTGACCGACATCGTCACCATCGCGCTCGCGTGCGTCGACGCGGGCGCCGACGGCCTCACCCTGATCAACACCATGGACGCCATGGCGATCGACCCGCAGACGCTGCGTCCGGCCCTCACGGGCGTGTCCGGCGGCCTGTCCGGGCCCGCCGTGCGGCCCGTCGCGGTCCGCTGCGTCTACCAGGTGCACGCCGCGCTGCCCACCACCCCCATCATCGGCGTCGGCGGCATCTCCACCGGACTGGACGCCCTGGAGTTCATCCTCGCCGGGGCCTCCGCCGTCGCCGTCGGCACCGCCCTGTTCCACGACCCCGCGGCCGGGCCGCGCGTGCTGCGCGAGCTGGAGGAGGCGCTGGCGGCCCGCCGCATCGGCCGCCTCGCCGACGCGGTCGGCCTCGCGCACAAGCCCGCCGGGTACGTCCCGCCCCAGGTGCGCCCGCAAGAACCGGAGAAGGAGAAGCTGTGACCGACGCCCCCATCGCCGTCGCGCTGGACGCGCCCGACCTGGAGACCGCCGCGCGCTGGGCCACCCTGGTCACGCCGCACGTCTCCACCGTCAAGGTGGGCCTGGAGCTGTACCTGCGGTACGGGCCCGACGTCGTCGCCAGCGTGCGGGGCGCCAGCCGCGTCCAAGTGTTCCTCGACCTCAAGCTGCACGACATCCCCGCCACCGTCCGCGGCGCCGCCCGCGCCGTGGCGCGCCTCAAGCCGGCCTACCTGACCGTGCACGCCGCCGGGGGGCCCGCGATGATCCGGGAGGCGGTGCAGGCCGTCCCCGCCACCAAGATCGCCGCGGTGACGGTGCTGACGTCCCTCGGGGACGCCGATCTCACCGCCCTCGGCCTCGCGGGGCCCGCCCCGGACGCCGTCCGCCGGCTGGCCGTCCTCGCCGTCGAGGCGGGCGCTCAGGCCCTCGTGTGCTCCCCGCAGGAGGCCGCCGCCGTCCGCGCCGAGGTCGGCCCGGACATCACGCTCATCACGCCCGGCATCCGTCCCGCCGGCTCGGGCAACCAGGACCAGGCCCGCGTCGCCACCCCCGAGGCCGCGCTGGCCGCCGGCGCCGACCTGCTGGTCATCGGCCGTCCCATCACCGGGGCCCCCGATCCCGGCGCCGCCGCGGCCGCCATCGCCGCCGCGCTGCGCCGCACGTCCGCCGGCACGGGCTGAGCGCGGGCCGGGCGCGAGTCCCGGGCGGGCACGGCCGCCGTGCGCGGACGGGCCCGGCACGCCATTGGTGCACGGCGCACAGAACCGCTTTGTGGGTGAGTTTTGTGGCACGAGCGATCGCGATTGTGGTTTTAGTCGCATGCGAATGCGGGGACGGAGTCGCCGCTTTGCGATACGTGCCGAACGGCGAACTCGTTCACGCGGAGGGGTCGTTTCCCGACCGGGGGGAGTCTCCGGTGCGACGGCCGGCGTCTCCGCGTCCATGGGGCGCCCTGGCGGCGGGCTGGGGGAGCTGGTGCGGTGCGGGTGTCCTCCGGGCGGAGCGAACGATCTTGGCGGGTGTGTTGTCGAGGATGACAGTAACGGTGCCGGGGCGACGTGCGGAACGGCGCGGGGTGACGAGTGTCACTCGGTCGGGATCACTTGTGGGAGGGCCCGCGGCGGCGCCTTTGCGGGGCCCCGGGCGAGGGTGCCGGGACGGTGGCGGACCGGCCCTTCGGGGGCGCGAAGCGCAGCGGCGAAGCGGTGCCCGGTGCCATATTTACGGCCAGAACGGGCGGATTTTCACGATCATGCGAAAGTCCCAGCAAGGCAAGGGGATGCGGCGCCGAGGGGGCCGAGTTGGGTACACTCTGCATTCAGGACACTCCGAGGAGTGATTTTCGTGAATTTGTGGCGGGCTAAACGGCACTTCACGTTGCCTTATGGGTGGTGAACTCGCTAGTTTCCCAACCCGTCCGACTCCGTCGAGTGGAAACCTGAGGTGACCCGGCGTGGCTCTTCCGCCCCTAACCCCCGAACAGCGCGCCGCAGCCCTGGAGAAGGCTGCCAAGGCGCGCAAGGAGCGGGCCGAGGTTAAGAACAAGCTGAAGCACGGGGGAACCTCGCTCGCCGAGGTTCTCAAAGAGGGTCAGGCCGACGACGTCATCGGAAAGATGAAGGTGTCGGCCCTCCTGGAATCGCTGCCCGGTGTGGGCAAGGTCCGTGCGAAGCAGATCATGGAGCGCCTGGGCATCGCCGAGTCCCGCCGTGTGCGGGGCCTCGGCGCCAACCAGCGCGCATCCCTGGAGCGTGAGTTCGGCGGAAGTGCGAACCGCTGACGCGCGACTCACGGGCGGGCGCGGCGGTCAGACCGCCGCGGCCGGCTCGGGGCGACCCGGGAACGGCACCATCCCGTCCGGCTCCGGCGCACCCATCGCTGCGCCGGAAGGCTCCATGCCGCATGGCCCGCTCGCGCGGCGGCTGACGGTCCTGTCCGGGCCGTCGGGCGTCGGCAAGAGCACGGTCGTCGCCGAGATCCGGCGCTCACACCCCCGGGTGTGGCTGTCGGTCTCGGTGACCACCCGGGCTCCCCGCCCGGGTGAGACCGACGGTGTGCAGTACTTCTTCGTCGACGACGCCGGTTTCGACCGGCTCGTCGCCGAGGGGCAGCTCCTCGAATGGGCCGAGTTCGCGGGCAACCGCTACGGAACCCCGCGCCGGCCCGTCGAGGAACGCCTCGCCCGCGGCGAACCGGTGCTGCTGGAGATCGACCTCCAGGGCGCCCGGCAGGTCCGCCGGTCCATGTCCGAGGCGCGGCTGGTGTTCCTCGCTCCCCCCAGCTGGGAGGAGCTCGTCCGCCGCCTCACCGGACGCGGCACCGAGCCCCCCGAGGTCATCGAGCGCCGCCTCGACGCGGCCCGCGTCGAGCTCGCCGCCGAGAAGGAGTTCGACGTCACGCTCGTCAACACGTCCGTTCGGGACGTGTGCGGCGAGCTGCTAGCCTTGATGGCTGACCAGTAGCCTGTTCAACCTACGGAAGGCCACCGAGTGGCAGTCAGCAACGAGGGCATCACCAACCCCTCGATCGACGAGCTCCTTGAGGTCGTCGACACCAAGTACGGCCTCGTGAGCATCGCGGCCAAGCGCGCCCGGCAGATCAACGCCTACTACGCCCAGCTGGGCGAGGGCCTGCTGGAGTACGTCGGCCCGCTCGTCGAGACGCAGGTCCAGGAGAAGCCGCTGTCGATCGCGCTCCGCGAGACGCGCGAGGGCCTCCTGAACGCCGAGCCCATCGAGGGCTGAGCCCGCAGCGCCCACCCCGGGCGGAGAACGGGCGGCGCGTGATGGGATCGTGGGCCACATGACCTCCCCCAAGCCGCGCGTCGTGCTCGGCGTGAGCGCCGGCATCGCCGCGTACAAGGCGTGCGAGCTGCTCCGGCGGCTCACCGAGTCGGGCCACGACGTCACCGTCGTGCCGACCGCGGACGCGCTTCGCTTCGTCGGAGAACCCACCTGGGCCGCCCTGTCCGGCAAGCCGGTGTCGCCGCGCGTCTGGGACGGCGTCGCCGAGGTTCCGCACGTCCGGCTCGGTCAGCAGGCCGACCTGGTGTTCGTCGCACCGGCGACCGCCGACCTGCTCGCCAAGGCGGCGCACGGCCTCGCCGACGACCTGCTGACCAACACCCTGCTCACCGCCCGCTGCCCCGTGGCGTTCGCACCCGCGATGCACACCGAGATGTGGCAGCACCCGGCGACGCAGGCCAACGTGGCGACGCTGCGGGAGCGCGGCGCCGTCGTCGTCGAGCCCGCGTCCGGACGCCTCACGGGCAAGGACACCGGTCCCGGCCGGCTGCCCGACCCCGCCGAGCTGTTCGAGGTGGCCCGGCACGTGCTGGCCCGCGGCGCCGCGGGGCGCGACCTCGCCGGACGGCACGTGGTGGTCTCGGCCGGGGGCACCCGGGAGGCCATCGACCCCGTCCGCTTCATCGGGAACCGCTCGTCGGGCCTGCAGGGCTACGCCCTGGCCCGGACCGCCGCGGCCCGCGGCGCCCGGGTGACGCTCGTCTCGGCGAACGTCGCCCTGCCCGACCCGGCGGGCGCCGAGACCGTCGCCGTCGGATCGGCGGAGGAGATGCGCGAGGCCGTCGTGAAGGCCGCCGGATCGGCCGACGCGGTCGTCATGGCCGCTGCCGTCGCCGACTTCCGCCCGTCCGGCTACCGCGACTCCAAGATCAAGAAAACCGAGGGGACGGAGCCCGAGCCGATCCGGCTCGTGAAGAACCCCGACATCCTGGCCGAGCTGGGCAGGATCCGCAGGCCCGGCCAGGTCGTCGTGGGGTTCGCGGCCGAGACCGACGACGTCCTCGCCAACGGCCTGGCCAAGCTCGCCCGCAAGGGCAGCGACCTCCTCGTCGTCAACCAGGTCGGCGAGAACCTGACCTTCGGCCGTCCCGACAACGCCGCGACCATCCTCGGCGCCGACGGGTCGCGGACGGAGGTGCCGCGCGGGGCCAAGGAGGCGCTCGCCGAGGTCGTGTGGGACCTCGTCGCCGCGCGGTTGGAGCGCACGTCAGGCCAAGGCCAGGGCGAAGGGCGCCGATCCCGCTAGACTTCTGGGCCTAACATCGTGGGGAACCCATGGCGGGGGGCGGCGTCCCTCGCCGAACTCGACAAAGAATCCGTTCTGCGACGTCAGTCAGCAGCCGCTGCAAGGAGTTCACGTACGTGTCTCGCCGCCTGTTCACCTCCGAGTCGGTGACCGAGGGTCACCCGGACAAGATCGCGGACCAGATCAGCGACGCGATCCTCGACTCGATGCTCAAGGACGACCCGAAGAGCCGGGTCGCCGTCGAGACGATGATCACGACCGGTCAGGTCCATGTGGCCGGTGAGGTCACCACCGAGACCTATGTGGACATCCCGGGCGTGATCCGGGAGAAGATCCTGGAGATCGGCTACGACTCGTCCAAGAAGGGCTTCGACGGCCACTCCTGCGGCGTGTCGGTGTCCATCGGCGCGCAGTCGCCCGACATCGCGCAGGGCGTGGACGACGCCTACGAGACCCGCGAGGGCGAGGGCGTCGACGACCTGGACCGGCAGGGCGCCGGCGACCAGGGCCTGATGTTCGGCTACGCCACCAACGAGACGCCCGAGCTGATGCCGCTGCCGATCACGCTGGCGCACCGGCTCGCCCGGCGGCTGTCGGCGGTCCGCAAGAGCGGCGACGTGCCCTACCTGCGCCCCGACGGCAAGACCCAGGTCACCATCGAGTACGACGGCGACCGCGGCGTCCGCCTCGACACCGTCGTGGTGTCCAGCCAGCACGCTCCCGACATCGACCTCAAGGAGCTGCTGGGCCCCGACGTCAAGGAGCACGTCGTCGACCCGGTGCTCGCCGAGTTCGAGCTCGACACCGAGAACTACCGGCTGCTGGTGAACCCCACCGGCCGCTTCGAGATCGGCGGCCCGATGGGCGACGCCGGCCTCACCGGCCGCAAGATCATCGTGGACACCTACGGCGGCATGGCCCGGCACGGCGGCGGCGCGTTCTCCGGCAAGGACCCGTCCAAGGTCGACCGCTCCGCCGCGTACGCGATGCGCTGGGTCGCCAAGAACATCGTCGCCGCGCAGCTCGCCGACCGCGCCGAGGTGCAGGTCGCCTACGCGATCGGCAAGGCCCACCCGGTCGGGGTGTTCGTGGAGACGTTCGGCACCGAGAAGGTCGCCCCCGAGAAGATCGAGAAGGCGATCGGGGACGTCTTCGACCTGCGTCCGGCCGCGATCGTCCGCGACCTGGACCTGCTCCGCCCGATCTACCAGCAGACGGCCGCCTACGGCCACTTCGGCCGCGAGGAGCCCGACTTCTCCTGGGAGTCGACCGACCGCGCCAAGGACCTGGCCTCCGCCGCCGGCCTGTAACCGGTCTTCCGCGAAGAAGGGCCCCGGGCGACCCCGGGGCCCTTCTTCACGCGCCCGTGCCCGCCCTGCGCCTGTGCCTGCCCCGCGCCTGTGACAAGGGGATGCCCCGTGAGCGGACCCCGCCTTGCGGCCGCCGATGTGGAGACGGGCCGCCGTGCGCCGGCTGGGCGGGGGTCAGCGGGCGCAGTGGTTGCCGCGGTGCAGGCCGTAGGGAGCGGCGATGGTGTAGCGGCCCGGGGTGCGCGCCTTCAACCGGACGAACTCGCCCGCCCGTGCCAGGCAGGCGTCCCCGCCCGTCGCTCTCAGCCAGGGAGACCAGGACACGCGCACCAGGACGGACCCGGGCGAGGGCATGTCCACGACGAGCTTGCCGGAGTCGAGCGTGCTGACGAACGCGGGCCGGTCGACCAGCGGCGTGGGGGTCGCCACGCGGTACAGCCGCCAGTGCTCGTCCCGCCAGATCTCCGTCAGGTACGGCTGGCCGCCTTCGACGAGGGCGGCCTCCTCCTGCGCGGACCAGTCGACCTCCTGCTCGGGCAGGACGACGTACTGGACGGCCCACTTGTGCAGCCAGTCGCGGTAGGAGGCGGGCGTCAGCGCGCCCTTCTCGTAGAACAGCTCGTGGCGTTCGGCGTCGACCTGGCGGTTCCAGCCCCGGGCGAGCGCGAAGTGGCGGCTGAGGCCGGAGGACTCCCAGTGCGAGCGCAGCGGGACGACCTCGATGCGCGCGTCGCCCGCGCCGACGGCGCCCAGCTCGCCGATGAGGCCGCGGGCGTGGTCGGCGGCCGTGGCCGCGGGCTCGGTGTGGATGACGTCGTCGACGGGCTTCACGACCTGCCAGGACGCCGTCACGATGAACGCCAGCGACAGCACGGCGATCCGCAGCCGCCCGTGCGCGCGCGCGACTGCCGACAGCAGGAACATGCCGCCGAACAGCAGCGAGAGCCGTTCGACGTTGCTGCCGATGGGGGAGGGGATCAGCCAGGTCAGCAGGATCCCGGCCAGGTAGACGGCGGCGCCGGTGCGGATGAAGCTCCAGCTCTTCGGCGCGCAGAACAGGATCGCGGCGACGCTGGTGACGGCGGGCAGCACGATCGCGTTGAGAGAGATCGGCTGGACGCCGCTGAACGGGAAGAGCAGGCTGGTCGTGCCGACCACGACGGGCAGGCCAACGGCGACGCAGACGCCGGCGCGGCGACGCCCGGTGAGGAAGAGCGCGGCGGCCAGCACGAGCAGGAACAGGCCCGCGACAGGGCTCGCGAGCGAGGCCAGCACGCTCAGCCCGACCATCGCCGCGGCGCGCAGCGCGGGCGTCCCGCGCGGGGTGAACGCCACGATGGTCGCCATGAGAGCGAACATCAGCCCCAGGCCGAACGTGACGCGCCCGGAGGCGGCGTTGCAGGACAGCGCGAAGGCGGCCCACAGGGAGGCGGGCAGCGCGACCGGAGCCCTGAACTGCTTGAGCAGGCAGGCGGTGAGGGTCGCGCAGAGCGTGCCCGTGATCACCGCGACCGTGCGGATGCCGAACAGCGCCATCAGGTACGGCGACACGAGGCTGTAGGAGGCGGGGTGCATCCCGCCGTACCAGGCGAAGCTGTAGGCCGCGCCGGGGTGCTTCCAGGCGAAGTCCGTCCACGCGGCCTGCGCCGCGAGGTCGCCGCCCTCGGTCGCGAGGAGCAGGCCCCACACCAGGTGCAGGACGGCGCCGGCCAGCGTGGCGGCGACCACGGGGTGGCGTGCCCACTTCTTCCACCGGGAGGCGGCCGAGGGGCTGGGGGAACGGCGTGACGCCCCGTCGCTGGCCGGGGAGTCCGTCCGCTCATGGGCATGAGCTGTGGTCACATCGCCTGCAGGGCTCGTCGGACGGCGAGGGTGCGGACGGGCGTCGGGCAATGGGCCGGAGATCGCGCACCCCGTTCAAACGGACCAACCCTAGCGTGCGAGTTCGGCTGTCGGATCGATCTGGTAGGACGGGGACGTGACGAAGGACGGCGGGGGAACGGACCTGATCCCGGGGCTGGACGCCCTCCCGGGCGCGCCCGCCGCCAAGCCGAACCAGCCCGGAAAACCCGCAAAAACAGGGAAGAAGGGGGCGCGCCGTCCGGCCGCGGATCTGCCCGTCGCGCGGGTCGCGGTCGACATGTCGCTCCCGCACCTGGACCGTCCCTTCGACTACCTGGTCCCCGCCGAGCTGGACGCGAAGGCGGTCCCCGGCTGCCGCGTGCGGGTGCGCTTCGCGGGCCAGCTCGTCGACGGCCTCCTCCTGGAGCGGGCCGCCGAGAGCGGCCACGGCGGCAAGCTGCTGTTCCTGGAGAGGGTGACCTCGCCCGAGCCCGTCCTGGCCCCGGAGATCGCCGCGCTGGTGCGGGAGGTGGCCGACCGCTACGCGGGCACGTTCGCGGACGTCCTGCGGCTCGCCGTCCCTCCCCGGCACGCCCGCGTCGAAGCCGAGCCCGTGGAAGAGACCGCCCCCGCCCCGCCCGAGGCGCCCGACGCCGGCGCGTGGCGGGAGTACCCGGCGGGGGAGTCGTTCCTGAGCGCGCTGGCCGACGGGAGGGCGCCGCGCGCCGTGTGGACGGCGCTGCCCGGCCCCGACTGGGCGGCGGCCATCGCGCTCGCGGTCGCCGCCACGCTGAGCGGCGGGCGCGGTGCGCTCGTCGTGGTCGCCGACGGCCGCGACGCGGCGCGCGTCGACGCGGCGCTGGAGGCGGAGCTGGGGGAGGGCCTGCACGTCTCCCTGACGGCGGAGCTGGGTCCGGCGGAGCGCTACCGGAGATGGCTCGCCGTCCTGCGCGGCAAGGCGCGCGCGGTCGTCGGCACCCGCGCCGCCATGTTCGCGCCCGTCGCCGACCTGGGGCTGGTCGTGCTGTGGGACGACGGCGACGACGTCCACGCCGAGCCGCACGCGCCGTATCCGCATCCCCGCGACGTCCTCGCCCTGCGCGCCCACCGGTCGGGTGCCGGTGCGCTTATCGGCGGGTTCACCCGGACGACCGACGCGACGCAGCTCGTGGAGACCGGCTGGGCCCACGCGCTCGCCGCCGACAGGAACCGCATCCGGGCGAGGATGCCGCGCGTCCGCTACGTGGGAGAGGACGCGCAGCTCGCCCGGGACGCCGCCGCCCGCACCGCGCGCCTGCCGAACGTCGCGTTCGAGGCCGCACGGCAGGCGCTGGAGAGCGGGCCCGTTCTCGTCCAGGTGCCGAGGCGCGGTTACGTCCCGGGCATCGCCTGCGGGAGGTGCCGCACACCGGCGCGCTGCCAGACCTGCCAGGGGCCTTTGGCGCTTGCCTCGTCCCACGCGGCCCCGTACTGCGCCTGGTGCGGTCACATCGCGGGCGACTGGCACTGCCCCGAATGCGGCTTCTTCCAGGTGCGCGCCGTCGTGGTGGGCGCCAAACGCACGGCGGAGGAGCTCGGCCGGGCGTTCCCCGGGGTGCCCGTACGCACCTCGGGCCGCGAGGCCGTCCTCGACCGGGTCGGTCCGGAGCGGGCTCTCGTGGTGTCGACGCCCGGGGCCGAGCCTCCGGCGGAGAACGGGTACCTGGCCGCGCTGCTGCTGGACGGCTGGGTCCTCCTCGGGCGGCCTGACCTGCGCGCCGGTGAGGAGACGCTGAGGCGCTGGATGAACGCGGCGTCGCTCGTCCGCCCCCAAGCCCCGGTGATCGTGGCGGCCGAGGGGGCGCTGCCGGCGGTCCAGGCCCTCGTGCGCTGGGACCCGGTCACGTACGCGGAGCGGGAACTGGCCGAGCGCAGGGAGGTGGGCTTCCCCCCTGCCGCGCGCATGGCGTCGCTGACCGCGTCCCCGGCCGCCATACGTGAACTCCTGGCCGACACCCGGTTGCCCGAGGGCGCGGAGGTCCTCGGGCCCGTTCCCCTCCCGCAGGCGGGCACGGAGGCTCAAGAGAAGGAACGCGCACTGATACGCGTCCCACGCACCTCAGGCAGCGCCCTGGCACGCGCCCTGAAAGAAGCGCAGGGCGTACGCAGCGCACGCAAGGCGACGGAGACCGTCCGCGTCCAGATCGACCCCCTGGAACTGATCTGACGCTGAAGCTCTGCCGACGCCATACCTCCACCGACGCCGTGGAGCGCAATCGATTTGTGGAGCGCGACCGACCCGGTGGAGTTCAACCGGCGCCGTGGAGCGCGAGCGGCTCCGTGGAGCGCAGTCGGCGCTGGGGGGCGCGGGTGATTCCATGGGGCTCGATCGACCCCTGACTCGACCGGCCTCCGTGGGGGCGTGGTGGAGCGACTCGGGTGGGTGGGGGGCTCAATCGACCCCGGGGGACTCGGTCGACCAATAGGGTTCAGGCGTGGCCGACAACTGGGTGGAGACCACCGCGGGCGACCTGCGGCGGTGGTCGGGCGAGCGCGGTGAAGCGCTGGACGAGCAGGGCGTCCGCATCCTGCTCGACCTGGCACGGGAGGAGATGGGCCTGGCGGGCCCGGAGGCGCTGGAGCCGCGGCACGTCCGCGAGCTGCTCCTGGAGGTCTTCCCCGAGTCCGTGGTCGCCGCGCGCGACGACGTCCCCACCATCCTGGACGCCCTGCGCCGGATCGTCGCCTACCTGCGCGACACCGGCGCCGTGCCCGCGGCGGCCGCCGACGGGCTGGAGGCGGAGATCGAGCGGACCGGCCCCGGCTTCGCCGAGGTCGTCGCCGCCGTCGACAGCGAGGAGCGGCAGGCGGCGGCCGAGGTCGTCGCCGGGCTGATGCAGGCCGACGGGATCGACCTGGACGACAAGGACGCCGTCGACGCCTGGATGCGCGACTTCGAGGCGCAGCCGGAGGAGGAGCGCTTCGCCCGCACCGAGGAGTACCTGCGGCAGGCCGGGGAGCTGACGGTCCCGCCGGTCCGGCTCGCGCCGCAGGCCGAGGTCGCGGACGCGGCGCGGCGGTCCGGTCTCACCGAGGCGGTCCTGGCCCTGGCCCGCTGGACGGGCGAGCGGCCGCTCGGCGAGCACGGCGCGCTCACCGGGGCCGACGCCGAAGCCGCCCGGCAGGCGCTCGGTCTCGACACCCCGCGGCGCCACGGGCAGTTGGAGGACGACGGCGCGCTGGACCGGCTGTGGTGGGCCGCCGTCGAGGCGAAGGTGATCGACGCCGGGGACGGCCGCGCCGCTCCGGGCCCCGCGCTGGCGGGCCTCGGGTCGAGTGACGACGCGGAGCTGCTCACCGCCTGGCTGCCGCTGTTCGACTCCGTCGTGGTGCCCGGCCACGACTACGCCGACGGCCTGGACGCGGTCGAACTCGTCCAGAACGAGCTGACCGGCGTCCTCATCCACCTGTACGAGCAGGAGGAGCCGGCCGGGTTCGAGGCCCTCGCCGATGCGCTGCTGGGCCACATCGAGGAGGCCTACGACCTCACCGACGCCGGCACCATGTACGCGCTCGTGGCCGACGCCCTCGCGCTGGAGCTGGCGGTGCTGGGGGACTGGGGCGTCATCGAGGAGTCCGGCGGGGGACGTGTGCTCACGCCGCTCGGGGTGTGGGCCGTCCGGGAGCTGCTCCTCGCGGACGGGTTCACCGCCCCCGTGATCGGCGAGCTGGCCGGAGCCCGCGCGTCCGAGCTCATCGCGGGGCTCACCTGGTACCGGCCGGAGGCCGCCGACGAGGAGATCGACGGCTGGCTGGCGTCGCACGACCCCAAGGACGCCGCCGCCGACCTGCTGGACGTGATGCGGACCGGCGGGCCAGGCGCCCGCAACCTCGCCGCCGCCGTCCTGCACCGCGTCGGTCCCGAGGCCGCGGGGGTGGTCCGCGCCGCGCAGGAGCACCCGCTCGTGGCGCCCTACGCCGCGATGTGGCTGAACGCCGCCGGCGACCCGGCGGGGCGGGAACTGGCCCGCGAGGAGTACCTCTGGGTCTTCGTCGACACGGTCGCCGGGATGCTGGAGACGGCCGAGCCGCAGGAGGCGGTCGAGGCGGCGCTCATCGACGCGCCGCCCGGGGCCGAGATGATGACCATGGTGGACGAGCTGTGGCGCACCCATCATCCCGGTGTGGCCGACGTCCTGGAGGCGCTGGGGGCCCACCACCCCGACAAGGCGACGGCCAAGGCCGCCCGTACCGCCGCCTACAAGGCGCGTTCGGCGCGCCAGAGCGCGCACCGCGGTGTGTGAACATGGCGTGAATGTTCCGGGCCCGCGCCTCCGTAGACTTGTGGGGCGCGCCCCGGTAGTCACCGGCACCCGCAGGCAGTCGGCGGCACCCGCAGCGACCGGGCGCCGCCCGCAGTGATCAGCGACATTCGCACGAAACGGAGTCCCCGTTGGCCGTCAAGCCCATCCGCCTCTTCGGCGACCCCGTGCTGCGCACGCCCGCAGAGCCGGTGAAGGACTTCGACAAGGAGCTGCGCCAGCTCGTCAAGGACCTCACCGACACGATGATCGACGCCCCCGGCGCGGGCCTGGCCGCCCCCCAGCTCGGCGTCGGGCTGCGCGTGTTCACCTACTACGTCGACGACCGCCTCGGGCACGTGGTCAACCCGACGCTCGACCTGTCGGACGAGCAGGAGACCGACGACGAGGGCTGCCTGTCCCTGCCCGGCCTGGCGTTCCCCACGCCCCGCTCCCTCGGGGTGGTGGCGAAGGGCTTCAACATGCACGGGGAGCCGATCACGCTGGAGGGCACCCACCTGCTGGCGCGGTGCGTCCAGCACGAGACCGACCACCTCGACGGGATCATCTTCATCGACCGGATGGACCCCGAGCAGCGCAAGGCCGCGATGAAGGCGATCCGGGAGGCCGAGTGGTTCGGCGAGCCGGCGCCCGTCGTGAAGGAGTCGCCGCACCGCACCCTCGGGAAGGCGATCTAGATGCGGCTGGTCTTCGCCGGGACGCCCGAGACGGCGCTCCCGGCCCTGACGGCCCTTCTGGGGTCCTCGCACGAGGTCGTGGCGGTCGTGACCCGCCCCGACGGGCGTTCGGGGCGGGGGAGGCATCTGAGCGCCAGCCCGGTCGCCTCGCTCGCCGCCGAGGCCGGCGTCGAGGTGCTGAAGCCGGCGAAGGCCCGCGACCCCGAGTTCCTCGACCGGATCCGGGAGATCGCGCCGGACTGCTGCCCGGTGGTCGCCTACGGCGCGCTGCTGCCCCGCGAGGCCCTGGAGATCCCCCGCCACGGCTGGGTGAACCTGCACTTCTCGCTGCTGCCCGCCTGGCGCGGGGCCGCCCCCGTGCAGCGCTCGATCCTGCACGGCGACGACGTGACCGGCGCGGCCACGTTCCAGATCGAGGAGGGCCTGGACACCGGCCCGGTCTACGGCGTGCTCACCGAGCCGATCCGGCCGGACGACACCGCCGGCGAGCTGCTGGGACGGCTGGCCGTCGCCGGCGCGGACCTCCTGCTGGACACCATGAACGGCATCGAGGCGGGCGTTCTGGAGCCCCGGCCCCAGCCGACCGAGGGGGTGTCCCACGCGGCGAAGCTGACGCCCGAGGACGGCCACGTCGACTGGAAGAGCCCGGCCCTGCACATCGACCGCCTGATCCGCGCCTGCACCCCGGCGCCGGGCGCGTGGACGAACTTCCGCGACGCGCGCGTCAAGCTCGGCCCCGTCCGTCCGGCCTCCGGCGCCGCCGCGCTCGCGCCCGGTGAGATCAGCGCGGGCAAGAGCGAGGTGCTGGTCGGCACGGCCACGCATCCGGTCGCGCTGGGCGAGGTGCAGCCGCAGGGCAAGCGCCCCATGGCCGCCGCCGACTGGGCTCGCGGCCTCAACCTCACCGGCAAGGACGCCCTGCACTGATGCCTCCCGCCCGCAACCGCCGACGCGCCCCGAACACCCGTCCGGGCGGTCCCCGCAAGACGGGCCGTCCTCAGGATCTCGTCCGCCGTACCGCGTTCGACGTGATCCGGGCGGTGGAGACCCGCGACGCCTACGCGAACCTCCTGCTTCCCCCGCGCTTGCGCGACCGCGGCCTGACCGGTCGCGACGCCGCCCTCGCCACTGAACTGACGTACGGGACCCTGCGCGGCAGGGGAACCTACGACGCGGTGCTCGCGCTGTGCAGCGACCGCGAACTGCGCCGGATCGACGCGCCCCTCCTGGACGTCCTGCGCCTCGGCGCCCACCAGGTCCTCGCCACTCGCATCCCGCCGCACGCCGCCGTGGGGACGACGGTGGAGCTGGCCCGTTCGGTCTCCGGCCCGGGCCAGGCCAAGTTCGCCAACGCGGTGCTCCGCAAGGTCGCCATGCGCGACATGGACGCCTGGCTCCAGATCGTGGCGCCCGCCGACGCCGACACCACGACGCGCCTGTCGATCGCCCACAGCCACCCGAAATGGATCGTGTCCGCCATGCGGGACGCCGTCGGGACGGCCGAGATCGACGAACTCCTCGCGGCCGACAACGCCCGACCCCGCGTGACGCTCGTCGCACGCCCCGGCAGGGCGACTCTCGAAGAGCTGTACGACGCGGGCGCGGAGCCCGCCCCCTACTCGCCCTACGGCGCCGTCCTGGCCGAGGGTGACCCGGCGGGTATCGCCGCCGTCCGCGACGGGCGCGCAGCCGTCCAGGACGAGGCCAGCCAGATGGTCGCCCTCGCTCTGGCCGAAGCTCCCCTGGACGGCCCGGACGCACGTTGGGCCGATCTTTGCGCCGGCCCCGGAGGCAAGGCCGGGCTCCTGTCGGCTCTCGCCGCCCAGCGCGATGCCCGGCTTCTCGCCGCGGACGTCCAGCCGCACCGCGCCGGGCTCGTCCGGCGTGCGGTCGACGACCGGACGGGCGTGGTCGCCGCCGACGGCACCGCTCCGGCGTGGCGTCCGGGCTCCTTCGACCGCGTCATGGTGGACGCTCCCTGCACCGGTCTGGGCGCGCTCCGCCGCCGTCCTGAGGCCCGCTGGCGCCGCGGCCCCGAATCGGTCGCCGAACTCGGGCCGCTCCAGCGGAAGCTGCTCGCCACGGCACTGGAGTCCGTCCGCCCCGGCGGCGTGGTCGCCTACGTCACCTGCTCTCCCCACCTGGCGGAGACCCGCGTGGTGGTGGACGACGTCCTGCGCAAGCGCGACGACGTCGAACGGCTCGACGCGCCCGGCGTCCTCGCGGGGATCGCCCCGGGCCTCGCCGGGCTGGGGGACGGCCCGTACGCCCAGTTCTGGCCGCACCGCCACGGCACGGACGCGATGTTCCTGGCGCTGCTCCGCCGTACATGACCTGACCTCTGGGGGGAGGCGCTCTGCTGACCGGCTTCATGGTCTTCATGTCGTACCTGGGCAGTGCGGCCTTCTACGTTCCGCTGCTCCTGGCGCTGTTCTGGTGCGTTGCGCCGAGGCTGGCCGGCAGGGCCGCCGTGGTGCTGCTGTTCGGCGCGGCGGTCAACTCCCTCCTCAAGCTGGTCTTCCACGCTCCCCGCCCGTACTGGACGGACCCGAACATCCAGGGCAGGCAGTCGCTGTCGTCGTTCGGGATGCCGTCCGGCCACGCCCAGAACAGCGTCGCGGGCTGGGGCTTCTTCGCCGCCCAGACCAGGCGGTGGTACCTGTGGGCGGGCGCCGCCGCCGTCATCTTCCTCATCGGGGTGTCCCGCGTCTACCTGGGCGTCCACTCGACGGGGCAGGTGCTGGCGGGCTGGGGCGTCGGCCTGGTGGTCCTGGTCGCCGCGCTCGGGCTGGAGCCCATCGTCGTCCCGTGGTGGCGGCGGCGACATCTGGCGGTGCAACTGGCGCTCTCGCTGGCAGTGTCCTTGCTGATGCTCGCGGCGGCCTGGGGCGCGGCGCGGCCGCTCCGGGACTGGCAGTGGCCCCAGGCATGGGCGCAGGCCATCAGGGCGGCCGGGGGCGTCGCCGAGCCCGTCACCCTGACCGATTCGGCCCAGGCGTCCGGTGCTCTCTGTGGCCTCCTGATGGGGCTCTCCCTCGTCGCCTGGCGCGGCTGGTTCGATCCGGGCGGCAGGGCCTGGCAGCGTCTGACGCGCCTCCCGGTGGGGCTCGCGGGGGCGGCGGTCATCGCCCTGTTCGAAGGGGCCGGCCTGGTGCAGGCCTTCGTCGTCCAGGCGCTGCTCGTGCTGTGGGTGACGGCGGGTGCGCCGGAGGTCTTCGTCCGCCTGCGCCTGGCGGCCCGTCCCACCCCGGGCCTCACCCAGGCGGGTGACGATCGGGCGGGGCTGCGCCAATAGAATCGGGGCATCATGGCTCCTCAGATCGCACCCAGCATCCTGTCCGCCGACTTCGCCCGCCTGGCCGAGGACGTCGCGCGCATCGCCGACTCCGCCGACTGGGT
The DNA here is from genome assembly GCF_040649435.1 of Actinomadura sp. NPDC048955. Taxonomy (NCBI): domain Bacteria; kingdom Bacillati; phylum Actinomycetota; class Actinomycetes; order Streptosporangiales; family Thermomonosporaceae; genus Actinomadura; species Actinomadura sp. NPDC048955. Next base: position 114,131 of record NZ_JBEZJI010000001.1, read on the forward strand.
CCACGTCGACGTGATGGACAACCACTTCGTCCCGAACCTCACCCTGGGACTGCCCATCGTGCAGGCTCTGCTCAGGAACAGCGCGCTGCCCCTCGACTGCCACCTGATGATCGAGGACCCCGACCGCTGGGCGCCGCAGTACGCCGAGGCCGGAGCCGAGAGCGTCACCATCCACGCCGAGGCGGCGAAGGCGCCCATCCGCACCCTGCGGGCCATCCGCGCCGCGGGCGCGCGCGCCGGGCTGGGCGTCAACCCGGCCACCCCGGTGGACGGTTTCGAGGACCTCCTCGGCGAGATCGACATGCTCCTGCTGATGACCGTCGAGCCCGGCTTCGGCGGCCAGAAGTTCCTGGACGTCGTCCTGCCGAAGGTGCGGCGCGCGCGGGAGCTCATCAAGGGCCGCGACCTGCCCGTCTGGCTCCAGGTGGACGGCGGCGTCAGCGCCGAGACGATCGAGCGCTGCGCGGAGGCGGGCGCGGACGTGTTCGTCGCCGGCAGCGCCGTCTACGGGGCCGAAGACCCGGCCGAGGCGGTCCGCAGGCTCCGCGGCCAGGCCGAAGAGGCGACGGCCAAGGCGGACTGGTGATCCTCTCTTGTGCCGCCGTCCTGTTCGACGTGGACGGCACGCTCGTCGACTCGACGCCCCTGGTGGAACGCGCGGGCCGTGAATGGGCCGCGGAGTACGGCATCGACCCGGACGCGTTCATGTCGGGCGCGCACGGCCGCCGCACGAGCGACCGCGTCGCCGAGTTCCTGCCGGCCGAACGGGTCCGCGAGGCCACCGCGCGCCTGGACGCGCTGGAGGCGGTCTCCACCGACGGCATCATCGCCCTGCCCGGGGCCCTGGACCTGCTGGCGGACATGAGCGGCCTGCCCCACGCCTTCGTCACGTCCATGGACCGGGCGCAGTTCAAGGCGCGCTCCGAAGCGGCGGGGATCCCCTCCCCGCCCATCCTGGTGACCGCCGAGGACGTCGCGGACGGCAAGCCCGACCCGTCCGGCTACCTCCAGGCGGCCGGCCGCCTGGGCGTGGACCCGTCCGCCTGCGTGGTCGTCGAGGACGCCCCCGCCGGGATCGCCGCGGGCCGCGCGGCCGGGGCCACCGTCCTCGCGCTGGTCACCAGCCACCCGGAGGAGTCCCTGGCCGAGGCGCACCACGTCGTCCAGGACCTGAGCCTCGTGAGGTCCACCCCCGCCGGCCTGCACCTCACGATCGCCTGACGCCCCGGTCTCAGCCCCCGGCGCTCCCGGCCCCCGCGGCGTCGATGCCGAGCGAGGCGTGGAACATGGCGTGGACGCGGAACCGGCGCACGGCCGCGAGGTTGAGGTGCTGCACCTGGTGGCTGCCGAGGAACCGCCCTTCCCCGGACGCCCGCGCGGTCAGCAGGCCCGCCCGCCACAGGATCTCGATCAGCTCGTTCGGGTCGCACGAGGGAAGCCACGACCCGGTCCCGTGGGTGGGGACGTCCCCGCAGGCCAGCTCCAGGCACAGCAGTTCGAGCTCCTCGCGGCCGAAGACGGCGGGTCGGCTGCGGAACACCTCGAACACGCTCAGCAGCCCCGGGTACTGGGAGCGGTACTCGGCGGCGATGTCCTTGGTCCGCTCGGCGGAGTAGCCGTACTCCGACCGCTCGATCGCCGAGTACGGCACGGGCAGCTTGGAGCGCCGGGCCCTGCTCTGCTCCAGCGCCTCCGAGCAGAACTGGATGAGCTCGCGCGGCCGGTACAGCGTCCGGTCGACCATGTAGCCGAACGTCCCGTCCCGCCCCTTGCCGGGCGGCGGCGGCGCGAAGACCGCCGACCAGCACGCCCGGTCCCCGGCGCGTTCGAGGGCGTCCACGGCGAAGCCGTTCTCGTGGGCCGAGTGCCGGATCCGCCTGGCGATCAGTTCGAGCAGCGAGTCCTCCGACCAGGAGATCTTCTCCAGCAGGTCCCGGTGCTTCTGCGCGTCGTCGTAGAGGGCGGGGATGTCGTCGTACAGCTCCTGCCGCAGCGAGATGTAGACGCGCAGGTTCTGGTGGAGCGCGTTGATGGACACGCACGCCTGGAAGAGCCCGGACACGAACGCCTTGGCGTCCTCCGAGGAGTCCCAGCCGCGGTCCAGCTCGTCCACGAGCACCACCACCCGCTGGTTGTCCAGCACCTTGCGCAGCGCCGGCAGCAGGTTCTGGATCTCCTCCAGCTGGTAGAGGCGGTCCAGCTCGCGGGTCCGCACGCCGGCCTCGATCGGCCCGATCTTCACGGCCTCCAGCCGCTTGAGGTAGGAGACCAGCAGCGACAGGGGCCCGAGCTGCTGCGCGCCGTGGATGTCGCGGATGTAGTTGTGGATCTGCCGGCCGCCGTTCTTGGTGAGCCGCATCCCCTTGCGCGCGAGCGCCTTCATGACGAGCACGTAGATCAGGTACTTCCACGCGGCGGCGTAGGCGCCCTGCTTGGCCCACGAGCCCGCGCTCTCCGCCGCCATCGTGGAGCTGAGCAGCTCGTAGGAGTAGTCCTCGGGCGACAGCTCGATGACGTGGCTGCCGGCGGCCCGCTCCCGCTTGGCCAGCACCTGGAAGATCGCGCTCTTGCCGGCCCCGCGGTTGCCCATCAGGATCGTCTTCGCCCCGGACCGGACGCGGTGGTAGGCGGGGGACTCCACGAAGTACTTCTCCAGTCCCCGGGAGATGTCGCGTTCGGCGGACGGCGTGCCGAAGTCGAGAACGTCAAGGATCTTGGGCGACAGGTTCAGCTTCGCCATTGGCCTTTCCAGAAATGGAGGGCGGGGGGTTCCGTCAACAACTTGCACCGCGCGCCCGCCTTCCGGCAAGACCCGCCGCAGACTCCTGCGGGGCGGCCGTGCACGCCGTGGCACGACCGCCGCGTCGTGGCGATGGTCACAGGGGCGCGGAATGGAATGCGTGGCACACTGGTTGGCAAAGCATGAACGCGTGCTCCGGGGTCGGTGAAATTCCGAACCGGCGGTGACAGTCCGCGACCCGGCCGAATCCATCGGCCGGTTGACCCGGTGGAACTCCGGGACCGACGGTGAAAGTCCGGATGGGAGGCAGCGCGCGGTACACCCCTGACCAGGGGTGTATTAGGACGCACGTACGTCTCTCGCGTCCCCCGGAGCCACTGATCTAGGAGGCCCGGGAGATGTTCACCGGCATCGTCGAGGAGCTCGGCGAGATCGTGGCGATCGAGCCCCAGGGGGACTCGGTCGCGCTCGCGGTCCGCGGGCCGCTGGTCGTCCAGGACGCCGTGCACGGCGCGTCGATCGCGGTCAACGGCGTCTGTCTCACCGTGGTGGACGTCAAGGGCGAGGTCTTCACCGCCGACGTCATCAAGGAGACGCTCGACAAGTCCAGCCTGGGCGTGCTGGAGCCGGGCTCCAAGGTCAACCTCGAACGTCCCGTGCGGCTGTCGGACCGGCTGGGCGGCCACCTCGTCCAGGGCCACGTCGACGGCGTCGGCGCGATCGTCTCCCGCGAGCCGGGGGAGCGGTGGGACGTGGTGACGGTGTCCCTGCCCGCCGAGCTGAGCCGCTACCTGGTCGACAAGGGCTCGATCACCATCGACGGGATCAGCCTCACGGTCGTCGAGGCGGGCGCCGACCGGTTCAGCGTCGCCCTCATCCCGACGACGCTCGCGCTGACCACCCTCGGCCACAAGCGGCCCGGCGACCCGGTCAACCTCGAGGTGGACGTCGTCGCCAAGTACGTCGAGCGGATGCTCGGAGACCGGTCATGAACTGGCTCGGCGCCGGATTCGAGGTCTTCGGCGAGCACATCCTGTGGACCGATCTCGCCGGCAACGTCCTGTCGCTCGCCGTGGTCTGGCTCGCCATGCGCAAGACCCTCTGGACCTGGCCGGTGCAGCTGGTCGGCGCCCTCCTGCTGCTCGCGGCCTCGCTGCACGCGAACGTCCCGGGGAACGCGCTCAAGCAGATCCTCTTCTGCGGGCTCGCCCTCTACGGATGGTTCATGTGGACCCGGGGGCGGCGCGAGGCCGAAGGGCTCGTCGTGCGGCAGGCGACCGTCAGGGAGCGGGCCGTGCTGCTCGTCGCGCTCCTGCTCGGCACGGCCGTGGTCGCCGAGCTGTTCGTGCACCTCGACTGGCTGAAGGTCGCCTGGTCGCCGTGGGCGAACGCCTACATCTTCGTCGGCAGCGCGGTCGCGACCTTCGCGCAGAGCCGCGCGCTCGTCGACTTCTGGATCGTCTGGGTGCTGGTCGACCTGGTCGGGGTGCCGCTGGCGCTCAAGTCCGGGCTGTACGTCTCCGGCGCGGTCTACGGGATCTTCTTCGTGATGGTGATGGTCGGGTTCAGGAACTGGCTCCGGGAGTCCCGGGGCGCGCGCAACTCCACGCAAAAGGCGGTGACCGCATGAGCGGCAACGACACGGCGCCGAACGGCACGGGAACCGGCGGCACGGTGGCCGGGAACACGGGGATCTTCGATTCCATCGAGTCGGCGGTCGCCGACATCGCGGCGGGCCTGCCCGTCGTGGTCGTCGACGACGAGGACCGCGAGAACGAGGGCGACATCATCTTCGCGGCGTCGAAGGCGACGCCCGAGCTGCTGACGTTCACGATCCGCTACACCAGCGGCGTCATCTGCGTCCCGATGGAGGGCGCCGACCTCGACCGGCTGCAGATCCCGCTGATGACCGCGCAGAACACCGAGCGCATGCGCACCGCCTACACGATCAGCGTCGACGCCCGTCTCGGCATCGCCACCGGCATCTCCGCCGCCGACCGGGCGCACACGATCCGCACGCTGTGCGACTCGGCGTCCGAGCCCGGCGACTTCGTCCGCCCCGGCCACATCTTCCCGCTGCGCTACCGCGAGGGCGGCGTCCTGCGCCGGCGCGGCCACACCGAGGCCGCCGTCGACCTCGCCCGGCTCGCCGGGCTCGCCCCGGCCGGCGTCCTCGCCGAGGTGGTGAACGAGGACGGCACCATGGCGCGCCTGCCCGAGCTCCAGGTCTTCGCCAAGGAACACGGACTCAAGCTCATCTCGATCGAGCAGCTCGCCGGGTACCGCAGGCGCACCGAGGCCATGGTGACCCGCGTCGTCGAGACCCGCCTGCCCAACCGGTTCGGGATGTGGCGCGCGGTCGGGTTCTCCAGCGCCATCGACGGCGGCGAGCACATCGCGCTCGTGCTGGGCGACCTCGGCGACGGCGAGGACGTCCTGGTCAGGGCCCACTCCGAGTGCCTCACCGGCGACGTCCTGCACTCCGAGCGCTGCGACTGCGGAACCCAGCTCGACGCCGCCATGGAGCGGATCGCCGAAGAGGGCCGCGGCATCGTGCTCTACCTGCGCGGGCACGAGGGGCGCGGGATCGGCCTGCTCGCCAAGCTCCAGGCGTACGCCCTCCAGGACAACGGCTCCGACACCGTCGACGCCAACCTGGAGCTGGGGCTGCCCGCCGACGCGCGCGAGTACTCCAACGCCGGCCACATGCTGCGCGAGCTGGGCGTACGCTCGGTAAGGGTGCTCACCAACAACCCGGACAAGCTCAGGGGACTGGGCGGTTTCGGGGTGGACGTGCGGGGTCGCGAGGCCATGCCCGTCATCGTCACCGAGCACAACCGGCGCTACCTGACGGTCAAGCGCGACCGCCTCGGCCACCAGATCGAGCTCGGCCACCAGATCGGAACCCGGCACCAGAGCGAGGGACTCTCATGAGCGGCGCGGGACGCCCCGAGGACATCACGGTCGACGCGGCCGGGCTCACGCTCGGCATCGTGTGCACCCGCTGGCACGAGCGCGTCACCGATCGGCTGCTGGAGCGGGCGCTCGCCGCGGCGAAGGCGTGCGGCGTGGACGAGCCGGTCGTGGCCCGCGTCGCCGGCGCGCTCGAACTGCCCGTGATCGCCCAGCAGATGGCCCGCGACCTCGACGCGGTCGTCTGCCTCGGCGCGGTCATCCGAGGCGCCACCGCCCATTTCGACTACGTGTGCGACTCGGTGACCGCCGGTGTGACCCGCATCGCGCTGGACGAGTCGACTCCGGTGGGCAACGGGGTGCTCACCTGTGACACCATTGAGCAGGCACTGGAACGCAGCGGGCTGCCTGGCAGCTCCGAGGACAAGGGATGGGAGGCGACTGTGGCCGCACTCGACACGGCACTGACCCTGCGAGGTCTGCGGCATCACGGTCACGCCGGGCACGGCCTGGAGCATCTGGGCTCCTGAGCGGGGGGCGCCAGAGCCCCGAACGTCCCGGTATCCCGTACCCGTCCTGATCGAAAGGCTGATCCGTGCTGTCACTCGTTCTGCCCAAGGGGTCGCTGGAGAAGGCGACCATGCAGCTGTTCGACGCCGCCGACCTCACCGTCCAGCGCGCCTCGGACCGCGACTACCGCGCCTCCATCGACGACCCCCGCATCGACCGCGTCCGGGTCCTGCGCCCGCAGGAGATCCCGACCTACCTCGAACAGGGCCTGTTCGACCTCGGCATCACCGGCCGCGACTGGATCACCGAGACCGACGCCGACGTCGTCAGCCTCGGCGAGCTGAAGTACTCCAAGGCGACCTCCAACCCGGTCCGCGTGATCATGGCGGTGCCGGACGGCGCGCCCTGGCGGTCCGTGGCGGACCTGCCGGAGGGCGTGCGGATCTCCACCGAGTTCCCGGCGATGACCAAGCGGTTCCTCGACCAGCACGGCGTCAAGGCCACGGTCGTCCCGTCCTACGGCGCGACCGAGGCGAAGGTGCCCGACATCGTCGACGCGATCGTCGACCTCACCGAGACGGGCTCGTCGCTGCGCAAGAACGGCCTGCGCATCCTCGACACGCTCCTGACCAGCTACACCGAGCTGGTCGCGAACCGCGAGGCCTACGAGGACGCCGAGAAGCGCGCCGCGATGGAGGACATCTCGCTGCTGCTGCAGGGCGTGATCCGCGCCCGCGGCAAGGTGCTGCTGAAGCTGAACGTCGCGCACGCCGACCTGCAGCAGGTCCTGGACATCATGCCCGCGATGTCCTCGCCCACGGTCACCTCCCTCGCCGGCGGCGAGTCCAACGCCGTGGAGTCGGTGGTCGCCAAGCGCGGCGTCAACACGCTGATCCCGGCGCTGAAGGCGGCGGGCGCCCACGACATCCTCGAGATCCCCATCGCGAAGATCGTTGACTGACCTTCCGGCCCTGCCGGCGGTGTGGCGCCCCCGCACCACCCGGCTCGTCGCCTACACCACGGCGGGCGTGATCGTGCTCGGCATGATCGTGCTCGCCGTGGTGGTGGCGCCGCAGTTCAAGCTGTTCGACCGGATCCTGATGGTCGCCTTCGCCGCGGTGGTCGCCTGGGTCCTGCACATGCTGGCCCGCTGCCGCGTCAGCGCCGACGACTCCGGTCTCACGGTCGTCAACGCCTTCCGCACCCGCCGCCTCGAATGGCCCGAGGTCGTCGACGTCACCATGACCACCGGCGACCCGTGGCCCACCCTCGACCTGGCCGACGGCACCTCCCTGCCCGCCATGGGCATCAACGGCGCCGAGAAGGCCCGCGCCGCCGGCCAGCTCACCGAACTCCGCGCCCTCCTCCACACCCGAGGCGAAGCCCCCGACCCCGCCTGACCTCCCGGGTCACCAGGCGGTGAAGGCGGTGACGGTGCCGGCGCCGATGAGGGCGACGGCCCACACGCGGTCGAGGTTGAACCAGGCACGGCGCAGGACGGCCAGGCCGACGACCTCGTAGACGAGCACGGCGATCACTCCGGCCACGGTGAACATCGACAGGGTGTGCACGGCGGTGACGAAGATCCCGGTCGACAGGGCGCTGCCGGAGGACGATGCCAGGCCGTGGTCGTGGCCCGCCGGGGCCGTCCCGGACGAGGTGAGCACGGGCAGCAGCATCAGGCCCGCGCCGTGCACCGACGACATCAGGAACGACCAGCCGGCGAGCTGCCACAGCGAGATCCGCATGCCGACCCACCGGAAGTGCCGGCGCGACAGCAGCCGCCACAGGCCGAACCCGACGAGCACGGCCCCGCCGCCGATCGCGACCGCGCGGGTCGCGACGACGGAGCGGGTGAGGGCGACGAGGACGGCGACGGCGCCGACGGAGGCGGCGTGGCCCGCGGCGATGGCCGGGAGCGACTGCAGCACGAGGGACCGGCTGCGCTCCTGGAGTCCGCGGGCCACGGCGAACAGCCATCCCATGGCCGGGTTGAGGCCGTGGAACGCGCCGAGCGCGACGAGGGCGGCGAGCGACCCGTCGTTCACGGGTAGCAGTAGGAGTCCGAGGAGGCGTCGCCGCCCTGGAGGCGCGTCTGGTGCGGGCGGCGTCCGCGGAAGGCGTCGCCGCTGGGGAAGAACCGCTCGTCGAAGGAGAAGCCGTCCGGGGTGGAGTCGAGCTTGGCCATCCACGCGCCGACGCCGTCGGGATAGAACTGGTCGTCCCACGAGCCGTAGAGCGAGTTGGTGACGTAGACGCGCTCGCCGTCGCGGCTGACCTCCACCATCTGCGGCCCGCCCGCGAGGGGGCGCCCGGGGTCGGCGGGGTGGGGGGTCCGGCCGACGATGCCGCCGATGCGCACCGAGCCCGCCTCGACCGGGTGGAACGGGTCGCTGACGTCGTAGCGCTTGAGCTCGCCGGTGCCCCAGCACGAGACGTACAGCCACTGGTCGTCCACGGACAGGTCGATGTCCGTCACGAGCGGCGGCACGGCCCCGAACGGCCGGATGACGGGCGGCAGGGAGTCCGGGTCGGCGGGCTCGGCGGGGATTGTGATGACCTTGGTCGCGGCCCACCGGTCGCCGTCGCGGTGCCAGACCCACACCGACGCCGACAGGTCCTCGACGCTGACGACCACGCCCGCGAACCCGTAGAGCTTCGTCGGGTCGTGCGCGGGGCGCAGCTCCAGGACCATCTGGTGCTCGTCCCCGAGGTCGACCGTCTGGACGTGCTTGCGCTTGCGCAGGTCGAAGAAGTTCAGCGAGTGCCCGTACTTGCGGCCGAGCAGCAGCTCCCCGACGACACCGTCCTCGATCATGGACGGGGTGCCCCACTCGGACGCGACGAGCACGTCGTGCGCGATGTGCCACCAGGCGTCATAGGCGAAGTGCTGCGGGCCCCGGTCGACCTCCCAGCGTCCGAGGACCTCGAACGAGGTGTGGTCGAGCAGCGCGATCCCGCCGGGGCCGTCCTCGCCGTTCGCCCCGCCGAGGGCGGTCAGGTAGAGGCCCTCCGGCCCGCAGTGGACGGTGTGCGGGCGCGAGTACCCGGCGCGCTTGGCCAGCTCGTCCGGCTCCAGCGTCTTGACGATCTTCGGGGCGACGGGGTCGTCCTTGGTGTCGATGACGTACACCCGCGACGACCGCAGCCCGGGGACGATCAGGTACCGGCGCTCGACGTGCGGGTGCGGGGAGCCGGGGCACAGGGCGCTGCTGCACGCGTTCCACCCGAAGTGGTGCAGCTCGTCGCCGAGGTAGGGCAGCTCCGTCCACCCCACCACGGTGCCGTAGGAGGCGGACCCGGGGTCCACGTCGAGCACCGCGATCGCGTCCGGTTTTTCGGCGGCCCGGTCGAACGCCGCGACGTAGGCGAGCTTCTCCGGCGGCGCGGAGGCGGCGTCGCGCGGGGACGCGTAGAACGTCGGGTCTGGCTTCCACAGTGGCATGGGTGCCCTTTCAGGTGAGGGTGACCGGGTGACGGACGACGGCGCCGAAGAGATAGCCGAGCGTGTTGTAGGGGGCGGTCGCGGGCTGGGTGGTGCCGGTCTCGTCGGTCGCGCGTGCCAGGAGCTCGTACCGGCCGGGCCCTTCGGGGTGCCACGGCAGCTCCCAGCGGACCCATCCGCGGGGGCCGGAGTGGCGGTCCCGCAGGCGGGCGCGGCGCCACGTCCTGCCGCCGTCCACGCTGACCTCGGTGTGCCGGATCCGGCCGTTGCCCGACCAGGACCGGCCGTGCAGGACGTGCGGGCGCGCGGGCAGGGAGGCCTCCCAAGGCAGCTCGAACGCGGACTTGACGTTCATGCGGGTCAGGGGCGCCGACCCCTCCTCGGGGTAGCCGGGCCCGAAGAGCCGGTAGTAGCGGGTGTTCCACGGCGAGAACAGCGGCTCGTCGGCCACCTGGATGTCGCCCAGCCATTTGATGGACGCGATGCCCGTCCACGAGGGCACGACCAGGCGCACCGGGTGGCCGTGGTCGGGCGGCAGGGGAGCGCCGTTCATCTCATAGGCGAGGAGCGCGTCCTTCATGGCCTTCGCGATCGGAAGGGGACGCCGCACGCGACCGAGGTTCTCGCCCTTGTCCACGAACTCAGCGTCCAGCCCACGCGGCATGATGTCCACGGCCGCAGGGGTGACACCTGCGCGACGCAGGACGGTCGCCAGCCGGACGCCGCGCCAGTGCGCCACGCCGACCCCGCCCAGCCGCCAGGGCGTTCCCGAGACCTCCTGGCCCTGCTGGGAGGTGTAGAACCCGCGTGCGTTGCCCGTGCACTCGATGAACGCGGTGACCTCCTCCGCCGGGAGCCGGAGGAGGTCCTCGTAGGTGAGCTCGACGGGACGGTCCTCGCTGGGCGCGCCGCGCAGGCCGGTTCCCCACAGCCTCAGCCGCCAGGTGCGCGCGTCGATGAGCGGCGTGGCGACATGGTTGCGGACGAAGAACCGGTCGGTGGGCGTGAGGTACCCCTGCCCGCGCATGGCCTCCCACCGCATCTCGGCGTTCGTGCCCTGCGGGACGAACAGTTCCGGGGGCAGCGGCTTCACGATCCCGGTCGCGGCGTCCGCGGGCCGGGGGCCGAGGGCCGCGGAGAGGCCGGCGGTCAGCCCGGCCCCGGCCGACAGCCGCAGCAGCCCTCTCCGGGAGGGGAGCCGGACGCCCTCGTAGGTCGCCTCGTCGGTCAGATCGTCCTCGGGGGGCAGGTCGCCGGGATCACCGCTTCGCATGGCTCCGATGCTGCTCAGCCCGCGACCAAAAGTCAACTTTCCCTACTGCTTTAACAGGTTTTTAGGCGGAGGTGAGGTTCGCGAGAGGCCGCGGACCGGGCGTGCGGCCGGACGGAATCCCCGGAAGGTCCAGAGGTGTGACTCGGGTCCCGGGCTGAGTAGCCTGTGATCCGTGGGGGAGGCGGCGCCGATGACCGTGGACCAGGTCGGATCGCCCGCGGAGCTCGCGGGCCTGCTCGACAGGCATGGCTACCTGTGCGACGAGGGGCTCGCCACGGCCTGCTTCCTCGCCCTGCGGATGGGGCGGCCCCTGTTCCTGGAGGGGGAGGCCGGCGTCGGCAAGACCGAGCTGGCCAAGACGCTCGCGCGGGGCCTCGGCGCGCCGCTGATCCGGCTCCAGTGCTACGAGGGGCTCGACGCGTCGCAGGCGCTCTACGACTGGGACTTCCCCCGCCAGCTCCTGCACCTGCGCGCGGCGGAGGCCGCGGGCGTCAGCGACGTGTCGCGGCTGGAGGGCGAGCTCTACGACCGGCGGTTCCTGCTGGCACGGCCCCTGCTCCAGGCGCTGGAGACGTCCCCCAGCGTCCTGCTCGTCGACGAGCTGGACCGTGCCGACGACGAGTTCGAGGCGTTCCTGCTCGAAGTCCTCAGCGACTTCACGATCACCGTCCCCGAGCTCGGCACGATCCGGGCCGAGCGGCCGCCGGTGGTCGTGGTGACGTCCAACCGCACCCGCGAGGTCCACGACGCGCTCAAGCGCCGCTGCCTGTACCACTGGCTGGAGCACCCCTCGTTCGACCGCGAGGTCGCGATCATCAGGCGGCGGCTGCCGGACGCGGCGGAGCGGCTGGCCGGGCAGGTGGCGCGGGCCGCGCAGCGGATGCGCGAGACCGACCTGCTGAAGCCGCCGGGCGTCGCCGAGTCCCTCGACTGGACGGAGGCCCTCGTGGCCCTCGGCGTCCGCGACCTCGACCCGGGGACGGCGGCGGTGACGCTCGGCGCCGTCCTGAAGTACCGCGAGGACCAGCAGCGCGTGCTCGGCGGCGGGGGCGCCACCGGGCTAGAGGCCCTGCTCGACGGGGGATAGCCGTGGACCGGGACGTCACCGAGACGATGGTCGGCTTCGCCAGGACGGTGCGGGCCGCGGGCGGGGCGGCCGACCCCGAGCGGGTCCAGGCGATGCTCGCGGCGCTCGACCACCTCGACGTGCTCGACCCCCGCGACGTGTACTGGGCGGGACGGCTCACCCTCTGCGCCGACCCCGACGACCTCGCCCGCTACGACCGCTGCTTCGCCGCGTACTTCACCGGCGCGACCGCCCGCGCGCGGCGGGGGACGCCGCCCGTCGTGGTGCGCCGGGTGCCGGTGGCGGAACCGGGCGGGCGCGGGGGAGGGCAGGAGCAGCAGGGACTGGAGGCGGCCACGGCCAGCGACGTCGAGGTGCTCCGCGACCGGGACGTCGCGCGGCTCGGCGCCGCCGAGCGCGCCGAGGTCGCGCGGCTCATCGCCCTGCTGGACGCGGGGGCCGAGCGGCGCAGGTCGCGGCGGTTCGCGCCGACGCCGACCGGGCGGCTCGACCCGGCGCGCACCGTCCGGGAGACGCTGCGGCGCGGCGGCGAGACGTCCCTGCTCCGGCACCGGAGCCACCGCACCCGGCCGCGCCGGGTGGTGCTGATCGTGGACGTCAGCGGGTCGATGAGCCCGTACGCCGACGCGCTGCTGCGGTTCGCGCACGCCGCCGCGCGCTCGGGCGGGAGGGACGTCGAGGTGTTCAGCGCCGGGACGCGCCTCACCCGCCTCACCCGCGAGCTGCGGCACCGCGACCCGGACGCGGCGATGGCGGCGGCGTCCGCGGCCATCCCGGACTGGAGCGGCGGCACGCGGCTCGGCGAGGAGCTGAAGGAGTTCCTCGACCGGTTCGGGCAGCGGGGGCTGGCGCGGGGCGCGGTCGTGGTGATCGCCTCGGACGGGTGGGAGCGCGGCGACGCGGGCCTGCTCGGCGCGCAGATGGCGCGGCTGCACCGGCTCGCGCACCGGGTGGTGTGGGCGAACCCGCACAAGGCGCGGCCCGGGTACGAGCCGCTCACCGCGGGTATGGCCGCGGCGCTCCCGCACGTGGACGACTTCACCTCCGGGCACAGCCTGGCCGCACTGGAGGAGCTGGCCCGCCTCGTCGCGGGCGCCGGAAAGGGGAGGGCTCATGCGTGACGTGCTCGGCGACATCGCGGGCTGGTACGGGTCGGGACGGACGTTCGCGCTCGCGACCGTCGTGAACACCTTCCGCAGCGCGCCGCGCCCGCCGGGGGCGGCGATGGCGGTCTCGCCGGACGGGGAGGTCGCGGGCAGCGTGTCCGGCGGCTGCGTCGAGGGCGCCGTGTACGAGCTGGGGCAGACGGTGCTGGAGACCGGCGAACCCGTCGTCCAGCGGTACGGGGTGAGCGACGACGACGCGTTCGCCGTCGGCCTGACCTGCGGCGGGATCCTGGACGTGCTGGTGGAGCCCGTCGGCCCGGACACCTTCCCCGAGTTCGCGGACGTCGCCGCGGCGATCGAGGCGCGCGAGCCGGTCGCGGTCGCCACCGTCGTGGCCGGACCGGGGCGGATCGGCGCCCGCCGCGTGATCTGGACCGACCGCGCGTACGGGTCCCTCGCGCCCGGCGCCCCGCACGCGGCCCGGCTGGACGCGGCGGTGGACGACGACGCGCGCGGCATGCTCGCCCAGGGCCTCACCGGCCAGCGGCACTACGGGCCCGAGGGGGAGCGGCGGCTCGACGACCTCGCCGTCTTCGTGCACTCCTTCGCGCCGCCGCCGCGGCTGCTGGTGTTCGGCGCGATCGACTTCGCGGCGGCCGTCGCCCGGATCGGCAAGTTCCTCGGCTACCACGTGACGGTGTGCGACGCGCGGCCGGTGTTCGCGACGCCCAAGCGGTTCCCGGAGGCCGACGAGGTCGTGGTGAAGTGGCCGCACAAGTTCCTGGAGGAGGCGCGCGGCTCCATCGACGGGCGCACTGCGATCTGCGTCCTCACCCACGACCCCAAGTTCGACGTGCCGCTGCTGGAGGTGGCGCTGCGCACCGACGCCGGCTACGTCGGCGCGATGGGCTCGCGCCGCACCCACGAGGACCGGACGGCGCGGCTCCGCGAGGCGGGCCTGTCCGACGCCGAACTGGACCGGCTGCGCTCGCCGATCGGCCTGGACCTCGGGGCCCGCACGCCGGAGGAGACGGCCGTGTCGATCGCGGCGGAGCTGGTCCAGCTGCGCTGGGGCGGCTCCGGCCGCCCGCTCACCGACACCAGCGGCCGGATCCACGCCGAGTCCCACGCCGGGCCGGGCTGAGCGCCTACCCTCGCGGGATGACGTTGCGGAGTGAGGAGTCCCCGGCCGGCCTGCTGCTCGCCGCGGGGGAGGGCCGCCGCCTCGGCCGCCCCAAGGCGACGCTGGAGCTGGACGGCGAGCGGCTCGTCGACCGGGGCGTCCGTACGCTGCGGGACGGGGGTTGCTCCCCGGTCCTGGTGGTGGCGGGCGCCGAGCAGATCGAGGTCATCGGCGCCGTCGTCGTGCCCAACCCCGACTGGCGCGACGGCATGGGCTCGTCCCTGCGCGCCGGGCTCGCCGCGCTGCCGCCCGGCTGCCCCGCCGTGGTCGTCGCGCTGGTCGACCAGCCCCTGGTGACGCCCGCCGCCGTCGAACGGCTGATCGCGGCGTTCGAGGAGGGCGCCGGCATCGCGGTCGCCGCCTACGGGGGAGCGCAGCGCAACCCCGTCCTGCTGGCCGCCACGCATTTCGCCGGCGCCGCCGAGGCGGCGGTCGGGGACCAGGGGGCGCGCGGCTACCTGCGCGCCCACCCGGAGCTGGTGACGCCCGTCCCGTGCGGCGACGTCGCCGCGCCCGACGACATCGACACCCCGGAGGACCTGTCCGCGCTCAGCCGCCCGCGGGAAGGACGCTCTCGTCCAGCGCCCCGCAGTCGACCGCACGGCGCAGCCGAGCGGTGAGCGCCGTGATCGTGGCGGGCTCGTCCAGGAAGCCGCTCCCGTGCCCCGCCGCCTGCTCGTGCCAGGCCCGGACCCGTCCGATCACGTCGTCGACGCCGCTCAGGTGGAAGGCGTACACCGCCGCGTACCGGCTCGGCAGGTGCGCGGGATGCAGGTCCCAGCCCTGGTAGAAGCCGTGCGCCAGGGAGTGTCGGACGTGCGCGGCGTGCGCGGCCCACGCGGCGTTGACCTCGTCGGGCCCGTCGTTGCGGGGGATGACGTTGGTGGAGCCGTCCGACAGCCGCACGCCGGTGCCCGCCAGCGACACCTGCATGATGTGCCGGGCGAAGTCGCAGGCGGGGTGGTCGAGCCGCTGCTCGTGCGGCGGCAGCCCGAGCGCGGCGGTGTAGTCGAACACGCCGAAGTGGGCGGCGGTGATGCGGCCCTGCGCCTCGGTCACGAAGGACTGGAGCCCGATCCGGTCCTCCTCGTGGTCCATCAGCGCCTGCGGCGTCTCGATCTGGATCTCGAACCGCAGGATGCCCTGCGGCAGCCCGAGCGCGGTCTCCAGCCGGTCGAGGAACTCCACGAACAGCTTGACCTGATCGATCGAGGTCACCTTGGGGAAGGTGATGGTGAACCCGCCGGGCAGCCGGCCGAGCCGGTCGCGCAGCGCGGTCAGGAACCCGTCCAGCGTCCGCATCGCGCGCTCGTGGCCGCCGTCGGCGAACGACTTGACCCGCAGCCCCCAGTAGTGCGGCAGGCCCTTGACCTGGTACGCGGCGCCGACCGCCTCCACGACCTGCTCGACGTGGGCGTCCTCCTCCGTGTCGTCGCGCACCCCGTAGCCGTCCTCGAAGTCGATCCGGACGTCCTCGACCGGCTCGGCGGCCAGCTTCGCCGCGACGCGCTCGCGCACCGGCCCGGCGAGCTCCGGATCGAGCCCGAACGCGGCGCCGAACGACCCGGCGCCCGGCGTGTGGGTGTTCAGCAGCCGCAGCGCCTCGGCGCCGAAGTCGGCGGGCGTCGAGCGGGAGAACCGGTCCGCCGGGACGTACACCGTGTGGACCGGTTGGCGGCCTTCCGCGCCGCCGGGGAAGCGCTCGCCGTGAACGTCGCGGACGGTGGCGATGCGCGCGGACAGATCGTCGTACGAGGAGACGCTGAGGTTCACCCCGCAATGATCCCCCAACCGCCACCGGCTAGGGAACCGTCCCGCGTGATCAGGACGCCTGGATCCCCCAGGTTCCGGTGAACACGGCGCCCGGTTCGAGGTCCACGACGCCCTCCCCGGTCACGAACGCGTTGGGCGGGCACGTCATGGGCTCGACGCCGAGGCCCGAGCGGGGCCGCGGGGCGTTGTCGGCGGTGTAGATCTCCATCCACGGGTGCGCCTCGTCGGCCCAGAGCCGGACCGTGCGGCCGCCGCCGGACAGCGTCACCCAGGTGCGGCCGCGGCCGTCGCGGCTGAGCTCGGCGAACGCGTTGTCGATCCGCCGGTCGCCGAACACGGGCCCGGTGCGCAGGTCGTACCGGGTGCCGGTGACGTCCACGGACGGCCCGGACGGGATCAACCGGTCGTCCACCGGGAGGTACCGGTCGGCGCCCAGCGTGACGGTGCAGCCGTCGATGGGTTCGCCGACCGTCAGGTAGGGGTGCGCGCCGTGGCCGTAGGGGGCGGTCCTCGTCCCGGCGTTGCGCGCGGTCATCCGCACGCGCAGCCCCTCGTCGGCGTCGAGGGCGTACTCGGCCTCCAGGTCGAGGCGGAACGGGTACCCGGCCGTGCCGAGCAGCCGGTGCGTGAGCCGCACCCGGTCGGGCTCGTGCTCGGCGGCCCTCCACGGCGCCCAGCGGACGAGGCCGTGGATCGCGCAGTCGCGGTCGGGCTCGGACACGTCGAGCCGGTGCTCCTCGCCGCCGTACTCGTAGCGTCCGCGGTCGACGCGGTTCGGCCACGGGACCAGCAGGTGCCCGAACGCGGCGGGGGCCGGCTCGTCGGCGCCGTGCGTCAGCACCAGCGGGCGCCCCTCGCGGGTCAGCTCGCGCAGGCTCGCGCCCGACTCGGTGACGACGGCCTGGTAGGGCCCCGCGCTCAGGGCGTACTGCTCGCCCGTCAGGGCGCCTTCCCCGGCCCCCGCGCGCCCGCCGCTGATCGACTCGCTCATGCGGGCGACGTTACCCCCGCCGCGACGGCTACGCGATCTCCGCGAGAGCGTGCAGGGCGTCGGTGAACACGTTCGCGGGCGGCTCCACCAGACCCGCGCCGACCTGGCCCGTGCCGGCCTCCCGCCCGGCGATGCCGGTGTCGATGACGGGCAGGATCCCGGTGCGGACGACGCGGGCGGCGTCCACGCCCACCGGGGTCCCGCGGAACGACAGCAGCGGGATCTGCAGCACCGGGTGCTCCGCGAGGGTGATCTCGTACATCCGCTGCGTCGCCGCGACGGCGTCCGGGACCTCGCCGCCGACGAACCGGACGATCGCGGGCGCGGCGGCGAGCGCGAACCCGCCCATCCCGGCCGTCTCGGTGATCGCCGAGTCGCCGATGTCGGGGTTGGCGTCGTCCGGGCCGTAGCCGCCGAGGTAGAGGCCGTCGGGAACGCCGGCGGGGCCGGTGAACCAGCGGTCGCCCGTCCCGGACACCTGGATGCCGAAGTCGGTGCCGTTGCGGGCCATCGCCACGACGAGGCTGGACCCCGGCACGCCGCGCGCGGCGTCCGCGCACGCCTTCGCCGCCGCCATCCCCGCGTTCAGGAAGAAGTGGTCGTTGCCCGCCGCGAACTTGAGCGCCTCGGCGGCCCGCGCCCTCGGCACCTCCTCGGCCGCCGCGAGCGCGGGGGCCAGCTCGCGCAGCAGCAGCGACGTCGCCGCCCGGTTGCGGTTGTGCAGCTCGTCGCCCATCTGCAGGGCCTGCGCGATGAGCGCCATCAGGTCGACCGGCCCGTGCCGCCGCACGGCCTCCCGCAGCGCCGGGCCGAGCACCTCGCCCATCCACGCCAGCCGCTCGATCACCTCCGGCCCGTACGCCCCGTACCGCAGGACCTTCCCGAGGCCCTCGTTGAGCGAGCAGTAGGAGGTCCCGCCGTGCTCGGCGTCCTCGACCACGAGCATCCACATGGACGGGGCGACGACGCCCGCCATCGGGCCGACCGCGGCGTGGTGGTGGCACGGCTCGAACACCGCCGCGCCGCGCTCCAGTTCGCGCTCGGCACCGCGCGGCGTCTCGGCGAGCCCTTCGAGGAGCATCGCGCCGATGAGGGCGCCGCGCATCGGGCCGGACGCGCGGTCCCACTCCAGCGGCGGGCCCGCGTGCAGGAACGTCCCCGGCTCCAGGCCGAGCACCTCGCGCGCGGGGCGCACGTCCACCAGGTGCGGGCGCGCCGTCACCATCCGCTGGACGGCCCGCGCGTTGGCCTCGGCGTGGCCGGGGGCGCCGAGGACGGCCGCCAGCGCGTCCCGCGTCCCGGCGGGCGGCGGCCGCCAGTCGACGGCCTCCACCGGGACGGCCTGGTCGGCGAGGGCGCTCGCGAGCACCTCCACGCCGGTCGCGACGACGCTCGGCTCGCGGGAGAGCAGCCCGCCCAGCCGGTGCGCACGGTTCGGGTCGCGGTGGTCGCTCATCGGGGCGTCCCTTCGACGATCGACCCGTCCACCAGCGTGAGGGCGTGCCGGGTCGCCTGCGCGTTGGAGGCGAACACGTCGGCGCCCGCCTCGCACAGCGCGACGGCCTGCCGGTCGCGGTCCTGCGGGTCGGCCGCCGTCCCGCACAGCGACACCACGACGCGGAGGCCGGGGCGGTCCCGCAGCGCCGCGGCGACGGCCGGGGCGAGCGCGGCGGCCGGATCGGGCTCGGCGCCGTACCCGAGCACCACGTCCAGGAGCAGGACGCCGCAGCCGTCGTCGGCGGCCTCGGCGCGCAGGGCCTCCAGGCGCAGCGTCGGGTCGATCATCGGGTGCGCGCGGCCCCGTGTGTAGGCGTCGTCGCCGAAGTCGGTGAACCGGTGCCCGCGCGCCTCCAGCTCCCAGCCGAGCGCGTCCCGCGCGATCATCTCGGCCTCGTCGCGCAGCGTCCCGCCCGCGAACAGGCCGCGCAGCGCCCGGCCGGGCACCGGCGCGGCGCCGCCCGGCGAGGTCCAGCGCGGCCATGCCGGGACGGGCCGGCCGAGCGCCCTCAGCGCCTTCTCCGCGGCCCGCGTCAGGTCGTCCTCGCCGGGCAGCGGCAGCGCGAACACCACGGGCGTGTCCAGGCGCCGCGCCGCCTCCCGGATCAGGTCCAGCACCTGCGGCGCGGGCGGCTTGGACACCAGCACGATCAGTTCGGTGGCCGGGTCGGCGTCCAGCGCGGCCAGCGCCGCCAGCGCCGACCGCCCGCTCACCTCGGGCGACAGGTCCCGGCCGCCGACGCCGAGCACGTGGCTGACGCCGGTGCCCGCGGCGTCCAGCAGGCACATCAGCTGCTGCGCGCCCGTCCCGGACGCCGCGACGACGCCCACCGGGCCGGGCCGCACCGCGTTCGCGAACCCCAGGCCCGCGCCGCCGACCACGGCCGTCCCGCAGTCCGGGCCCATCACGATCAGCCCGCGCCGCGCCGCCACCTCCTTCAGCGTGATCTCCTGCGCGACCGGCACGTTGTCACTGAAGATCATCACGTTGAGGCCGGCGTCCAGCGCGTCCATCGCCTCGGGGAAGACGTGCGGCCCCGGCACCGACAGCAGCGCCACGGTCGCGTCGCCGCGGGCCGCCGCGGCCCCGGTCGTCCTGGCCGGCGCCGGCTCCCCCAGCACCCCCGCCCGCGCGGACGCGCGGGACGCCCCGCGCAGCAGCCCGTCCAGCGCCCCCCTGGCCTCGTCCAGCCCGGTTCCGTCCGGCCCCTCGTCCTCGACCCGGATCGCCACGACCAGGTCGTCGGGCCCGGCGTCGTCCGGCACGGCGAAGCCCATGCGGCCGAACATCTCGCGGTTCAGCTCGGTGCCCATCGCGACCATGGCCCCGGCGACGTCCGGCCGCTCCGACAGCTGCCGGCTCACCCGCATCAGCGTGACCGAATCGTGGTAGCCCCCCCGCCGCACCTCGACCCAGTCCCTCATACGCGCCCTCCGAGGGCGGCGCGGCACCCGGCGAGGACGCCGTGCGCCAGGTCCGTGCCCGAGGTGTGGCCCACCGCGAGCAGGCGGCGGACGGCGGCCTGCGGCGGTTCGTGGCCCGCGACGCCGCGCAGGACGGCGGCCACCTCGGCGCCCGCGTGGCCCGCCGCCGCGCAGTGCAGCAGCGTCGCGGCCAGCGCGGTCGTGCGGGTGCCCGCGTCGGCGGTGACGGCCGCGCCGAGCCAGTCGGCCAGCCGCACCGCCCCGCCGTGCCGGACGGCGCCGCCGACCAGCCGCAGCGCGACCAGCAGGCCGCACAGGATGTCGTCTCCGGTCGGGGTCAGCCCAGGGCCGAGGCCCACGATCCGCTCGGCCGCCTCCACCGCGCCCGCGAGGTCGCCGGCGGCGCACGCGGCGGCCAGCGCGTCCGGGTCGGGATGCCCGGCGAGGCCGCCGCCCGACGGCCCGGCGGCGGTGAGCGCGCCCGCGGCGGTCAGCTCGGCCTCCAGGGCGCGCACGCCCAGGGCGAGCGCGTCCGGGCGCAGCCCGCCGAGCGCGGGCGAGGGGTCCCACCAGCGGCGCACGCGCACGGTGAGGCCCTCCGCCTCGATCCGGCCGTCGCCGACGAACGCGTCCGCGCCCTCGCGGACGGACCGGAACGGGTGCTCGCGGCGGCTGGCGACGACCACCACCGCGTTCGGAAGGCGTCCCGCGTCGGAGGTGACGACGGCGAGCACGCGCGGCTCGGGGCCGCCCCGCATCTCCAGGTACAGCGCGGCCGGGAACACCGCGATGACGCGGGCCGGGCGGCGCGGCGGGTCGAGCAGCGGCCGCAGCGCGAGGCTCGCGGCGCCTGCGGCGGGGGGCCGTCCGGTGGGACGGGCCGGGAGCCGGATCGGGTCGCGGACGAGAGCGGTCACGGATCCTCCCGAGGCCGGTGTCGGCGGCCGCACGGCGTGCGGGCGGCCCGGCCTCCGGCATGACGGTAGAACGGGCCCGGCACCGGGCGTATGGAGAATTCTGCCAAGGATGGTTGTCATCGTTCGTCTTTGTTGTCAGTGTTGATCAGGAATCGGTAGCGATCACGCCGTCACGGGCGATGTACGCACCAAAAGGCGAGGTGACCCCTGGCATGAGTTACACCACTGCGGACCCGGGCCCACCGGCCCTCCGGCTCGCGAGTACCGGAACACTGACCTACGGCCTTTCGGTCGGCGAGGTCCTCGGCGTCAGCACCCTGAACGGCGCCCGCCTCATCGCCGGACGAGCCGGACTCGAACGCGTCGTCCAGCGGCTGAACGTGATGGAGGTCCCCGACATCCTGTCGTGGGTCAAACCGAACGAACTGCTGCTGACCACCGGCTACCCCCTCCGCAACACCCCCCAGTCCCTCGACAACCTGGTGTCGGACCTGGACGAGCGCGGCCTGGCCGCCCTCGCCATCAAGCTCGGCCGCTACCTGGACTCGCTGCCCGCCGAGATGATCGCGCAGGCGGACCGGCGCGGCTTCCCCCTGATCCTGCTCCCGAACGACGTCGGTTTCGACGACATCCTGAACCAGGTGCTGACCGACATCCTGAACCGGCAGGCGGCCGTCCTCGCCCGCACCGAGGAGGTGCACCGGGCGCTCGTGCAGATCGTGCTGTGCGGCGGCGGCCTCCAGGAGGTCGTGGACGAGGTCGCGACGCTGCTGGACGTGGCGGTCGTGGTGCTGGACGGCGAGCAGCGGGCGCTCGCGGGCGCCGGCCCCGACGAGCACGTCCAGGCGATGCGGGCCTTCGACGCGGGCCGGCACGCGGCGTGCGGCCGCGGCGGCTGCGGCATCATCGGCGCGCACGGCACCGGCGACCACCTGGTCGTGCCGGTGATGGCGGGCGGCTTCGACCACGGCCGGATCGTCGCGTTCAGCCCCGCCGGCACCCTGCGCGGCACCGACCTCGGCATCCTGGAGCGCGCCGCGACCGTCGCCGCGCTCGTGGTGACCAAGCAGCAGGCCGTCGCGGCCGTGGAGAGCAAGTACCGCGCCGACTTCCTGCGCGACATCCTCGCGGGGCGCGCGGGCGGCGACGACCGGATCGTCGCGCACTGCGGCGGGTTCGGCTGGGACCTGGACCGCCCGATGATGGTGGTCGTCGCCGAGCTGGACGGGCGCCCGCGCGGAGCCGTCGCCCAGGACGCCGAGGGCAAGGCCCGCGGCAAGGCGGCGGCGGAGCCCGACGGCGGCCCGCGGGGTGTCCGAGGCGCCGAGGAGCGGGCCGCGCAGGAGCGGCTCGCCGCCGCGTGGACGACGGCCGTCCGGCGGCACGACCGGGGCGCGGCCGTCGCGAGCTTCGCCCACGAGGTCGTGGCGATCGTCGGCGCCGAGGGCGACGACCCCGCCGAGTGGACGGCGGGCCCGGTCCAGGCGATGGTCAAGGAGGCCTCGTCGATCTTCGCCGAGCACCTGCCGGTGCGGCGGACGTTCTCCACCGGCATCAGCCGGACGGTGACCTCGCCGGCCGCGCTGCCCGAGGCCTACGAGCAGGCGGTGAAGGCCGTGCGGGTCGGCCGCCAGCTCAACGGCGCGGGCGCGCGGGCGCACTTCGACCAGCTCGGCGTGTACCGGCTGCTGAGCCTCGTCTCCGACCCCGAGGAGCTGCACGCGTTCGTCCGCGAGACGCTGGGCGACCTCGCCGCCGACGACGAGCCGGAGCTGGTGGACCTGCGCCGCACCCTCCAGGTGCTGCTGGAGACGAACCTCAACGTCGCCGAGACGGCGCGCCGGCTGCACTTCCACTACAACACGCTGCGGTACCGCATCGGGAAGCTGGAAAGGATGCTCGGAGCGTTCACCGAGGACGCTCATCTGCGGCTCAACCTCACCCTCGCCCTTCACGTGCTGCGCATGCGGGGTATCTGAGGGTAGCGCCGGCGTCCCGGTGGCCCCGGGACGCCGCACCGGAGCGCCCGGAGGGCCGTCGTCCCAGATCGGCCCGTCGGCGCACCGGCCGGTCCTCCCAATCCTGGACGCGGGGTTTGGCAGAAGTCGCCGATGTCCGCCGGGCAGGGTAGATCTACCTTGCCCGCATGAATGGCCCGCGGGAACGCGGCCGGCTGAGCAGGAGGACCCCCGATGGTGATCGGCTGGAAGCTGCACGGGGACGGCAGGACGCCGCCGCCCGGGGAGGTCGTGCGGCCGGACGAGCGGCTGTCGTGGCCGCGGACCGCGGGCATCGGCGCCCAGCACGTGGTGGCGATGTTCGGGGCGACGTTCGTGTTCCCGATCGTGATGGGCCTGGACCCCAACCTGGCGATCATGATGTCGGGGATCGCGACGATCCTGTTCCTGCTCATCGTGGGCGGCCGGGTGCCGAGCTACCTCGGCACGAGCGCCTCGTTCGTCGGCGCGGTCGCGGCGATCCGCGCGGCGGGCGGTGACAGCGCCACCGTCACCGGGGCGATCTTCGTCGCGGGCCTGGTGCTCGCGGCGGTCGGCGTGCTCATCCACGTCGTGGGCGGCGACGTCATCCACAGGGTGTTCCCCCCGGTGGTGACCGGCGCCGTGGTCATGCTGATCGGCTTCAACCTGGCCCCGGTCGTCGCCACCGTGTACTGGCCGCAGGACCAGTGGGTGGCGCTGGCGACGCTGGCGTTCGCGGTGCTCTGCGCGGTGCTGCTGCGGGGGTTCTGGGCGCGGATCACGATCCTGCTGGCGCTGGTGTTCGGCTTCGTCCTGTCGTGGCTCCTCGACGCCACCGCGGGCAAGATCACCTCCGTGCTGCCGGGCCAGAACCTGCTGGACGGGGCGGGCAAGCCGTGCGCGGCCGAGGGCCCCTACTGCGTCGCCACCGCGTTCCCGCACGAGCGGGTGAACTTCTCCGGAGTCAGGGCCGCCGACTGGTTCGGCTTCCCCGACCTGCACGCCCCGGACTTCAAGACCTCGGCGATCCTGCTGACGCTGCCCGCCGTCATCGCGCTGATCGCGGAGAACACCGGGCACGTCAAGGCCGTCGCCGCGATGACGCGCGACGACCTGGACCCGGTCCTCGGCCGGGCCATCGCCGCCGACGGCGTCGGCACCGCCCTCGCCACCGCCGTGGGCGGCTCGCCCACCACCACCTACGCCGAGAACATCGGCGTCATGGCCGCGACGCGGATCTACTCGACGGCCGCCTACCTCGTCGCCGCGGTCGTGGCGATCCTGTTCGGGCTGTGCCCGAAGTTCGGGGCCCTCGTCGCCGCGACGCCGGGCGGCGTCCTCGGCGGCATCACCGTCGTCCTCTACGGGATGATCGGGCTGCTCGGCGCCAAGATCTGGATCGAGAACCGGGTCGACTTCGCCGACCCGGTCAACCTCGTCCCGGTGGCGGCCGCGATCATCCTGGCGATCGGGAACGTGACACTCCAGATCACCGACGACTTCCCGCTCCAGGGCATCGCGCTCGGTACCATCGCCGTCCTGCTCGGGTACCACGTCCTGAACGTGCTGCGCCGGCCGGAGGACACCGGCGGCGGCGTCATCGCCCCGGCGGAGGAGGAGATCGGCGGCCCCGTCAGGCACTCCGGACACGAGCCGCCCGAAACGGGTACACCGAGGAGCGATGCGAGCTGACCGGGACGTGAGCCGACAGTGATGCGAGCTGACAGTGATGCGAGCTGACAGGGCGGCGCGGTGAAACCACCTCCGTTCGGCTACCACGCGCCGCGCACGCTCGGCGAGGCCCTGGACGCGCTGGCCGCCACGCCGGGCGGGAAGGTCCTCGCGGGTGGGCAGAGCCTCATCCCGCTGCTGAACATGCGGCTGGCCGCGCCGCCGGCCCTCGTCGACGTCAACCGCGTCGCGGAGCTGGACGCGCTGCACGTCGGCGACCAGGGCGTGCGGATCGGCGCGCTCGCCCGGCACGCGCGGGTGGAGCGCTCGGCGGAGGCGGCGGCCGTGCAGCCGCTGCTCGGCCGGGCGCTCCGGCACGTCGCGCACCCGGTGATCCGCAACCGGGGGACGGTCGTCGGCAGCCTCGCGCACGCCGACCCCGCCGCCGAGATGCCCGCGGTGCTGGCCGTCCTCGGCGGGACGGTCGAGGCGGCGTCCGTGCGGGGCCGGCGCACCATCGCGGCCGAGGCGTTCTTCCGCGGGCCGCTGGAGTCGGCGCTGGAGCCCGGCGAGCTGGCCGTCTCGGCGTTCTTCCCGGCCGCGCCGCCCCGCACCGGCTCCGCGTTCGCCGAGACGGCGCGACGGCACGGCGACTACGCGCTCAGCGGCGTCGCCGCCGTCGTCGGCCTCGACGAGGACCTGCGGGTAGCCTCCGTGCGGGCGGGCTTCCTCGGCATCGCGCCGGTGCCGCTCGTCCTCGACCTGACCGGCGCCGCGGGGCCCCGGGGCGACTGGGCGGCGGCGGCCGCGCACGTCCGGGAGCGGATCGACCCCGAGCCCGACATCCACGCGGGCGCCGCCTACCGGCGCCACCTCACCGGCGTGCTCGCCGAGCGCGCCCTGAACGCGGCCGCGGCCGAGGCGCTGCGGCGGGCGGAGGACTGATGGCCGAGAGCTTCGAGGTCGCCCTGACCGTCAACGGGACGCACCGCGCGGCCCGCGTCCCGGCGCGGCGGCTGCTGTCGGACCTGCTCCGGCACGACCTCGGGCTCACCGGCACGCACGTCGGCTGCGAGCACGGCGTCTGCGGCTGCTGCACCGTCCTGCTCGACGGGGAGCCGGTGCGGTCGTGCCTCATGCTCGCCGTCACCGCCGCGGGCCACGAGGTCACCACCGTCGAGGGGCTCGCCGAGCCGGACGGGACGCCGTCGCCGGTGCAGCGCGCGTTCCGCGAGTGCCACGGTCTGCAGTGCGGGTTCTGCACGCCGGGCTTCCTGTGCACCGTCACGGCGCTGCTGCGGGAGACGCCGCGCCCGACGGAGGACCAGGTCCTGGAGGGGATCTCGGGGAACCTGTGCCGCTGCACCGGCTACCAGAACATCGTCAAGTCGGTGCACCGTGCCGCCGACCTGCTGAGCGGGTCCGGGGGGCGCGGGGGGTCGTCCCCCCGCGATGAGACGGCCGGGGAGTCGTGAATGGGCACGCGGGTGTTCGGTGAACCGGTCGAGCGGCGCGAGGACGGCAGGCTCCTCACCGGGCGCGGCCGCTACCTCGACGACCTCGGGCGCGACGCGCTCGCGGCGGCGTTCGTGCGCTCCCCCCACGCGCACGCGCGGATCGTCGACATCGACGTGTCGGAGGCGCTCGACGTCGAGGGCCTCGTCGCCGTCTACACGTGGGAGGACCTGCCCGGGAAGGTCGGCGACCTGCTGCCGCTCCTCATCCCGCACCCCGCGCTGACCCACGGCCGCACCGGGTACCCGCTCGCCCGCGACGTCGTCCGGCACGTCGGCGAGCCCGTCGCGATGGTCGTGGCCCGCGACCGCTACCTGGCCGAGGACGCCGCCGAGCGCATCCGCGTCGAGTACGAGCCGCTGCCGCCCGTCGTCGGCATCGGGACGGCGGAGCGCGCCGAGCACCTGGTCCACGACGACGTCCCCGGCAACGTGGGCGCCGTCCTGGTCCAGGAGAACGGAGACGCCGCCGCCGCGATCGACGCGGCGCCGCACGTGCTGGAGTTCCGGCTCTCCATCGAGCGCAGCGCGTCCATGCCTCTGGAGGGCCGCGGCGTCTACGCGCGCTGGGACGCCGACGACAGGTCGCTGCGCGTGTACTCCTCGACGCAGGCGTCCACCAGCGTGCGGGCGGCGATCGCGGCGCGGCTCGGGCTGCCCAACGGGAAGGTCGAGGTGATCGCGCCGGACGTCGGCGGCGGCTTCGGCGTGAAGATCGTCCACCCGTGGCCGGAGGAGGTCCTCGTGCCGTGGGCTGCGCGGCTGCTGGACCGCGAGATCAAGTGGACCGAGGACCGCCGCGAGCACTTCGTCTCCGCCGCGCACGAGCGCGGGCAGCTGCAGGACGTGCGGGTCGGCTTCGACGGCGAGGGCCGCGTCCTCGGCCTGGACGTGCGGATCCTGCACGACCACGGCGCCTACACCCCGTACGGGATCATCATTCCGATCGTCACCTCCACCCAGCTCCTCGGCCCCTACAGGATCGGCGCGTACCGGGCGGAGGTCGTCAGCCTCTACACCAACACCCTCATCGTCACCCCGTACCGGGGCGCGGGCCGCCCGCAGGGGGTGTTCTGCATGGAGCGGACGATGGACCGCATCGCCCGCCACCTCGGCCGCGACCGCGCCGACGTGCGCGCCGCCAACTTCATCCAGCCTGACGAGTTCCCCTACGACCAGGGCCTGACGTTCCAGGACGGCCGCCCGCTCATCTACGACTCGGGGAACTACCCGGAGCTGCTCCGCAAGGCCCGCGAGCTGATCGGCTGGGACGGCTTCGAGGCCGAGCGCGCGGCCGCCGCGTCCCGGGGCCGCCGCATCGGCGTCGGCCTCGGCGTCTACGTGGAGGGCACGGGCGTCGGCCCCTACGAGGGCGGGCACGTCGAGATCGACACCGCGGGGCGGGTGCACGTGTCGACCGGGCTCACCTCGCAGGGCCAGGGCCATGAGACGGTGTTCGCGCAGATCGCCGCCGCCGAGCTCGGCGTCCCCATCGAGGACGTGCACGTCACGACGGGCGACACCCGGCGGTTCGGGTACGCGGTCGGCACGTTCGCGTCCCGCGCGGCCGTGATGAGCGGCAACGCGATCGCGCTGGCGTGCCGCAAGGTCCGCGGCAAGGCGCTGCGCATCGCGGGGGAGGCCCTGGAGGCCGACCCGGAGGACCTGGAGATCACCGACGGGGTCGTGCACGTGCGCGGCGACCGGTCGGCGGCCGTCCCGCTGCGGACGGTGGCGGTGCTGTCCAACCCGCTGCGGTACGCGTTCGACGAGGAGGCCGCGGCGGCGACGCAGTTCGCGGTGGGGCGCCCGGTCACCGAACCGCCCGTCGCGTCCGGGGACGAGCCCGGCCTGGAGGGCCGCGACTACTACTCGCCGGTGCGCTCGACGTTCGCCTCCGGCGCGCACGCCGCGATCGTGGAGGTCGACCTGGACACGGCCGAGGTCGCGATCCTGCGGTACGCGGTCGTGCACGACTGCGGGCGGCTCATCAACCCGATGGTGGTGGAGGGCCAGATCCACGGCGGCGTCGCGCAGGGCGTCGGCGGCGCGCTGTACGAGCGGATGGTGTACGACGAGTCGGGGCAGCTGCTCAACGCCTCGTTCATGGACTTCCTGATGCCGTACGCGACGGAGGTCCCGCGCATCGAGACCGACCACCTGGAGACGCCGTCGCCGCTGAACCCGCTCGGCATCAAGGGGGCGGGGGAGGCCGGCGTCATCCCGGTGTCGGCGGTGATCGCGTCGGCGGTCGAGGACGCGGAGGGCCTGCGGGTGGACGCGATGCCGCTGTCACCGGACGAGCTGTACACGCTCCGGCTGCGCGCCGCGGACGACCCGTCGCTGCGCGTCCGCGAGGCCGCCGACGTCACCTGAGGCGGCGCCTGTTTCCGCGCCTTCTTCCGGGGGCGGTTCCCCGTACGGGCCCCGGTCGATGGCTGGCGGGGCCGGCTCGGGAAAGCAGGGGACCTCGGCCCCGCCAGCGTGTTGACCTTAGGCACAGATCGTCCCGGCCTCCCGCTCAACCGGGTTTCCTCCGGGAAGGTCGGTTTCAGGCGTGGGACGGCTGGTCAGGGGCATTTCCGCCGAGCGACCGCGGCAGGTAGTTCTGCACGGCGGCGGGCCGGAAGCCCGCCTGCCTGATCCAGCCGAGGATCATCTGGAACTCCTGGGCGAGGCCCTTGCGGTAGTGCATGAGGATGATGTCGCCGGGCTTGAACCCCTTGGCGCCGTCGGCGCGCGCGAAGCCGTTGTAGCCGACGCCGGGCCCGGAGGTGCCGTTGTAGAACTCCGCCGACCACAGCAGCACCGACTTGATGCCGCACTCCTTGGCGACCTGCAAGGTCGTCTGGTTGTAGCTGCCGAACGGGGGCCGGAAGATCTGCGGCCGGTGCCCGTACTGCTTCTGGATGGCCTCGGAGGAGTCGCAGATCTGCTTCTTCTGCGCCGCGGCGCTCAGCGTCGCCATGTTGGGGTGGTCGACGGTGTGGTTCTCCATCGGCGAGCCCGCGTTGCGCATGGCCCAGAAGTACTGCCCCTGCCCCTTGATGTAGGTGGAGGTCAGGAACGTCAGGATGGGGACCTTCTCCTTGCGGACGAGGTTCACGAACTCCGAGTCGTAGGTGTAGCCGTCGTCGATGGTCAGGAAGACCACGCGCTCCTGCGTCTGGATCTGCTTGATGACGGGCGGCAGGCCGTTCGCGGCGGGCTGCGGCATCGTCCACGACCCGGGCTTGGGCGTCGCCCACCGCTGGTCGTCGAGCACGGAGGCCAGCTGCGTGCGCATGGACGGGCCGGACTCGCCGCCCAGCCCGGCGGTCACGACGGGCCAGCCGCCCGCGGCCACGCCGAACACTCCGGCGGCGACCATGGCGATCACGGGCGTCTTCCCTGGCATCGGCCGCGTACTCCGTTCGCTCGGGGGTCTGCAGTTCCCGGGGAGGTGCAGTTCTCAGGGGCTTGCAGTGGGTCCGCATCGGTTGACGCGCGAGCGGCGACCGGGGTTCGCCGCCGTGCGCAACCTGGCGGACATATCTGACCATTCCCAGAGCCCTCGGGGGTGCATCTGCCCAATCCTCGGCGTGTACTCGGCAGAAGTTGCCGTTCGGGGAGGCGGCGGGGTTCTCTAAAGTCGGGTCATGCAGCTCACCGGCAGTGCCAGCGTCGCCGCGCCGCTCGACCGCGTCTGGGACGCGCTCCAGAACCCGGCCGTGCTGGCGAGGACGATCCCCGGGTGCCGCTCCCTGGAGGAGACGGGGGACGGCACCTACCGCATGACGGTCACCGCGGGCGTCGCGTCGATCCAGGGCACCTACGTGGGGCAGGTCGAGCTGGCCGACCCCGACCCGCCGCGCTCGTTCGTGCTGCGCGCCCGCGGCCAGGGCGCGCCCGGCACGGTCGACGCCACGGTCCGCGTCCGGCTGTCGGACGGCGACGGCGCGACCCGCGTCGACTACGACGCCGACGCGGTCGTCGGCGGGATGGTCGGCGGCGTCGGGCAGCGGATGCTCGGCAGCGTCGCCAAGCGCACCGCGGGCGAGTTCTTCGCCGCCGTCGAACGCGACCTCACCGCCCCGGCCCCGGCCTTGTCCCCGGCACCGGAGCCGGTGACCGCCGCCCCGGCCGCACCCGCCGGGACCGTGTACCCGGGGCGCGCCGCCGCCGAGGCCCCGTCCCCGGCATGGCTCCCGATGGCCGTCGCGTTCGGTACCGGCGGGGCGGTCGCCCTGGCGGGCGTCGCCGTCGGCTACCTCATCGGCCGCCGCTCCCGCTGACGGGCCCGCCCGGGAACGGCGACGGCAGGCGCCCCGGAGCGTTCTCCAGGGCGCCCGCCGTCGGAGGCGGCTAGCTGACGCCGACCAGGTCGACGACGAAGATGAGCGTCTCGCCGGGCTTGATGGCGGGGCTCGGGCTGCGGTCGCCGTAGGCCAGGTGCGGCGGGATGACGAGCTTGCGGCGTCCGCCGACCTTCATCCCGGCGATGCCCATGTCCCAGCCCTTGATGACCCGGCCGGAGCCGAGCTCGAAGTCCAGCGTGCCGCCGCGGTTCCAGGACGCGTCGAACTCCTCGCCGGTCGACCACGACACGCCGACGTAGTGCATCGACACCTGCGAGCCCTTGACGGCCTCCGGGCCGTCGCCCTCGGTGATGTCGGTGATGTCGAGGTAGGCGGGCGGCTGGCCCTCGGGGAAGTCGATCTCGGGGCGTTCAAGCGCCATGAACGGGCTCCAGCGGTCTCGTCAGATGTGAGGACAGAACAGAGCTGCTCAGCCTATCCGCACCCGGGTCACGAAAGTACGCCGCTTCCGTTGGCAGATTGCGACGGTTTCGCAGGTGGCCGGGGTCCGGTAGACCTCTGTTCATGGTGAGGCGGCTGCGGATCGGCATCGACACGGGCGGGACGTTCACCGACGTCGTCGCGCTGGACGGGGACGGGGCCCTCGTCACCACCAAGACGCCCTCGACGCCCGCCGACCCGGCCGAGGGGTTCGCCGACGGCGTCGCCAAGATCCTCCGGCTGGCCGGCGCGGAGCCGCGGGACGTCGCGGCGCTGTCGCACGGCACGACGGTCGCGACGAACCGGCTCCTGGAGGACCGGGTCGACGATCTCGGGCTCGTCACCACCGAGGGCTTCGAGTCGATCCTGGAGATCGCCAGGCAGAGCGTCCCGGACGGCTACGGCAACAGCTACTTCTGGGTGAAGCCGCCGCGGATCGTCCCCGCGCACCGGGTGCGGGCGGTCGGCGGGCGCCTCGACCACACCGGTGCCGAGCTGCGCCCGTTCGACGAGGAGTCGGCCATCGCGGCGGCCCGCTGGTTCCGCGACCAGGGCGTTCTCGCGATCGGGGTGTGCCTCCTGCACTCCTACGCCGACCCGTCCCACGAGCTCGCGATGCGGGACGTCCTCGCCCGCGAGCACCCCGACGCCGTCGTGTCGCTGTCGTGCGAGGTGCTGCGCGAGTACCGCGAGTACGAGCGGTCGGTCACGACGCTCGTCGACGCCGCCGTCAAGCCCGCGATGAACGGCTACCTCGCGCGGATCGCCGAGCGCGCCGCGTCCCGGCTGCTGGTGATGAAGAGCAACGGCGGCGTGCTGTCGGCGGACGAGGTGGCGCGGCAGCCGATCACGACCGTGCTGTCCGGCCCGGCGGCCGGGGCGCTCGGCGCGGCGTTCGTCGTCGCGCGCAGCGGTCACGGCTCGGTGGTGACGCTCGACGGCGGCGGGACGTCCACCGACGTCGCGGTCGTCCTGGACGGCGAGCCGACCCTCACCACCGAGGGGTCCATCGGCCGCCACCCCGTCAAGATCCCGATGATCGACATCGTGACCGTCGGCGCGGGCGGCGGATCGGTCGCGTGGCGCTCGCCCGAGGGCGCGCTGAAGGTCGGGCCGCGCAGCGCCGGGGCCGACCCCGGGCCGCTGTGCTACGGGCGCGGCGGCGCCGAGGTCACGGTGACCGACGCGCACGCCGTCCTCGGCCGCGTCCCGCCGCACCTGCTGGGCGGCGAGGTGCCGCTGGACGTGGACGCCGCCCGCCGGGGCCTCGCGGCCCTCGCCGGGGAACTCGGCATGCCGGTCGAGCGCGCCGCCGCCGGGATCCTGGAGATCTCCGCGTGGAACCAGGCCAACGCCATCCGGCAGATCACCGTGAAGCGCGGCCTGGACGTGCGCGACTACCCGCTCGTCGCGTTCGGCGGCTCCGGACCCCTGCTGGCGTGCCGGCTGCTCGACGTCCTCGGCCTGCCCGCCGCCGTCGTGCCGGAGAACCCCGGCAACCTGTCGGCGTTCGGGCTGCTCACGGTGGACGTGAAGAACGACTACGTCCGGACCCGCGTCGTCCGCGACGCCGAGCTGGACCCCGCGCTCCTCGCCGGCGTCTACGCCGACCTCGAAGCCGAGGCCGCCGAGGCCCTGGCCCGCGAGGGGTTCCCCGAGGACCGCCGCCGCTTCGCCCGGTCCGCCGACCTGCGGTACTACGGGCAGGCGTTCGAGGTGCGGGTCGCGGCCCCCGCCGGGCCGCCGGACGAGGGGCTGCGCGCCGAGGTCGTCCGCCGCTTCCACGACGCCCACGAGGCCCTCTACGGATACTGCTACCGGGACGACCCACGCCATCCAGTCGAATGGGTCAACCTGCGGGTCTCCGGCATAGGACCCATCGAGCGGCCGCGGCCGGCCGAGCGTCCACCCGGGGACGGCGACCCGTCACGGGCCCGCACCGGCACCCGGACCGTCTACTTCGACGCCTGGGAGGAGACGGCCGTCTACCGGCGCGAGAAACTCGCGCCCGGCGACACCGTCGAAGGCCCGGCCATCATCGAGGAGTTCGGTTCGACGCTCCCGCTGCACCCCGGCTTCACGGCGACCCTCGACGGCCACGGCAACCTGGTGGTGACCCGATGACCGGCCCCGCGACCGACCCGATCCTGCTGGAGATCGTCGAGGGGACGCTGGCGTCGGTGGAGCGCGAGGTCGAGACGGCCATCGCCCGCACCGCCCGCTCCCCGATGATCCGCGACGCGCACGACTTCCGCGCCGGGATCCACGACCGCCGCCTGCGCAAGCTGACCGGACGGTCCTACTCGGCGCTCGTCCAGCCGATCGCCCGCGACTTCCCGCCGGAGGAGATGCGGCCCGGCGACGTGTTCTTCCACAACGACGTCTACCTGTCCGAGGGCGGCATCGGGCACCTGCCGGACCTGTGCGTGACGGTCCCGGTGTTCCACGACGACGAGGTGGTCGCGTTCGTCCAGGCGTTCGGCCACCACGACGACATCGGCGGCGCCGTCCCCGGGTCCATGCCGAGCCACGCCCGCAGCGCGTTCGAGGAGGGCCTGATGGTCCCGCCGATCAAGCTGTGGGACCGGGGCGTGCCGAACCGGGCGGCGCTGGCCATCATGACCCGCAACTCCCGGATGCCCGACTCGCTCGCCGGCGACCTGGACGCCGAGTGCTCGGCGTGCCTGATGGGCGCCCGCCGCCTCGGCGAGCTGTTCGCCCGCTACGGCCGCGCCGCCGTCGAGGCCTGCTTCGACGCGATCATCGACCGGACCACCGAGACGTTCCGCCGCGAGCTGCTCGCCAAGATCCCGGACGGGACGTTCGTGTGGGAGGACTATGCCGAGCACGACGGCGTCGACCCGCCCCGCCTGCACGCCCAGCGCATCACGCTCACGGTCGACAAGGCGGCCGCCGTCCCCCTCGTCATCGACTTCACCGGGACGTCCCCGCAGGCCAAGGGGCCCATCAACCACGCCGGCGACTACTCCGGCGGGGTGTTCCTGAAGAAGTGGCTGGCGCCCGTCCTGCGCAACCTCGCCGACACCCCCGAGCGGGCCGCCGAACTCGACGTCAACGAGGGCGTGGTGCCGCTCATCGAGATGCGCTTCCCGGAGAAGGGCACCCTGCTCACGCCCGTCTTCCCCGCCCCGACCAACGCCCGCACGTTCGTCATCCTGCGGCTGCTCGGCGTCCTCGCGGGCGTGCTCGCCAAGGCGACGGGCGGCCGCATGCCCGCCGACCAGGAGACGATCCGCTACACGGGCGTCTACGGTGAGGACGACCGCGGCCCCTACCTGATGCGGGAGGTGCTCGGCGGCGGCTCCGGCGGCCGCTACTACGCCGACGGCGAGGACACCATCCACGTCGTGCCCGACTCCCGCAACATCCCCGCCGAGTTCGCCGAGGCCCGCTGGCCGTTCGTCGTCGAACGCCTCGGCCTCGCCGTCGACTCGGGCGGGCCGGGGGAGTACCGCGGCGGCCTCGGCTACGACAAGCACATCCGGATGCTCCGCGACGCCCACTACATGTCGATCGCCGACCGCTCCATCCTGTCGTGCTGGGGCGTCAACGGCGGCCGCGCCGGACGGCCCTTCCGCGTCGACATCGGCGGCGAGGAGATGGACGGCCTCGTCGACGACCGTCCCGTCCGCGCCGGGCAGGTCATCCGCATCCGCACGACCGGCGGGGGCGGCTGGGGCGACCCGCTGAACCGCGACCCGTCCCGCGTGGCCGACGACGTCCGCGACGGCAAGGTCTCCCTGTCCGGGGCCCGCGACGACTACGGCGTCGTCCTGAAGGACGGAGCCGTGGACGCCGAAGCGACCGACACCCTCCGCGCCCGCCTCCGCGCCGAGCGCGGCCCCGTCCCGTTCTTCGACCGAGGCCCCGGCTACCCGCAACTCGCCGCCGGCGCCACCTCCGCCGACGTCGACTCCCTCGACCCCTGAAACCGTGCGGACCCTGTGGGTGCGTCATCGGAGGACGGCAGGCTTCCGCGATGAGCCGGTAGCGCTCGCCCATCAGGGAGCCGGCGCCGGGGCCCACATTCCGATCAAGCGGCCGCAAGCCGTCGGCGAGGCGTGCTTCGGTCTCGATGACCAGGCGTCCAACTTGCTGCCACGCGGGATGCGCGGCATGGTCGCCACCATGCGAGATCCACCCAGCCGTTCATCTGGCGCCGGTCAGACCTCCTGCTCAGCGCCCTGGGCGATGCGGACGCCCGCTTCGACGGCCTCCTCCCAGGTCGGGTACTCGTCGTCGAAGTCGGTCGGGCCGTCCAGGCTGCCGTCGACGTACATGCCGCCTTGCCACTCGGTTCCTGCGATCTGCTCCTCGAACTCCGCGGGGCGCTGCACCCATTCCAGCGGCCAGACCGGCATCATGACGCGCACCAGCCACCGATTCGCGATCTTGAGGCGGAACGACCACTCCTCCGCGCCGTCGGCGTCCGGCTCGTGCTCCACCTCGGAGACGACGACACCACGCCGCTCCAACTCGGTCACATAGGCGAGCACGTTGGCCGCGACGTCGGTGTTCACATCGGCCGGCGCCATGAAGTCCTCAGCTCTCAGCATGATCCCTACGACGTCCCCCCGGCGACACCCGTTCCGGGCGCGGGAAGAAACCCGATGGCCGGTTCGCAAGTTCGCCGGCATAGGCCCACCCGGCGGCGCCACCTTCGCCGACGTCGACCCCTGAGCGCTACCGCCGGGGATCGCGGCCTGCGGCGAGTTCGGCGAAGACGTGGTCGGGGTCGTGCTGCTTCCAGTAGCGGAACATGAGCGAGACCCGGCCTTCGTTGTCGCCGAACGAGCTGATCGGCTGCGAGGCGTCCACGAGGTAGCGCGGCTCGTCCCACTGCTGCGCCACGACCGCCAGCGGACCGTCGGCCACGAGGATCCACGTCGCCCGCCCGCTGGCGATCACGGCAAGGAAATGCCCCTCCAGGAGCCCCGCGACCACGTCGCCCAACGAGGCCTCGGGCGGTACGTCGATGCTCCGGGCATGAGGCAGGACGTCGTCGCCCGCCGCCACGCTGCCGCGATCCACCTCGATGATCAATGTTCCGCCGCCCTCCGCACCCGCCAGTATCCCCCTTACCGGCGCGACCGCGTCCCGCCGCCGGTTGGCGACGGGACGCGGCGTCCTGTTCGTTCGAGGACCGTCAGGTCAGCATGCCTGGACGTAGTACGCGGGCCTGAAGTTGTACGAGCCGTCGGTGCCGGGAGCGACGTTGACCAGGACGTTGTGCGCGGCGCCCTTGATGAAGGCGTGCGCCCCGCCGGTGTTGGAGTTGTCGTAGAGACCGACGCCGTTCCACGCCCGCAGGACCCAGTCCGAACCGCCGCGACGGCAGTGGAAGAAGGAGAAGACCTTGCCGCCCTCGGCGGCCAGGACGTTCGTGTAGATGCAGAAGTGGCCGTTCGGGCAGGGAGTGCCGCTGGTCGTGTTGATCCACGTCCAGCAGTCGGCGCTCACGTTGATGTTGGCGCAGTACGGGACGCCGACCACCGAGGCGTTGTCGTTGCCGTGGTCCCGCGGGGCCTGTGCCGCAGCGGAGGCGATCCGCGTGCCGTCGGCCCGCACGGCCCCGCCGCCGGGACCCGCGGCGTAGGCGGCGCCGGTGCCGGCGAGGAGCACCATCAGGCCGATCACCAGCCCGAGTGCCTTGCTCATCGTTCGTGGTGCCATCAGAGGACAACCTTTCTCGTGTGCCGCGAGGTCGTGCCTCTTGCAGGAGCGATGCAGGGCGGGGAGGTCGGATCTTGCAGGGAGCGTCCGGCCTCGCGTGGTTTCCACGAACGAGAGTGCAGGGCATCGCCCTGACCTGTCGTTACGTGTGCGCGCACAGGCCTGTCGTCTGAGCGCACTGCCGCCGGAACTGGCCGGGGGAGAGGCCGTAGGCCCCGCGGAAAACCTGGCTGAAATGCGCGGCGCTGCCGAATCCCCACCGGGCCGCGATCGCGTTGATCGGACGATCGGCCAGCCGGGGATCGGCGAGGTCGCGCCTGCACCGCTCCAGGCGGCGCTCGCGGACCCATCCGGCGACGGTGTGCCCTTCCTGGTGGAAGAGCTTGTGGAGGTAGCGCAGCGAGATGTGGTGCGCCGCTGCTATCGCGTCCGGGGTCAGATGCGGGTCCCCCAGATTCCGCCGGATGAAGCTGAAGATCTGGGCCATCAGGGCACGCCGCCTCGCATGGGGCGGAACCGCGCCCTGGGCGTCCAGCGCGGTGGCGAGCGTTGTGCTGAACACGTCGAGTGTGAGGGTGGACAGCCGAGCGGTGTCGGACGGCCCGAGTTCGTGCATGTGCCGAGCCAGTTGCAGCAGGAACTGCGACGACAGCGCGCCCATGCCCTGATCCCCCTTGAGACGGACGCCGGTCAGGCGCCGGAGATCCCGATGCGGGAACGGCAGCAACGAGCGCGCAAGGCACAGGACCAGCACCTGACCGCCGGGGACGTGCGGCGATAACTCCGCCTGGTAGGGACGCGAGGTGTCGGCCAACACCAGGTCACCGGGACCGAGTTCCGCCCGCCGGCCGTCCTGTGCCATCACACCGCGCCCACGCACCGTGCACACCAGTGTGAAAACCCCGGGATCGGCCTGGCGGATCAGCTTGGGAGTGCGCTGCACCGAGTACGGCGTGGCCGTCATCAACGAGGCCTGAACGGGCCCGAATTCGCTGACGCAGAGACGCGCTTGGAAGCGGCTTTCCAGGTGCGGTTCGCAGCGCAGATCGTAGGGGACCCAGACTTTCGAAGTCACCTCGTGCCAGAAGGCGAATCGCTCGACCGCCGGTACCTCGGCAGTGCTGATCACTTTCATGAACCCACCCGAACACGGTCGTGGCGGGGTTTCGGAGCATCGTCCCCCGAACACCTCCATGAACGCAACCCCGCCCTTTCCGCCCCCCTGCACCGAGCGTCGAAATGCGCATTCAAGGAGATTTCAGGCTAGTTGCACCTACGGAATAATTCGGGCCCAGACCCACTTGCCTCCGCAGGGATCGCGTTCGGTGGCCACCGCCTGGCACTACGTCGAGGAGATCGTCGCGCTACTGTCGGCGCGTTCACCCAAGCTCGGGACCGCAGGCCCGAACGGGACGATCCTGTGGACCTCGGGCGCGATGCCCGGCAAGATCCGCAACCTGACCGCCGCCCGCGTCTGAAGAATCCTGCGCGCGCTGCAGAAGGCAGGCATCCTCACCCTGGCCGACAAGGCCTACCTATCGCCGTCTTGCAGATCTACGAGTTCGCCTGAGGAGGATCGGAGGTCCCGCTCCTCATAGCATCAGATGATGTAAGAACCGACTTGGCGGCGTTCTTTGGAGGACAGCAACTCCAGCGGCAGCAGCGGGATCGCCTCTCGGTTGGCCGCCAGGTAGCAAAGCAGCACCAGCGCGCTGCCGTCCTCGTCCTTGAACAGCAGCCAATGCGCGAGGTCTACCGAACCGCTGGAGAAACCGGACGAGTGCATCACCGGATCCAGCATCGCCAGGTAACCCTCCGGAAGCAGTTTCTTGCGAATCTTCCGGAAGTTCGCCGACGGGAAGGAACTGACCATCAGGAACAGCTGCCCGAACGTCTGAGTATGATGCACAATCCGCCCGGGCGTGACCGGGACCGGAGCTCGCACAACGTGGTCGATCAGGTTCGGATGGGCGAGCCACCGCCAGGTCTCCCGAGAGGTCACCGTATCCGGAAGGTTGTCCTCCATACGCTCCAGGTGTACAGGCAGCCACTCCCGCGCCCACTCGTTGATGAAAACCTCCACACATCAAGATCAACCCCGCCGGCCCCCGATTCTTCCGGACGCGGCCCGCCGCATGTCAAGCCCGCAGGGCGCTCCCGCCCTGGCGCGAGGGGGATTCTGGGTATTCCGGCCCGCAGAGATACCGCATGGGCGGTGCCGACTCACACTGAGCCTTTTCAGCGGCAGTTCGGCGTGCGCTGATCACACCATGATCGCGGACGGCGCGGGCAGTGCCGGACCTCAAGAAACCCCTGGTAGGACCCGTCTCCATCACCACCGCGTGGCGCTACGTCAACGAGACCGTCGACCTGCTCCCCGCTGACCGGCCCTACTATCCGGATCGCCGCCACGGCATGAACCTCCAGGTCATCGCCGCACCTGACGGCGCCCTGCTGCCGCTCGAACCCGTCGTGTCCTTCCTTGCCTGGCAAGGAGGGCGAGGGCATCGGGTGATGTCAGGACTTCGACGGCCTTTCGCTGGAACCAGTCGGATGCCTCGGTGACTTGGGCGGGCGCCCATGGTTTGCCCTGGGCGATAGCAGCCAGCAGCGTCCATTCGGTCAAGCGGCGGGTGAGGAAGTCCCGCTCGCCGATGACGCCGGTCATGGTGTGGGCCCAGCCAGGAAACCGTTCGTCGGTCAGCAGGAGGCGTGCCCGGTCGTCGATGTGGCGGGCCACTGCGGACTGTGCCATCACCTGGTCGGGATCCTGCAGGATCTCGTTCACCAACGTGGGCTCATCGTCGGCGTCCACGTCGGCCAGGGCCCGCAGGTGGCAGGCGTAGCGGCGGTGCTCGTCCGGCTCGGCGGGGCCGTCAATAGGGCTGCTCACGCGGCCGCTCCTTCGGGACGTTCGACAGGCCGGCCGCGTTCGAAGCGAGCCCCGGCGCGGACGGGGGCGACCAGGCGGGGGGCGTTCACCGCGCGCCGGCGGGCCTGGGCCCACTCGATCAGTTTGAACGCCATGGCCAACGCCGGGTCGGTGCGCTTGTCGTTGAACTCCGGCGCGCGGACCTCGGGCGGCATCCGCCCGGCGCCCTCCCGCGCAATCTCATCGATCAACGACGGCGACACTGCGGCAATGGGGCATGCCAGGCTCATAGGTCTTGAGCGTCGCGTTCGGATGGGGCTGTTTCGCGGAGGCTTTCGTAGAGGCCGCCCAGGCGTCGGCCGGTGTCTCGGCCGGTGGAGTCGGTCTCGTGAAGACGCCAGCCCGGGAGCGGCTGATCGTCCGGGGTGATCGGGCCGCCTTCGTCGATCGCGAGCAGTGTGGCGAAGACCGCCTCGAACGCGGCGGTTCGCATGGCGAGCACGATGTCGTCGCGGTTCGCTCCGGCGGTGAGCAGGCGGGCCGCCGCCGGGATGTTCTCCACCGCGCCCGGATCGCCCCAGCCGTTGATGGCTTCTTCCCACAGCCGGCGGAGCAGGAGGAAGCGTGCCATCTGGGGGATGTCTTCGGAGACCTCCGACCGGGCCCACTCGCCGGGCCCTGGGGCACCGAGCCGGGCGAAGCGATCCCGCAGCCCGGTCGCGGTGGTGCGCTGCTGCTCCGGGAGGCCGGTGAGCCACCGGTCCCAGGCGATCTGCTCGTTGGTCACGTGCAGATCATGGCCTATGGGGGCGGGGTTCGGTCAGGTCTGGCGGGGGTCCGAGGGGCGGGTGCCGGGTTCGGCGAGTTCGATGATGTTGCCGAGGTTGTCGGTGATGAACGCGACGCGCTGACCGATCTCCGCCACGGCCATCGGGCCGCCGATCAGGTTCACGCCCCGGTCGCGCAGCTCGGAAACGACAGCGTCGAGATCTGTGACGGCGAGGCAGAAGTGGTGCAGGCGCGCCGGGTCCATGCTCGACAGGATGTCGTCGGTCGGCGCCTGGCGCTTCGACGCGGTCGCCATCAGCTCGATTCTCACGTCACCGCAGATGAGGAACGCGAAGATCATGCCGTGGGTGTCGAATCGCCGTTCGACGGTGAAGCCGAGCGTCCGGGAGTACCAGTCGATGGTGGGTTCGAGGTCCTCAGAGGTCACGCTGAGGCCGATGTGGTCATGGGAGAAGGCGATGCTCATGCGATCAACTTCGCCGACGGCGCGGCCCCCTTCAAGAGACGGATCGACGGTAGGAACACGGGTACCACTCGCG
Organism: Actinomadura sp. NPDC048955; assembly: GCF_040649435.1. NCBI lineage: Bacteria > Bacillati > Actinomycetota > Actinomycetes > Streptosporangiales > Thermomonosporaceae > Actinomadura > Actinomadura sp. NPDC048955. Next base: position 154,827 of record NZ_JBEZJI010000001.1, read on the forward strand.
ACCGGGTGTGACCGGCGAGAATCGACTGCATGGCCACCGAAGACGCGGCATTGGGCGCCACCCCGCGCGCGTGGCCGTCGACTACGTCGTGCGCCTGGAGCAGGGCCGCTCCACGACCCCCTCGGCGCAGGTGGTCGCCGCGCGTCGTCCTGATGGCGGCGCCGGGCGGGGACGACTAGACCAGGATGCGCCTGGCGCTCGTGTCGGCGTCCCCACCCCGGCCACCGCTGGCTGGTCCGGGACGCCCAGGTGTCCGCAGCGGTGGCCGTCGTTCGTGGGAGGCCGGTTATCGGGGCGGCTCGTTGGTCCAGGCTGCCGTGGTGGTGGTCTGCCCCATCGACTCCTGCCTCCCGTTGATGTCGGCGTAACCTTCGCCGCTCACCGCGGAGGTCTTCGGGTCGACCACCAGCCTCGTCCCGCCGCCCTGGCCGGAGAACTGCAGGCTCTGCCCGCCGGGAACCCTGCCCAGGTTCTTGACGTCGGGGAGGGAGGCGAGGGCGCGGAGGGCCGCCGCGCGGACCTTGGGCGGGGCCGGGACCTCGGAGAGCAGGTTCTCCAGGAGCATGATCGTGAGGGTCTCCCTCACGGCCGGGTTCTTGGAGTCCTTGGCCGGAACGGTCGCGCTGCCCAGCAGCCTCGCCTTCAGGGCGGAGGGGGAGGCCGGCAGCTTCGCGACCTGCTCCATCCGGAGGTGGGTCCGGCGCACCGTGATGGGGTGCCGCCCGGGGAGCTTGGTGACCGCCCCTCCCTGGACGCGGACCCATCTGCGGCCGTCGGTCGTCGTCCAGCTCTCGAACGTCTGGGCGGTGCCGGTCGCGCCGACGTTCTTGACGTGCCAGTAGGTGCCCGAGGCCGCCGGCTTCGTCTCCGCGGTGGTGGCCGCGACGAGAAGGACCTGCGAGCCCGACATCTCGGCCGTGGTCGTGCGGTCCTTGTGCGCCGAGCCCGGGGCCAGCGCGCCCGTGGCGGCGACGGCGACGGCCACGGCGCCCGCGGCGGCGGTCGCTCCGATCGCGAGCATCGGGCGGCGCGACCGGTGCGTGCGGACGGGGCCGCGCATGGTGTTCTGGAGCTGGTGCCGGCGGCGGTCGAGCGTCTCGGCCGACGGCTCGGGCTTGGTCAGCGCGGCCTCGAGAAGCTGCAGGTCATCCATCGAGTTCCTCCCTATTGATCATCTGCTGGAACTTCTTGCGGGCCCGGCTGAGCCGGGAGCGGACCGTGCCGTCGGCCACGCCGAGTGTCCGGGCCACCTCCTCATGGCTGAGCTGGCCGAGGGCGATGAGCAGGACGACGTCACGCTCGCCCCGGTTCAGCTTGGTGAGGGCCTTGAGGAGCTGTGGCTGCAGGCCCCGCGCCGCCAGCGAGGCGACGACACGGCTCTCGGGGCCCTCGGCGGAGGGCGCCGTGCCCGTCCGCATCAGTGCCTTGTAGTGGCGGGCCTCCTTGCGGCGGTGCCGCGCCACCAGATTCGTGGCGATGCCGAACAGCCACGGCCGCAGGCCGCCCCGTGACAGGTCGAAGCGATCCCGTTGCGCGAAGGCCACGCAGAATGTCTCCGCGGCGATGTCCTCGCCTGCCTGCACGTCCAGCCGTCCGACCGCGTACCGGTACACATCGCGGAAGTACCGGTCGTAGACGGCGGTGAACTCGTCCGGATCCCGCCGGAACCGGGCGACGAGCTCCGCGTCCGCTGTCTGCCGGTCGACGTCAGCGGTCACGTTCGTGTCTCCATCAGCGTTCCCCTGACTGAGGTGGTCGATCATCACCGACCCTTCGCCGCACCCCCCCGGACGCGTTCCCACCCCGCCCGGCCCGCCGGGGGTCCGCCGTCCGCCAGGTCGCGCAGCCGGGTCGAGATCTTCGACGGCGAGGCAGATGTCGTGCGGCCGTGCCCGGGGTGTATGCCCGACCGGCATTTCGATCTAGATTTCGGCTGGTCTTCCCTGCGGGGCGCATTTTCCGGGCCCGGTAAGGACCACTGTCGGGTGGAGGTACGCTCGGTGTCCGCATGCGTGCATTGTGTGGTGGGAAATGATGTCGATTTGCTCTCACCTCGCGGCGCGGCGGCATGAAACGCGTATCCGGGGGGACGCATCCCCGCCGAGCGGCGATCATTTCGTGCTTTCGGTGTTGCGGCACGAGTCCCCTCGATCGCCGGCCTTGGTCTAAGGAGAAGACAGCTGATGACCGTGTCGCAGCAGGAGCCGACGCCCCCCGGAGACGACCTGCTCTCCTCTGCGTCCGACGCCCCGTCCGACGAACGCGCGAACCGGATCCGCCGCGCTCTGGAGCGGCTGATCGGCGTGGCGGCGACGGAGGGCAACGCCGTGACGCCCCTGCGCAACGGGGACGAGATCTTCCCCCGGATGCTGGACGAGATCGCCGGGGCGCGGAGCACCATCGACATGATGACCTACGTGTACTGGCGCGGTGACATCGCTCACCGGTTCGCCGACGCGTTGTCGGAGCGCGCCCGCGACGGGGTGCGGGTCCGGTTGCTCCTGGACGGCATCGGTGCCTGGCAGATCGAGAAAGACCTGGTGGAGCGGATGGAGGAGGCCGGAGTGACGGTCGCCTGGTTCCGCAAGCCCGTCTACGTGTCGCCGTTCAAGCAGAACCACCGCTGCCACCGCAAGGTGCTGGTGGTGGACGAGCAGGTGGCCTTCACCGGCGGTGTCGGCATCGCTGAGGAATGGTGCGGTGACGCCCGCGACGAGAGCGAGTGGCGCGACAGCCATTTCGAGGTCCGCGGGCCCGCGGTGGACGGAGTCGCTGCCGCTTTCGCGCAGAACTGGGCCGAGTGTCACGACATGCTGTTCGACGACCGTGACCGTTTCGTCGGCCACGAACCGGCAGGGGACGCCGTGGTGCAGGTGGTGCGGGGGTCGGCCAGCTTCGGCTGGCAGGACATGCAGACCCTCCTGCGCGTCGTCCTCCAGCTCGCCGAGAACCGGCTGCGGCTGGCCTCCGCCTATTTCGCGCCCGACGACTATTTCGTCAATCTGCTGTGCGAGACCGTCGCCCGCGGCGTCGAGGTGGAGATGCTTCTCCCCGGCCCGCACGCCGACAAGCGGGTGAGCCGGCTGGCGAGCCAGCGCCATTACGAGGATCTGCTGAAGTGCGGAGTTCGCATTCACCAGTTCCAGCCCGCGATGCTGCACACGAAAATCCTCACCATGGACGGAATGGTCTCGCTCATCGGGTCCACGAACTTCAACCGGCGCTCGATGGACCACGACGAGGAGGTCATGCTCGCCGTGATCGACCAGGGGCTGACCGCGACCCTGGACGCCCATTTCGACGAGGACCTCGCCCGCAGCGAGCGGGTCGATCACGCGCGGTGGGCCCGGCGTTCCGTGACGCAGCGCGCCAAGGAGATGTCGATCACGCCCATCCGCCGCTTTCTCTAGGCCCGCCCCGCGGGGCGGGCCTAGAGACGGTGCGGGGTGAAGGTGGTGCCGTCCACGAGGAGGTCGCAGCGGTCGAGGGTGGCGTCGGCGGTGAAGTGGGCCTGCTCGCGGACGGCCCAGTCCTCCCAGGCTCCGGTGTACTCGGGGCCGTCCCGGTCGAGGGCGCGGGCGCGGCGCAGGTCGTACGGTGCGTCGATCCAGATCCGGTAGGCGGCGGGCGACTTCGCCCAGGCGGAGCCGACGCCCTCGATGATCAGGACGGGTGCGGGCGGGACGCGCTCCTCGGGGCCGTAACGGTCGCGGTGCCAGTCGTAGCGGCGCAGCACGGCGGGGCGCCCGTCCCGGAGCGGGTCGAGGACGGCGTGGCGCAGGGGCTCCCACCAGGTGAGCGGGTCGGCGTGCCACGGCACCCGGAAGTCGTCCGACCGGACGACCGGGGCGCCGACCAGGACCTCCGCCAGGTGGTCCGCGAACGTGGACTTGCCCGCGCCGCTCGGGCCGTCGACCGCGACGATCCGCACCGGGCCGCAGGACGGCGGCAGAGCGAGCAGCCGCGCGGCGAGCGCGGGGTAGGTCACGCTGGGGCGGGCCCCAGCGGGGGAGGGCATGGCGGACTGCGGCACGGACGGCATACTTCCAGGTGCCAGCCCGAGAAGGAGAACGCCCTTGCCCGGACCGCTCGAAGGCGTCGTGATCGTCGACCTCAGCCGCGTCGTGGCGGGCCCGCAGGCCACCATGACGCTCGCCGACCTCGGCGCCCGCGTGATCAAGGTCGAGCGGCCCGGCGACGGGGACGAGACCCGCGGCTGGGGTCCGCCGTTCGCGGGCGGGGAGCGGGTGAGCACCTACTACCTGTCGATCAACCGGAACAAGGAGTCGATCACCCTCGACCTGAAGTCGGACGAGGGCCGCGACGTCCTCGCCCGGCTCGTCCGGCACGCCGACGTGCTCGTGGAGAACTTCCGGGCGGGCGTGCTCGACCGGCTCGGCTTCCCGGTGGAGCGGCTGCACGAGCTGAACCCGGGACTGGTCGTCCTGTCCATCACCGGGTTCGGGCACGACGGGCCCGAGGGCGGGCGGCCCGGCTACGACGCGATCATGCAGGGCGAGGCGGGGATCATGAGCGTGACGGGGCCGCCGGGCGCACCGAGCAAGGTCGGCCTGTCGATCGCCGACATCCTCGCCGCGGGCAACGGCGTCGCGGGCGTGCTGGCCGCCCTGTACGAGCGGTCGCGCACCGGGCGCGGGTCCGTCGTGCGCACCTCGCTGCTGGCGTCGGTGGTCGGCGCCCACATGTTCCAGGGGACGCGCTGGACCGTGGCCCGGGAGGTCCCGGAGTCGGTCGGCAACGACCACCCGTCCATCGCCCCGTACGGGACGTTCCGCTGCAAGGACGGGCAGCTCCAGATCGGCGTCGCGAACCAGAGCCTGTGGCGCAGCTTCGCACCGATCGTCGGCCTGGACCCGGACGACCCCCGCTACGCGACGATCCCCGACCGCGCGGCCCGGCGCGCCGAACTGACCGCCGACATCGAGCGGGTCCTCGCGGGCGACACGCGCGACGCCTGGCTCGGCAGGCTCGGCGAGGCGGGCGTCCCGGCGGGGACGATCCGGTCGATCGACGAGGTGTACGAGTGGGAGCAGACCCGCTCGCAGGGCCTGGTCATCGAGGTGGACCACCCGCAGCTCGGGCCGATCGAGCTGCCGGGGCCGCCGCTGCGCTTCGACGGCGCGCCGCCGCGCGGGCACACCGCGCCGCCGCTGCTCGGGGAGCACACCGCCGCGGTCATGGCCTGGCTCGAGGACAGAGAGCGCGAGGAGAGGGGCGAGTGATGGATCTGCTCGGCGGGACGGGCGGCCCGGTGCGGATCGCCGGACGGGAGCTGCCACGCGACGAGCTGCTCGGCTGGGCGTCCGCCGTCGCCGCGGAGATCCGGGGCGCGGACGCGGTCGCCGTGCACGCCACGGCGTCCCTGGAGACGGTCGCGGCGGTCGTGGGGGGCCTCCTCGCGGGCGTCCCCGTGGTGCCGCTGCCCCCCGACTCCGGGCCCGCCGAACGCGCGCACATCCTCGGCGACTCCGGCGCGAGCCTGATCCTCGCGGGCGGGAGGACGGAGGTCTCCAGCACGGAGCCGCCGCTCCTCCCCGTCGACTGGCTGTCGCCGCACGACGGCGGCGTCGATGCGGAGGTCGCGCCCGACGCGACCGCCCTGATCCTCTACACGAGCGGGACGACGGGCGCGCCGAAGGGCGTCCTGGTCTCGCGGAGCGCGATCGCCGCCGGGCTCGACGCCCTGGCCGAGGCCTGGGCCTGGACGCCCGCCGACGTCCTGGTCCACGGGCTTCCGCTGTTCCACGTGCACGGCCTCGTCCTCGGCGTGCTCGGCCCCCTGCGGGTCGGCTCGCGGCTCGTCCACACCGGGCGGCCCAAGCCGGAGCTGTACGCGGCGGCGGCGCAGGACGACGGCGGCAGCCTGTTCTTCGGCGTCCCCACCGTCTGGTCGAGGACGGCGGCGGACCCGTCCACCGCGGAGGCCCTGCGCGGCGCGCGGCTGCTCGTGTCCGGCAGCGCGCCGCTGCCCGTGCCCGTCTTCGAGCGGCTCTCGGCCCTCACCGGGCACCGTCCGGTCGAGCGGTACGGCATGACCGAGACCCTCATCACGGTCAGCGCCCGCGCGGAGGGCGACCGTCGCCCCGGCTACGTCGGCACGCCGCTGCCCGGTGTGCGGACCCGCCTGGCCGCCGAGGACGGCTCGCCCGTCCCGCCGGACGGGGAGACGCCCGGTGAGCTGCACGTCCGTGCGCCGCTGCTGTTCAAGGGGTATCTCAATCGGCCGGAGGCGACGGCGGAGTCGTTCACGGCGGACGGCTGGTTCCGCACCGGCGACATCGCCACGATCGGCCCGGACGGCTGGCACCGGATCGTCGGGCGCGCGTCCACCGACCTCATCAAGAGCGGCGGCTACCGGATCGGCGCGGGCGAGATCGAGAACGCGCTGCTCGCCCACCCGGCGGTGCGGGAGGCCGCCGTCGTCGGCACCCCGCACGACGACCTCGGCGAGCAGGTCACCGCCTACGTCGTAGCCGACGGGGTCGGTGAGAAGCAGCTCATCGACTTCGTGGCCGAGCGCCTGTCGGTGCACAAGCGGCCCCGCGTCGTCCATCTGGTCGGCTCCCTGCCCCGCAACGCCATGGGCAAGGTCGTCAAGGCCCGCCTGGGCGAGCTCTAGGGGAGGAGTTCGGGGAGGACGGGCCGGACCAGGTCGCGGGCGAACGGCTCGGGATGGTCGGGGGCGTCCTCGCCCTCCGCGAAGTAGAGCAGGAAGCCCTGCTGGAAGCACGCGCCCATCAGCAGGGCCGCCGCGGCCCGCGTGTCGGCGGACGCGGCGACCCGGCCGAGGTCGCGTTCGGCGTCCAGGTACCGGGCCAGCGCGCGCACCGGTTCCTGCGGACCCGCGCCGTACTTGCGCAGCGACTCGCGGGTGGCGTGCAGCAGCCGGGGCTGCGCCACCATCGAGACCATCATCGGGAACGCCCGCCGGTAGAAGCGCAGCGCGCCGTGCACGATCGTGACGAGGTTGGACTCGACGGTGCCCTCGCCCGGGACGGCCGTCGAGGTGAACGGCGGCATGCGCTCTTTCAGCACGCTGAGCATCAGCTCCTCCTTGTCGCGGAAGTGCTTGTAGAGCAGCGCCTCGGAGTAGCCGGCCGCCTTCGCGATCTCCTTGGTGGTGGCGCGGGCGACCCCGTGCCGCCGCATGATGTCCGCCGCGGCGTCGAGGATCCGTTCGCGCGCGCTCAATGAGGCCCCCTTGACAGGTGAGTGAACGCTCACCACGATAGAGGTTAGTAAGCACTCACTCACCCCTCTAGACCCTTCGACTTTCCAGGAGGACACGATGAGACTCACGGTGTTCGGGGCGACCGGCGGCACCGGCGTCCAGGTCGCCCGGCGCGCGCTGGACGCCGGCCACGAGGTGACCGCCGTCGTCCGCGACCCCACCGCCCTGCCCGGCGAGGTCCGCGCCTGCGCCGACGTCGTCCAGGCCGACGCCATGGACCCGGCCGCGATCGAGCAGGCGGTCAAGGGGCGCGACGCCGTCGTCACCGCGATCGGCACCCGCGACGGCCGCCGGCCGACCAGCGTCTGCGCGGCCAGCACCGGCGCCATCATCGCGGCCATGCGCGCGGCCGGGGCCGAGCGGTTCGTGCTGACCAGCGCGTCCGGGCTCCACGCCGGGCCGGGCGACGACCCGCTCACCCGGTTCGTGGTCAAGCCGCTCGTCCTGGGCCCGCTCCTCAAGCACGCGTTCGCCGACATGCGCGCCGCCGAGGACCTCACCCGCGGCTGCGGGCTCGCCTGGACCATCGTCCGCCCGCCGCGCCTCACCGGCGGCCCCGGCAACGGCCGCTACCGCAGGACGCTCGACCGCAACGTCTTCGGCGGCATGTCGATCGCCCGCGCCGACCTGGCCACCGCGCTCCTCGACATCACCGGCGACCCGTCCACCATCGGGCACGTCGTCAGCGTCGCGGGCTGAGAATCCGCGGGCCGGGGGAAGGGGCGTGACACCTGTCATGCCGATCACCTGACAGAGCGCCTCCGGAACCGGTGACACGCGCTTCTACCGGGGTGTCCGCACGGCCGCGACGCTTGAGGGCATGAAGACGAACCCAGCCATCCGCGTCGACGCCCTCCGGCAGCGGTACGGGGACTTCGAGGCCGTCGCCGGGATCTCGTTCGACGTCGCGGCGGGGGAGCTGTTCGCGCTGCTCGGCACGAACGGCGCGGGGAAGACCACCACCCTCGAAACGCTGGAAGGCCACCGGACCGTCCACGAGGGAACGGTCCGGGTCCTCGGCCACGACCCGCACCGGGAGCGCCGCGAGGTCCGCCCGCGCATGGGCATCATGCTCCAGGACGGCGGCTTCTTCGCCGACCTCACCGTCGCCGAGACCGTCGAGCACTGGCGCGGCTTCACCGCCCGCGCGCGCGAGCGGGACGAGGCCGTCGACATGGCGGGCCTCGCCGAGAAGGCGGACGTGCGGGTGCGGCAGCTGTCCGGCGGCCAGAAACGCCGCCTCGACCTCGCGCTGGCCCTGCTCGGCAGGCCCGACGTCCTGTTCCTGGACGAGCCGACGAGCGGCATGGACCCCGAGGCCCGGCGCGCGACCTGGGACATCGTCAGGGACGTGGTGGCCGGCGGCACGGCCGTCCTGCTCACCACCCACTACCTGGAGGAGGCCGAGCACCTCGCCGACCGGCTCGCGATCCTGCACCGGGGACGGATCGAGGCGTCCGGCACGGTCGCCGACGTCGTCGCCGGGCACGGCGACCGCATCGACTTCCGGCTGCCCGAGCGCCTCCAGATCGCCGAACTGCCCCCGCTGCGGGGCGTCCGCGCCGACGTCCGGGTGGAGAGCGGGCGCGCCCTCGCCTCCTACGCCGTACCGTCCCGCGACGGCGGCGACCCCGGGCTCCAGACGGCGCTCTACGAGCTGCTGCGCTGGGCCGACGAGGAGAGCGTCCGGCTCGACGGCCTGCGGGCGCGCAGCGCCTCCCTCGAAGACGTCTTCCTGCGCACCGCCGAAGGAGCCCCCCGATGAGCCTCGTCTCGCTGGACCCGGCCGCCGTGCTGCGCGTCGCCCGGCTCGACCTCACCCTGCTCTGGCGGAACCGGACCGCCCTGTTCACCGCCGCGGGCCTGCCCGTCCTGTTCGCGGCCATGCTCGTCCCGGTCCGCGGCGAGAAGATCGACGGCGTGGACGGCGCCCTCCTCCAGGGCACCGGCCATCTGGGGTTCTTCCTGGTCTTCGCCGTCTTCATGAACCTCGTCAACATCCTCACCGCTCGCCGCGAGGACCGCACGCTCAAGCGGCTGCGCGGCACCGCCCTGTCCGACGCGGAGATCACCGCCGGCAGCGTCCTCACCGCGACCGCGCTGTACGCGGTGCAGGCCGTCGCGCTGCTCGTCCTGCTCGGCGCCGCGATGGACGGCCGCGTCCCCGCCGACCCCGTCCTGGTGCTGGCCGGGCTCGCGGGCGGCGCCGCCGTGTTCGCGACGCTCGCGTTCGCCGTCTCGGGGATCACCCCGAACGCGGAGCTGGCGCAGCTCACCGTCCTGCCGATCATGTTCGGGTGCATGCTCGGGGCCGGCGTCATGTTCCCGCTGGACGGCCTGCCCGGCTGGGTCCAGGAGGCCTGCCGGTGGGTCCCGCTCAGCCCGGTCGTGGAGATCGTCCGGACGGGGTACTTCGGCCAGGACTTCGTGCACCGCCCCGGCCACCCGTCCGTCGGCATCGCCGAAGGCTGGCTCTGCTGCGTGCGGCCGTTCTTCCTCCTGGCCTTCTGGGCCGCGTTCGGCCGCCTGCTGGCCACCCGCTGGTTCCGGTGGGAGCCGCGCCGCGCCTGAGGACACGCGGGCCGGCATTACAGTGCGATGCGAGGAGGATCGAGTACATGGCGGTCGCGACCACGGCGGACATCGAGGAACAGGCCGCCCGCAAGCTGGAGCGGTACCGGCGGGTGACCTACCGCTCGTTCATGTTCGCCGCAGCGGGCTTCGTCCTGCCGGGCCTGTACGGGCTCGAAGACGCCTACACCAACGGCGACGCGGGCGTGCCCGTCATCGCCGCGGTCATCGCGGGGCTCTGCGTGCTCGCCTGGTGCTACACGCGGCTCGTCCGGGAGGGCCTCGAAGGCAACGCGTCCAGGCGCGACGTCGTGGGCAGCGGCGTCGTCGCCGCCGCGCTGAGCCTGATGCTGCTCACCAGTCCGTGGTTCAGCGTCATCCCCGTCTTCTGGGTCTCGGCCGTGGTGCTGTCCCCGATGGGGCGGAAGTGGATCGTCGCGCTGTGCGCCGGCACCGGGGCGTACTGCGGGGTGGTGGGCACGATCGCCACGGGCCGCCTCTACCCCGACAGCGACGCCCCCTGGTACGTGATCTTCCCGGTGCTGGCCGCCCTGTACACCGCGATCTCCGGGTTCGTCGTGTTCGTCAACCGGTACCAGCGGCGCATGTGGGAGCTGCACCAGGAGGCCTACGCGGCCCGCGACGCCCTCGCCCGGCTCGCGGTCACCGAGGAGCGGCTCCGCTTCTCCCGCGACCTGCACGATCTGCTCGGCCACAGCCTGTCCCTCATCGCGGTGAAGAGCGAACTGGCCAAGCGGACGGTGCGCGACGACCCCGACCGGGCGGGCGCCGAGATGGCCGACGTCCAGCGCGCCGCGAGGGAGGCCCTCCGGGAGGTCCGCGCCGCCGTCCGCGGCTACCGGGCCGTGGAGCTGGACGCCGAGCTGGCCGGGGTCCGGGCCGTGCTGGAGGCCGCCGGGGTGCACTGCGAGATCGGCCCGCTGCCGGAAGGCCTGCCGCCCGAGGCCCGCTCGGTGCTCGCCTGGGTGATCCGCGAGGGCGCCACCAACGTCATCAAGCACAGCGAGGCGAGGAACTGCGCGATCTCGCTCGGCGTGTACGGCGACGCGGTCTACGGTGACTCCGTGGTCCTGGAGATGCGCAACGACGGCGTCCGCGGCGCCGAGACCGCCGAGGGCTCGGGCCTGACCGGCCTCGCCGAGCGCGTCGCCGTGCTCGGCGGCGAGATCACCGCGGGGCGGCACGGCCGCGACGGGTTCCTGCTGCGCGCCGCCGTCCCGCTCCCGCCCGCGCACGGGCCGGGCGAGGGCGGCGCGCGGGAGAGCGGTCGGGCGCTCCCGGCCGGGAGGCCCGCGTGATCCGTGTCCTGCTCGCCGACGACGAGCACCTCATCCGCGGTGCCGTGGCCGCGCTCCTCGGCCTGGAGCCCGACCTGGAGGTCGTCGCCGAGGTCGGCCGCGGTGACGAGGTCGCCGCCGCGGTGGCCGCGCACGGCCCGGACGTCGCCGTCCTCGACATCGAGATGCCGGGCGCGGACGGCCTCGCCGTCGCCGAGGAGCTGAACGCCTCCGGCGCCCGCTGCGCGGTGTGCATCCTCACGAGCTTCGGCCGCCCCGGCTACCTGCGCCGCGCCATGTCCGCCGGGGTCCGCGGCTTCGTCGCCAAGGACGCTCCCACCGACGAGCTCGCCAGCGCCATCCGCAAGATCCACGGCGGCGGCCGGTACCTGGACGCCGAGCTGGCCGCCAGCGCCATGGCCGCCGGGGACAACCCGCTCTCCGAGCGCGAGCGCGACGTCCTGCGCCTCGCCGGATCCGGCGCCGAGACCGCCCGCATCGCGGCCGACCTGCACCTGTCGGAGGGCACCGTCCGCAACTACCTGTCGACCGCCATGGCGAAGATGGGCGAACCCACCCGCGTCCGCGCCGCCCGCGCCGCGATCGACATGGGCTGGATCTGACCTGCGGGGAGCCGTCCCGGCGGGGCCGTGATCTCCGCCCGGGCCTTGGCGGGGGCCTAGGCTTGGGGCGTGAGCGAGCCATTGGTCGAGCGCATGCAGGGATTCGGCGAGACGATCTTCGCTGAGATGTCGGCTTTCGCCGTCCGGACCGGCGCCATCAACCTGGGCCAGGGCTTCCCGGACGAGGACGGCCCGCCCGGGGTCCTGGACGCGGCGGTGAACGCCATCCGCACGGGTGCGAACCAGTACCCGCCCGGCCCCGGCCTGCCCGTGCTCCGGGAGGCCGTGGCGGCGCAGCGGCTGGAGCGCTACGGGCTGGAGTTCGACCCGGCGACCGAGGTGTTCGTGACCGTGGGCGCGACCGAGGGGATCGCCGCGTCCGTGCTGTCGCTGGCGGGTCCGGGCGACGAGGTCGTCGTGTTCGAGCCGTACTACGACTCCTACGCGGCCGTGATCGCGCTCGCCGGGGCCGTGCGCAGGCCCGTCACGCTGCGCCCGGTGGAGGGGCGCTTCACCTTCGACCCGGACGAGCTGCGCGCCGCCGTCGGCCCGCGCACCCGCGCGATCCTGGTGAACTCGCCGCACAACCCGGCCGGCACCGTGTTCACGCGGGACGAGCTGGAGACCATCGCGGACGTCTGCCGGGAGCGCGACCTGGTGGCGATCACCGACGAGGTGTACGAGTACCTGACGTTCGACGAGACCGAGCACGTCCCGCTGGCGACGCTCGACGGCATGCGCGAGCGGACGGTCTCGGTGTCGTCCGCGGGCAAGTCGTTCTCCGTCACGGGGTGGAAGACCGGCTGGGTGACGGCGCCCGCCCCCTACGTCCGGGCCGTCCAGACCGTGAAGCAGTTCCTCACCTACGCGGTCAGCGCCCCCTACCAGCACGCCGCCGCGTACGCGCTGCGCAACGAGATCCCGTGGGTGGAGGAGCTGCGCAAGTCGCTCCAGGCCAAGCGGGACCGGCTCGTCACCGGTCTGGAGGCGGCCGGGTTCGCGGCCTACCGCCCGCAGGGCACCTACTTCGTGCAGGCCGACATCCGGCCGCTCGGCTTCACCGACGGCAGGGAGCTGGCCCGCGCGCTGCCGGAGAAGGCGGGCGTCGTCGCGATCCCGAGCCAGGTGTTCTACGACCACGCCGAGGCTGGCGCCCACTTCGTCCGGTTCGCCTTCTGCAAGAAGGACGAGGTCATCGACGAGGCCGTGAGCCGCCTCGCGCGCCTGCGCTGAGGGGCCCGCGCGGCGCGGAGCATCGCCGGAACCTGCCGAAGAAACGCCGTTCCTTGGGCGGAATTCGCCCGTGAGGGGCGGCCGCCGCGCGGGTTAGCGTCCGTCCCGTGACCTGGGGCCATGCAGAAGGACGCGACCGCGGGCGCGGCGGGACGCTCGGCGGCGAGCGGATCCTGATCGCCCTCGGCGGGAACGCCATGACCGCACCGGACGGCAGCGCCACCCCGGACGCGCAGGCGGCCGCGATCGAGGCGGCGATGGCGCGCGTGGCGGACCTGGTCGCGGCGGGCGCGCGGGTCGCGCTCACGCACGGCAACGGCCCGCAGGTCGGCAACCTGCTGATCAAGAACCAGCTGGCGGCGGGCGTGGTGCCGCCCGTCCCGCTGGACTGGTGCGGCGCGCAGACCCAGGCCACCGTCGGCGTGATGATCATGAACGCGCTGGAGCGGGCGCTGGCCGCGCGGGGCGCCGCCCGCCCGGTGTCCACGGTGGTGACGCGGACGCTCGTGGACGCCGCCGACCCCGGGTTCGCGGCCCCCGCCAAGCCCGTCGGCCGCTACTTCCCGGAGGCCGAGGCCCGCCGCTCGATGGCGCTCGGCGAGGTGTGGAGGCGGTTCGGGGACCGGGGCTGGCGGCGCGTCGTCGCCTCGCCCGAGCCGCTGGAGATCCTGGACGCCGACGCGGCGGCGCTGCTGCTGGACGCCGGGCACGTCGTGGTCGCCGCGGGCGGCGGGGGAGTGCCCGTGGCCCGGGCGGACGGGGCGCTGCGCGGCGTCGAGGCCGTCGTCGACAAGGACCTGGCCGCGCAGCTGCTGGCGCGCCGCCTGGAGGCGACCACCCTCGTGATCGCCACGGACGTGGAGCACGCGATGACCGGGTTCGGGACGCCGCGGGCCCGCCCGCTGCACCGCACGACGGCCGCGGAGCTGACCGCGCTGGCCGCCGCCGGGCACTTCGCCGGCGGCAGCATGGGCCCGAAGGTCGAGGCGGTGCGGCGGTTCGTCGCGGGCGGCGGCCGGCGCGCCGCGATCGCCTCGCTGGCCCGGCTCGGCGACGCCGCGCACGGCAGGGCCGGGACGGTCGTCGAGGGCTGACCCCGGGTAGAGACCGATCACCAGAGCAGCTGAGGAGCGATGACGGTGCCCGATCCGATCGAAGTCCGCAAGATCCCCATCGAGAGCGTGACCGACGCGTCCGGGCTGGCCCGGCTGATCGACGACGGCGTCCTGGAGGCCGACCGGGTCCTCGCCGTCGTCGGCAAGACCGAGGGCAACGGCGGCGTGAACGACTACACGCGGCTGCTCGCCGACCGGGCGTTCCGCGAGGTGCTCCTCGCCAGGGGCACCCGGACGGCGGAGGAGGTGGCGCGGGTCCCGCTGGTGTGGTCGGGCGGCACGGACGGGGTGCTCAGCCCGCACGCGACCGTCTTCGCGACCGCCGACCCCGCCCGCGTCCCCGCCTCCGGCGAGCCGAGGCTGTCGGTCGGCGTCGCGATGAGCGAGGTCATCCTGCCCGAGGACATCGGCCGTCCCGCGATGGTGGAGACCGTCGCCGCCGGCGTCCGCGAGGCCATGAAGACCGCCGGGATCGACGATCCCGGCGACGTCCACTACGTGCAGACCAAGACGCCGCTGCTCACCCTCGACACGATCAACGACGCGAAGGCGCGCGGCCGCGACGTCGTCACCGAGGACACCCTCAAGTCGATGGACATCTCCAACTCCACGACCGCGCTCGGCATCGCCGTCGCGCTCGGCGAGATCGAGGCGCCGTCCGCCGAGCAGATCCACAAGGACCTGTCGCTGTACTCGTCGGTGGCGTCCTGCTCGTCCGGCGTGGAGCTGGACCGGGCGCAGATCGTGGTCGTCGGCAACGTGCGCGGCATCGGCGGCCGCTACCGGGCCGGGCACGGGGTGATGAAGGACGCGCTCGACGCCGACGGGATCTGGGACGCCGTCCGGTCGGCGGGCCTGGACCTGCCCGAACGGCCCCGCACGTCCGACCTCGGCGACCGGCTCGTCAACGTGTTCATCAAGTGCGAGGCCGACCCGGGCGGCTCGGTCCGGGGCCGCCGCAACATCATGCTGGACGACTCCGACGTGCACTGGCACCGGCAGATCAAGGCGTGCGTCGGCGGCGTCGCCGCCTCCGTCACCGGCGACCCGGCGGTGTTCGTGTCGGTCGCGGCGGTGCACCAGGGGCCGTCGGGCGGCGGCACCGTCGCGGCCATCGCCGACCTCGGCTGAAAGCACCTCAGGTGCGGAGAGTATCCGTGGAGTAGCCCCTTGTGGTCGCCGGAGGCTATAGCCTTCCTGGCGTGTCCGGACTGACCATTCCCGAACCACAGTTCCCCGGGGACGACGGAAGCGCCGACCCCCGGTTGTGCGAGGCGCTCGCCGGGTACGCGTCCGGCCGCGTCGGCGTGCACACGGTGCTGCGGCGGCTGCAGGGGGCGCGGCTGCTCGTGCCGATCGTCGCCGTCCTCACCGAGGAGGAGCCCGCGGCCCCCGGCGAGCTGCGGCGGGAGAAGTCGAGCGACATGGCGCTGCCCACCCTGATCGGCGCCGACGGGCGCCGCGGCGTGCTCGGCTTCACCTGCACCGAGACGATGAAGGCCTGGCGCGCCGACGCCCGCCCGGTCGCGGTGCGGGCCGGCGACGCCTGCCGCGCCGCCCTCGACGAGGGGGCGGACGCCCTGGTCGTGGACGTGGCGGGCCCGGTCCCGTTCGCCGTGGACGGGCTGCGCCTGCACCTGCTCGCCGACGGCCGCCCGATCCCGCCGCCCCACGAGGACCCCGACATCCTCGCCGCGGTCGAGGCCGCGTTCGGCTCGGACCCCTCGGTCAGCGGGGTCCGCGTCGTCGAGGGCACCTCCGCCGAGATCGCCGTCCGGTTCGCCGTCGTCCCCGGGCACGACGAGCGCGGCACCGTCCAGCGGGTCTCCGATCGCCTCGCCGAACTGCTGCGCGGCCGTATCGTCGGCGGCGTCGAACTGAACGTGCTGCGCAGGTAGCCCGCCTGCGGGCGGCCGGGGGCGCGGTAAATCGCTGGCCTCCGCCGCGGCCGCTCTGCGACGCTGGCGCCATGGTGGACGTCGACGCATTCCTCGCTGACGGGTACGTCCGGGTGGAGCAGGCGTTCCCCCGGGAGCTGGCGGCCGAGTGCCGCGACATCCTGTGGCGCGACACCGGCTGCGATCCCGCCGACCCCGCGACGTGGACGCGCCCGGTCGTGCGGCTGGGCGAGCACGCCGAAGAGCCGTTCCGGGCCGCCGTGAACACCGGCGCCCTGCACGCCGCGTTCGACGCCGTCGCCGGGAAGGGCGCCTGGCTGCCGCGCAGCGGCCTCGGCACGTTCCCGGTGCGGTTCCCCAGCGATCAGCCGCCCGGTGACGACGGCTGGCACATCGACGCGAGCTTCCCCGGCGACGACCCGGCCGACTTCCTGTCCTACCGGGTGAACGTCGCGTCGAAGGGCCGCGCGCTGCTGATGCTGTTCCTGTTCTCCGACGTGGGGGAGGACGACGGGCCGACGCGGCTGCGCGCCGGCTCCCATCTGGACGTCCCGCCGATCCTGGAGCCCGCGGGGGAGGCGGGCCTGGCGTTCATGGACCTGGCGGGCAAGGCCGTCCCCGCCACCGGGCACCGCCCGCTCGCCTACGCGACGGGGCAGGCAGGCGACGTGTACCTGTGCCACCCGTTCCTGGTGCACGCCGCGCAGGCGCACCGGGGCGCCACCCCCCGCTTCATGGCGCAGCCGCCCCTGCTCCCGGCGGGCCCGCTGCCCCCGTCGTCCCCGGTGCGGGTCGCGATCGAGAAGGCCCTCGGCCGGTCCTGACGTCAGGCCGAGGGCGACCAGGTCGTGGGGAGGCCGTGGGACGGGCCCTCACCGAGGACCACCGGCTCCCCGCCCGGCCACAGCCGCAGCGTCACGACGTGCTGGACGTCGAGCCGCGAGGCGTCGCGCCCCTCGAACGACAGATGCGCCACGGGCGCGTCGGGGGTGGCCGCCGCGCCCGCCCGCTCGATGCTGCGGTCGACGCGCGCCGCCTCCTCCTGCGACAGGTAGGCGCGCATCGTCGAGTGCCACACGACCGTCACGACGCCCTGTTCGGGGGCCAGCCCGTCCAGGAAGTCCGCCGCGCCCGCCTCCACGACCGTCGCGGGGACCCGCGCGGCGACCTCGAACGCCGCCCGCAGCCGCGCCACCCGCGCCGCCTGGTCGGGCCACACGTACGACAGGAGCCGCCGCCGCCCGGCGGGCGAGGCCGTGTCCAGCGGGTTCGGGTCGCATCCGCGCCGCTCGGCGACGGCGAGCGGCGCGCCCACCGGGGGAAGGCCCCGCCAGGCGTCCGGCAGGACGACCGGCGACTCCGGCCCGTACGCGCCGTTCTCGTGCAGGAACCGGAAGTGGTCGGCGCGCAGGTTCAGGCCCGCGCTGGCCCCGATCTCCAGCAGCCTGATCGGCAGGGACCGGGCCGGATCGTGCGCGAGACGGCAGGCGTCCGCGATCGTCAGGAGCCCGCCGACGAGCGGCGCCGCCCGCCCGACCTCGTTGGTCTGCGGCGGGTCGAGGAGGCCGTCGCGGATCTCGGCCGCGTGCCCGGCCAGCACGTCCCGGAACGCGGGCCAGGCCTCCAGCGGGTCGCTCGTCCCGCCGGCGGTCGGGTAGTGCGCGGCCAGTTCCGGCACCCGTCCCTCGAGGACGAGCCGGTGCACCGTCCCCAGCATGCCCAGGATTCGGCCGGTCTCCGTGCGCTCCCCGAGCACCCCCGTCACGACCCCGCCCGGATCGTCCGCCGCCCGCGCGAGCAGTTCGGCGTACATCGGCGACCCGAGCTGGGCGGACGCCCGCGCCTGGCCCAGCAGTGCACGCCTCGTGTCGGCCCCTCCCGGACCCGCTCTCCTCATCGCCACCTCCACGACGAGCCTCTCAGATGCTGGACGCCCGTCCCGGGCGGGGGCGCGGAGTCAATAGGATTCGTCCCATGCTGCGCTGGTTGACCGCGGGGGAGTCCCATGGCCCGGCCCTGACCGCGATCGTGGAGGGGCTGCCGGCCGGTGTGCGCGTGACCTCGGAGGACATCGCCGAGGAGCTGCGCCGCCGGAGGCTCGGCCATGGGCGGGGCGCCCGGATGAAGTTCGAGCAGGACAAGGTCACGATCATCGGCGGCGTCCGGCACGGGGTGACGCTCGGCGGGCCGGTCGCGATCGAGGTCGGCAACACCGAGTGGCCCAAGTGGGAGACGGTCATGTCGGCCGACCCCGTGGCCGCCGACGTCCTCGCCGCCCAGGCCAGGAACGCCCCGCTGTCGCAGCCGAGGCCCGGTCACGCCGACCTCGTCGGCATGCAGAAGTACGGCTTCGACGACGCCCGGCCCGTCCTGGAGCGGGCGAGCGCGCGCGAGACGGCCGCGCGGGTCGCGCTCGGCACCGTCGCCAAGGCGTTCCTCAAGCAGGCGCTCGGCGTGGACGTCCTGAGCCACGTGATCGCGCTGGGCGAGGTCGAGGCCCCCGAGGGCGTCCTGCCGGAGCCCGGCGACCTGGCGCGGGTCGACGAGAGCCCGGTGCGCTGCTTCGACGGCGAGGCGTCGGCGCGGATGGTCGCGCACATCGACGAGACGAAGAAGGCCGGCGACACCCTCGGCGGCGTCGTGGAGGTCCTCGCCTACGGGCTCCCGCCCGGCCTCGGCAGCCACGTCCACTGGGACCGGCGGCTGGACTCCCGGCTCGCCGGCATCCTCATGGGCATCCAGGCGATCAAGGGCGTGGAGCTCGGCGACGGGTTCACCACCGCGCGGCGGCCCGGCTCGCGGGCGCACGACGAGATCGACGCGACCCCCGGCGGGATCCGCCGCCGCACCAACCGGGCCGGCGGCGTCGAGGGCGGCATGACCACCGGCGAGGTGCTGCGGGTGCGCGCCGCGATGAAGCCGATCTCGACCGTCCCGCGGCGGCTCGACACGATCGACGTCACGACCGGCGAGCCCGCCAAGGCGATCAACCAGCGCAGCGACGTGACCGCCGTCCCGGCCGCCGGGGTGGTCGCCGAGGCGATGGTCGCGCTCGTGCTCGCGGACGCGGCGCTGGAGAAGTTCGGCGGCGACTCCGCCGAGGAGACCGCCCGCAACCTGCGCGGATACCTGTCCTCTCTGACGATCAAGTGAGCGGTGCCATGCGACCGAAGGCCGTCATCATCGGGCCGCCCGGCTCGGGCAAGTCCACGATCGGCGCCGCGCTCGCCGAGCGTCTCGGCGTCTCGCTGCGCGACACCGACGCCGACGTCGAGCGGGCCGCGGGCAAGCCGATCGGCGAGATCTTCATCGACGACGGCGAGGAGCGCTTCCGCGAACTGGAGCGCGCCGCCGTCGCCGAGGCGCTGGCCGGCCACGAGGGCGTCGTCTCGCTCGGCGGCGGCGCCGTCCTCGCGCCGGAGACGCAGGACCTGCTCGCCGGGCACACCGTCGTCTACCTGCGGGTCGGCCTGTCGGAGGCGATCAAGCGGGTCGGCCTGGCGTCGGCGCGGCCACTGCTCGTGCTGAACCCCCGCAGCCAGATGCGCAAGCTCCTGGAGGAGCGGCTCCCGATCTACGAGCGGCTCGGCACCGTGCACGTCGACACCGACGGCCGCGAGCCCGCCGACATCGTCGAAGAGGTCGTGAAGGCCCTGGAGGGGGACGCGTGACGGAGGCGCGGGTGCACGTCGGCGGCGCCGACCCCTACGACGTCGTCATCGGGACGGGCGTCCTCGGCGAGCTGCCCGCCATGATCGGGGAGCGGGCGCGGACCGTCGCGGTCGTCCACGCCGAGGGGCTGCCGCAGATCGCCCGCCCCGTGTGCGGGGCGCTCGAACAGGCCGGGTACGCCGTGCACGCGCTGCCCGTCCCGGACGGCGAGGCCGCCAAGGAGGTCGGCGTCCTCGCCGGGCTGTGGTCGTCGTTCGCCCGCCTCGGCATGACCCGGACCGACGTCGTCGTCGGCGTCGGCGGCGGGGCCACCACCGACCTCGCCGGGTTCGCGGCCGCCTCGTGGCTGCGCGGCGTGCGGGCGGTGCTCGTCCCGACGACGCTGCTCGGCATGGTGGACGCGGCGGTCGGCGGCAAGACCGGCATCAACGTCCCCGAGGGCAAGAACCTCGTCGGCGCGTTCCACCCGCCCGCCGGCGTCGTGTGCGACCTCGCCACGCTGGTGACGATGCCGCGCGAGGACTACATCAGCGGCCTCGCCGAGATCATCAAGGCCGGGTTCATCGCCGACCCGGAGATCCTCGCCCTCGTCGAGGACGACCCCAAGGGCGCCGCGCACCCCGACGGCCCGCACACCCGCGAACTCGTCGAACGGGCCGTGCGGGTCAAGGCGGGCGTCGTCTCGGCCGACCTGAAGGAGAGCGGCCTCCGCGAGATCCTGAACTACGGCCACACCCTCGCGCACGCGATCGAGAAGAACGAGGACTACCGGTTCCGCCACGGCCACGCCGTCGCGATCGGCATGGTGTACGCCGCCGAGCTGTCCCGCCTCGCGGGGCGGCTGCCCGCGGACGTCGTGCGGAGGCACCGGGACGTCCTGGAGTCCGTGGGCCTGCCGGTCTCCTACGCCGCCGACTGGCCCGGCCTGCGCGCCACCATGACCATCGACAAGAAGTCGCGGGGCGCCACGCTCCGGTTCGTCGTCCTCGACGGCATCGCCGAGCCGGGCCGCCTCGAGGGTCCGGACGAGGACCTGCTCGCCGCCGCCTACCGGGAGATCACCCGATGACCCGCGTCCTGGTCCTGAACGGCCCCAACCTGCGCCGTCTCGGCGTCCGCGAGCCCGACACCTACGGGACGGCCAGCTTCGACGACCTGGTCGCCGTCTGCCGCGACGCCGGCCGCCGCCTCGAACTGCAGGTCGAGGTGCGGCAGACCGACGACGAGGCCGAGATGATGCGCTGGCTGCACGAGGCGGCCGACGAGCGCGTCCCCGTCGTGCTGAACCCGGCGGCGTTCACGCACTACTCCTACGCGCTGCGGGACGCGGCCGCCCAGCGCACCGCCCCGCTCATCGAGGTCCACATCACGAACCCTGCCGCGCGCGAGGAGTTCCGCCACATCTCCGTCGTCGCCGGCGTCGCCACCGGCACCATCGCCGGATTCGGCACCATGTCCTACGTCCTCGCCCTCCAGGCCGTGGCCGAACTGGTCGCCGAGAGCTCCTAGTCCTCCTGCGCGCCTACCCCTCTTTCGCGGCGCTGCGGGCCATGTCCTTGAGTTCGGCGACGACGTCGTCCAGCGGCGCGACGTCGCGGTGGGCGCGGCACAGGATCGTGGCGCCCTCGACGGCCGCGACGATGAGGCGGGCCAGGCGGGACGCGCGGTCGTCGGGGACCCCGGCGTTGCCGAGGCCGGTGGCCAGGGTGTCCTGCCAGCGCCCGAACGCGGCCGCGGCGGCCGCGGCGAGCTGCGGGGCCTCGTCGTGGGACTCGACGGTGACGGCGACGACGGGGCAGCCGGCGCGGAACTCGCTCTTGATCAGGACCTGCCGCCACCAGCCCGTGAAGGCGTCCACGGCGGACGCGGCGTCGCCGCCCTCGGTGGCGGCGAGGATGCCGGCGTTGAGGAACTCTCCTGCGTAGCGGACGGCCTCCTCGGCGAGCTGCGCCTTGCCGCCGGGGAAGTGGTGGTAGATCGACCCGCGCGGGGCGCCGCTGTGCGCGATGACGTCGCGGAACCCGGTGCCGCTGTAGCCGCGCTCGCGGAAGAGGTAGGCGGCGCTGCGCACCATGCGTTCCCTGCTGTCCGTCCCCATGGGGACGATTATGACATTCATCATACGGTCTTCGCGTTGACCATGACGACCGTCATGGCGAATTTTGGCTATGTCGGACGTCATAGCTACTACCCGCGAGTAGGGTCGGCTCAGGCACGCGATGCAGGCACGGGCTCCGGGACCGGGGCCGGCCGGGAGAAGGAGACGTTCGTGATCGACCTCCAGCGCGACGGAGACGTGTACGTCCTGCGGTTCGACGCGGGCGAGAACCGGTTCGGCCCCGGCTTCCTCGACGCGGTCGAGGGGGCCCTCGACTCGGTGGCCAAGAACGACGGCCCGGGCGCGCTCGTCACCGTCGGCACCGGCAAGTTCTACTCCAACGGCCTCGACCTGGAATGGCTCGGAGCCAACCAGGACCGGTTCGAGGAGTACCTGCGGCGCGTGCACGCCCTGTACGCGCGCGTCCTGTCGCTGCCGATGCCGACGGTCGCGGCGCTGAACGGCCACGCCTTCGCGGGCGGCGGCATGCTCGCCCTCGCCCACGACTTCGCCGTCATGCGCACCGACCGCGGCTACTTCTGCCTGCCCGAGGTCGATCTCGGAATGAGCTTCACCCCGGGGATGAACGCGCTGATCACGGCGCGGCTGCCGAAGGCCACCGCGCACGAGGCGATGCTCACCGGACGCCGCTACGCCGCGGAGCAGGCGCGCGAGGCCGGGATCGTGCAGCGCGTCGCGCCCGAGGAGGAGGTGCTTCCCGCCGCCGTGGAGTGGGCGGCGTCGCTGGCGAGCAAGAACGGGGCGGTCGTGGCGACGATCCGCACCGCGATGTACCGGCAGACGCTGGACGCGCTGAACGGTCCCGCACTGCCGTGACCCCTCCTCCCGGGCGGCTGCCGGGAGTAGGTTACGTTCGACTGGAATCGGATTCGGTTTAGGAAGGGGCGCGGGACACCATGCGCATCGGTATGGCGCTCAGCTACTCGGGCGGTTTCAAGGAGACCGTCGAGGAGCTCGCCGACTACGAGAAGGCCGGCCTCGACATCGTCTACGTCGCGGAGGCCTACAGCTTCGACGCGGTGAGCCAGATGGGCTACATCGCCGCCAGGACCGAGCGGGTCGAGATCGCCTCCGGCATCCTCAACATCTACTCGCGCACCCCGACCGCGATCGCCCAGACCGCCGCGGGGCTGGACTACGTCTCCGACGGGCGGTTCACGCTCGGCATCGGCGCGTCCGGCCCGCAGGTCATCGAGGGCTTCCACGGGGTCCCCTACACCGCGCCGCTCGGCCGCACCCGGGAGATCATCGAGATCTGCCGCAAGGTGTGGCGCCGCGAGCGGGTGCAGCACGACGGGAAGTACTACCACCTGCCGCTGCCGGAGGGGCAGGGCACCGGCCTCGGCAAGGCGCTCAAGCTCATCAACCACCCGGTGCGGGCCGACATCCCGATCATGGTCGCCGCGATCGGCCCGAAGAACGTCGAGCTGACCGCCGAGATCGCCAACGGCTGGGAGCCGATCTTCTACGTGCCGGAGAAGGCCGCGGACGTGTGGGGCGCCTCCCTCGCGGCCGGGAAGGCCAAGCGCGACCCCGCCCTCGGCGAGCTCGACGTGGTCGGGCAGTCCCCGCTCGCCATCGGCGAGGACGTGAAGGGCTTCCTGGAGTTCGGCCGCCCGATGGCCGCCCTCTACATCGGCGGCATGGGCGCCAAGGGCAAGAACTTCTACAACGACCTCGCCCGGCGCTACGGCTACGAGAAGGAGGCCGAGGAGATCCAGGACCTGTACCTGGACGGCAAGAAGGACGAGGCCGCCGCGAAGGTCCCGCAGGAACTGCTGGAGAAGATGTCCCTCATCGGCCCGGAGGGGCACGTCCGCGAGCGGCTCGCCGCGATGAAGGACTCCGGCGTCACGACGCTCAACGTGTCCCCGATCGCGGGCGACCACAAGGGCCGCCTCGCGCTGATCGAGAAGGTCAAGGAGATGGCGGCCGGACTCTGACGGGCCGCCTCCGCCACCGGCGGAGGCGGAGCCGGAGCCCCTTTCCGGGCCCGAACGGCGGGACGCCCAGCTCGAACAGCACGCGGAGCAGGACACCGCCGCCGAACAGGGCGGCCCCCCATGCCAGGGAGCCGCCCGGATCGCCCACCGAGCCGGCCGGGCGCGGGTCGAGGCGGCCGCGCGGGTCGTACACGACCTGGACGCGTTCGCCCCGGCCCGCGACCCTGGACCCGGTCGTCATCGTCCGCACCCGCGGCTCGGCGCAGGCGAGGTCGTGGTCGTAGAAGACGTTCGTTGTCCTGTTCCCCTCGCCGTCGGTGCTGGTGACCTCGCGCCGGTCGACCTTCTGGACCGTGCACGCCGTGGTCCGGCCGCGCTCGCGCATCGCCTGGTCAGACACCGCGCCCGCGACCATGGACGCCCCGATGGTCAGCAGGAAGAAGGCGCCGAAGAAGACCAGGACGTTCTCGTAGCGCAGCTGGGTGAAGACCAGCAGGGCGTATCCGGCCATCATCATCACGAAGAGCAGCGCCGAGCCCGCCCAGTTGCCCGCCAGCGCCGACGGCCCGTAGGCGTCCAGGGCGGCCCGCGCGACGATCAGCGCCGCCCCGGCCAGCGGCGCGCCGACCGCCAGCAGCGCCGCCGGGGCCCATCCCGGCCGATTCCCGTACCCCGCCATCGGAACCCGTCCCGTCGTCCATCCGTGTCCCTGGATGAGACGCGCGGATCCGCCGACCGGATCGGCATCCGATCCTTACTTCTCGCGGCTGGCGGAACCGTGCCGGGTAATAGCCCGGGAGAGGCGGGCTCAGAGCGCCGCGTCGACCTCCTTGGCGACGCGCTCGCCGGAGCGGACGGCGCCGTCCATGTAGCCCGTCCAGTAGCCGGACGTCTCGGTGCCCGCCCAGTGGACCGGGCCGCACGGCTCCCGCAGGGCCGGGCCGAACGCGGTGAGCGCGCCGGGCGGGGCGACGCCGACGGGGCCGCCGCCGCTCCACGTCTCGTTGTCCCAGCGCTGGAACGCGGTCAGCTTCGGGTTCGCGGCCTTGTCGCCGAACAGCTTGGTGAACGAGGCGAGTCCCGCCGCCCGGACGTCCGCGGCCGGCGCGCCGTCCAGCCTCCTGATGTTGGCCTGGTTCATGAAGCCCATCAGGATGCCCCGCGACCCGTCCGGCGGGCTGTTGTCGAACGTCGCGTCGATCGCGCCGCTGTCGGCCACGGCCTGCCCGGTCAGCCCGTCCGCCCGCCAGAACGGCGTGTCGTAGACGGCGACGAACTTGGAGACCGAGCCCATCGGGTAGCGCTGCATGAGCTGCGCCCGGCTCGCGGGCAGCGCCGGCGAGAAGTCGATCCTCCCGGCGATCGCCGGGGACATCGCCACCACGACCCGCCGGGCCGACACCGTGATCCCGTCGGCCGTCACCGTCGCGCCGCCCGCCTCCGTGGCGATCGACCGGACCGGCGCGTTGTAGCGGACGATGTCGCCGAGCCGCGCCGCCAGCCGGATCGGCACCTCCTGCGACCCGCCGACGAACCGCGACTCCTGCGCGCCGCCCCTGGTGTTGATCAGCCGGTCGATCGTTCCCGGGGTGGTCTCGTTGCCCGCCGAGGCCGCGTAGTTCAGCAGGTACAGCAGCGACACCTCCTGCGAGCGCATCGACAGCGTGGAGGAGGCGAACGCGTCCATCAGGAACCGCGCGCCGCTGCTCAGCGAGTTGGACCGCGACCAGGTGTGGAAGGTCTGCGCGTCCCACTCCTCGGCCTTGGCCGCCCTCCACGGCTCGCCGACCGGCACCTCCTTGACCATGCCGCCGAGCTTCAGCAGCGCCAGCTCCAGGTCGACCACGCCCCAGTCCGGCGGGACCGCGCCGAGCAGCCCGTCGGTCGCGTAAAGCGACCGTTTGCCGTCCCGGTAGTAGACGTTCTTGCCCTCGTTGTAAGTCGCGTAGGTGTCGACGCCCATGTCCTCGGCGAGCGCGGCGATGCGGTCCTGCGTCGGGCCGATGAACTCGGCGCCGCCCTCGTTGGTGGTGCCGTCGCCGAGCGGCATCCCGTAGACGCGGCCGCCGGGACGGTCCCGCGCCTCCAGCACGATCACGGCCCGGCCCGCCGCGACGAGGTCGCGGGCGGCGGTGAGCCCGGAGAGCCCGGCGCCGACGATCACCACGTCCGCGGTCAGGGGCGCCGTGCGGGCGGAGGCGCAGGGGGCCGCGGCGGCGGAGACGACGGCTCCCGCGGCGGTGAGCGCGCCTGTGCCCAGCAGTCTTCTACGGCTGACTCGGGTCAAGGGAAATCACTCCTGGGGAAGTCCATGGGGGAGGGACATTCGGGGGACGGAGCACACGCCCGGTCACGCTAGGCCAGCCCTCGACGAAAAGTCGAGGGTTCTTCATGTTCGTGACCGCGTTGAGACGGCCGTACCGCGATGACCTAGAGTCCTGGCCATGGGGGAGACTCACTACGCGCGGCGCCGCCGGCTCGCCGCGCTCGTCGCCGACCGGGGCGCCGCCGCGCTGCTGGTGACCCGCCTGGTCAACGTCCGCTACCTGACCGGCCTGGACAGCTCGCGGGCCGCGCTGCTCGTCCCGGCCGACGGGCCCGCCGTCCTCGCCACCGACGGCCGCTACGCCGGCATGGCCGCGCAGGTCTGCCCGGAACTGCCCGTCGTGGTCGACCGGCAGGTGGCGGAGGCACTGGTGAGGCAGGCGGCCGCGGACGGCCACGGCCGCGTCGGCTTCGAGGCCCACGACCTGACCGTCGAGCACCACACGGCGCTCCTCGGCGTCGAACATCCCGGCGGCGCCGCCGTGGAACTCGTCCCGCTCGGCCACCTCGTCGAAGAGCTGCGCATGGTGAAGGACGAGGAGGAGATCGGCCTGCTGCGGGAGGCGTGCGCCGTCACCGACCGCGCGTTCGAGGCCGTCCTGCCCGAGATCCGCGCCGGGGTCACCGAGCGCGCCGTCGCGATCGCCCTCGAACGCGCCATGGTGGACCACGGCGCCGAAGGCCCCGCGTTCGACTCGATCATCGCGTCCGGCCCCAACGGCGCCGTCCCGCACCACCACCCGGGCGGCCGCGAACTCCAGCGCGGCGACCTCGTCACCATGGACTTCGGCGCCCTCTACGGCGGCTACCACGCCGACATGACCCGCACCGTCGCGATCGGCGAGCCCGCGGCCTGGCAGCGGGACCTCTACGACCTCGTCCACCGCGCCCAGGCTGCCGCGCTGGCCGCCGCGCTGCCCGGAGCCGACACCAAGGACGTGGACGCCGCCGCCCGCGAGATCATCGGAGAGGCCGGGCACGCCGAGGCGTTCACCCACGGCCTCGGGCACGGCGTCGGCCTGGAGATCCACGAAGCGCCGCTCATGGGGTACGACAAGACCGGTAAGCTGATGGATCGGGTTCCGATCACCGCGGAGCCGGGGGTCTACCTCACGGGCCGGGGCGGGGTCCGCATCGAGGACACGCTGGTGGTCCGCGCGGGCGGGCCGGAGCTCCTCACCACATCGACCAAGGACCTGCTCGTCCTGTAGGACGCGCGGGCCCGCGACCGGGAGAACAACGCAGTGGCGACGACGAACGACCTGAAGAACGGCATGACGCTGAACATCGACGGCCAGTTGTGGACCGTCCAGGAGTTCCAGCACGTCAAGCCAGGCAAGGGCGGCGCGTTCGTCCGCACCAAGCTCAAGAACGTCCTGTCGGGCAAGGTCGTCGACAAGACCTTCAACGCCGGCACCAAGGTCGAGGTGGCCAGCGTCGACAAGCGCGAGATGCAGTACCTCTACCGCGAGGGCGAGGACTTCGTCTTCATGGACACCGAGACCTACGACCAGCCGCACATCCCCGCGTCCGTCGTCGGCGACGCCGCGAACTACCTGCTCCCCGAGCAGAACGCCGTGATCGCCTTCAACAACGAGAACCCGCTGTACGTCGAGCTGCCCGCCGCCGTCGTGCTGGAGATCACCGAGACCGAGCCCGGCCTGCAGGGCGACCGCTCCACCGGCGGCAGCAAGCCCGCCACCCTGGAGACCGGCGCGCAGATCCAGGTCCCGCTGTTCATCACCACCGGCGAGAAGGTCAAGGTCGACACCCGCTCCGGCGAGTACCTCGGCCGCGCCTGAGATGGCCGCGCGCACCAAGGCCAGAAAACTCGCCCTGGACATCCTGTTCGCCGCCGAACTCCGGGAGGAGCAGCCGACGGCGGTGCTCGCCGCCCGCGGCCGCCCCAACCAGGACGAGCTCGCCGAGTACCCGCACGCCGTCCGGCTGATCGAAGGCGTCCAGGAGAACCGGGAACGCATCGACGAACTGCTCGCCACCTACGCCACCGGCTGGACGCTCGAACGCATGCCCGTCGTCGACCGCAACATCCTGCGGATGGGGACGTTCGAACTCCTGTGGGTCGACGACGTCCCCGACGGCGTCGCGGTGAGCGAAGCGGTAGGCCTCGCCACCGAACTGTCCACCGACGAGTCCCCCCGCTTCGTCAACGGCCTCCTTTCCCGCCTCCAACAACTCAAGCCTTCGTTGAGTCTCTGAGCTTTTCTCTCCTCCTTCGGGCCTGGCGGCCCTGCTGTGTTCACGGCAGTCGCCTTCTCCTTCGGGCCCGGAGGGCCCTCCATCGTCGGCAACTGCTGGCGATCGCTGGCATCGCTCCGGCTCGCCTTGCGGCTCGCTTCGCGATCAGGTTCTCGCAAGCTCGAACCTGCCTTCGGACGCGATCGCGGCCCCTCAGGTTGTCGCGTGGCTGGTGTGGGGGCTGGGGTGGTCGGGATGGTGGGGGCTTGGTGGCTTAGCGGCCCTTCATCGTCGGGCACTGCGGCGATCGCTGGCATCGCGTCGACTCGGGCCTCAGGTCGTCGCGGTGCACTGCTTCTTGGGGCTGGCGGTCCTCTGACGGCGGCACTGCAATAAGCTCTCCTTGATGACGAACGTAAAGGGAGCGGCCGTGACGGGGCGGCAGCAGAAGCGGGGGCGGGGTGGCGGCCGGGTGCGCAGTGCCGTCCTGTGGGACGCTCTGCGCGCGGTCCTCGAACGCATCACTCCCGAGGCCGGCCTGAGCGATGTCGTGGACGTCGGCGGCGGGACCGGGGGGTTCGCCGTCCCGCTCGCCGAGCTCGGGCACCGGGTCACCGTGGTCGACGCCAATCCGGACGCGCTGGCCGCGCTGGAGCGGCGGGCGGCCGAGTCGGGGGTGCGGGTGCGCGCCGTCCAGGGCGACGCCGTCGACCTGCCCGACCTGCTCGGCCCGGACGCCGCCGACCTCGTGCTGTGCCACAGCGTCCTGGAGTACGTCGACGACCCGGCCGCGGCGATGGCGGCGCTCACCGGCGCCGTCCGCCCGGGCGGCTCGGTCAGCGTGCTGGCGGCCGGGCAGATCGCGGCCGCGCTGCACCGCGCGGTGTCCGGGCATTTCGACGACGCGCGGCGGGTGCTGACGGACCCGTCCGGACGGTGGGGCGAGGGCGACCGGATGCCCCGCCGGTTCACCCGCGAGTCGCTGTCGGAGCTGGTGCTCGGCGCCGGACTGCGGGTCGCCGAGCTGCACGGCGTACGGATCTTCGCCGATCTGGTGCCGAGCGGCCTGGTGGACGGCGACGCCGACTCCGCCGACGCGCTGATCGCGCTGGAGTCCGTCGCGGCCGTCCATCCCGTCCTGCGGGACCTCGCCACCCAGCTGCACCTGGTGGCGGACAAACCGGCCGGCTAGCACCGTGAGCCGCAAGCAGCAGCTGCACCGGCCGGGGCCGCAGCCGGGTCCGCCGGCCGACGACACCGGCTGCGCCATCCTGCACGTCGACATGGACGCCTTCTTCGTCAGCGTCGAGCTGCTGGAGCGGCCCGAGCTGCGCGGACGCCCCGTCGTCGTGGGCGGGGCCGGGCCGCGCGGCGTCGTCTCCGCGGCCTCCTACGAGGCACGGAAGTTCGGCGTCCACTCGGCGATGCCGATGACGCGGGCGCGGCGGCTGTGCCCGCAGGCCGTGGTGCTGCCCGTGAGCCACGGCAAGTACGGCCGCGTGTCCGCCGCCGTCTTCGAGATCTTCCGCTCCATCACGCCGCTGGTGGAGGGCCTGTCGCTGGACGAGGCCTTCCTGGACGTGGCGGGCGCGCGGCGGCGGCTGGGCCGTCCCGCCGCGATCGCGCAGCTCATCCGCGACCAGGTGCGCGACCAGCAGGGCATCACCTGTTCGGTCGGCGTCGCGAACACCAAGTTCGTCGCGAAGCTGGCCTCGACCCGGTGCAAGCCCGACGGGCTGCTCGTGGTGCCCGCCCACGGCGTCGTCGACTTCCTGCACCCGCTGCCCGTCGCGGCCCTGTGGGGCGTCGGTGAGCGGACGGAGCAGAACCTCACCCGCCTCGGGCTGCGCACCGTCGGGCAGCTCGCCCAGGTGCCCCTCTCCACGCTGCAGCGCGAACTCGGCAACGCGCTCGGCGGGCACCTGCACGAGCTGGCGTGGGGACGCGACCCGCGGGAGGTCGTCCCGCACACGCCCGACAAGAGCATCGGCGCCGAGGAGACCTTCGACACCGACGTCGACGACCCCGAGGTCATCCGGCGTGAGCTGCTGCGGCTCGCGGAGAGGGTCGGCGCGCGGCTGCGCGAGAGCGGGAACGCCGGCCGGACGGTCAGCGTCAAACTGCGGATGGCCGACTTCAAGACGATCACGCGGGCGCGCACGCTGGCCGAGCCGACCGACCTGGCTCGTGTGATCTATGTCACAGCCCGCGAGCTGTACGAGGCGTCGGGCCTGGAACGGGTACGACTCCGACTGGTCGGGGTGCGGGTGGAGAACCTGGGCCCCGCCGGCGAGGCCCCCCGTCAGCTCGCCTTCGACGAGCCGGACAGCGGCTGGCGTGAGGCCGAGCGAGCCATGGATCAGGTCGCGCACCGGTTCGGGCGCGGCGCGGTGCGCCCCGCCGCGCTGGTTCGGCGTGCGGCGGAGGGTGACGCACGGGACGGCAGGGACGGAAGACAATGAAAGAAGGCTGTGAGGTGACCGGCGCCGGGCCCTCGGCGGGCCGTTCGCTTTCGTACGCTCGAGAGTCCTCGTATTCTGGGCATATCACCGTTGACGTTCGCGTCCCGCATCGGATACTCCGTCGCGGAGCTGTCGCTGGGAGGTGCCGTGCCGCTCTCTGAGCACGAGCAGCGCATGCTCGAACAGATCGAATCGGCGTTGTACGCCGAAGATCCCAAGTTCGCTCACGCGGTTCGCTCGACCAACCCCCAGGTCCATTACAAGCGCCGGATCGTCAAGGCGGCCCTCGGCTTCGTGGTGGGCGTGTGCGCCCTGATGGCCGGTCTCGTGATCAACAAGGGCACGGTCACGATCGCCATCAGCGTGACGGGATTCCTGCTGATGGTCGTGTGCTGCGTGTGGGCGCTGACGAGTTGGAAGCGGATGGCGGGCATCGGCAACGAGCCCGCGCGCGGAGGCGGCCGGCAGGCGCGTCCCGCCAAGGCCGGCTTCATGGAGCGCATGGAGGAACGCTGGCGACGCCGCACCGAGGGTGACTGACGCCGTCGTTGTGACGAGACGACTCGTCCCGGCCGTGTGCGGGATCTGACCGCGAGGCCGGGACGAACGTGTGTCCGGGGGCGGGCGTGGCGCCTACCTGCGGCGGAGGCGCGACGGTAGGTCGTTCACACGGGCGGTGACGTCGAGAGCGCGGTTGGTGGCGGTCCGGAGCGCGGTGCGGGTCTGCGCCATCGTCGACGGCGGCAGCAGGCGGGCGCGCCACCGGGTCCGGCGCCCCACGGACGCGGCGAACGCCTCCCGGACGGTCCGCACGTCGGCGCGCAGCTGCTCGGCGGGTTCGGTGGGGCGGGTCCGCGAGTAGCGCGCCAGTTCCTCGGCGCGAGCGATCCGGTTGAGGGCCTGCAGGCTCGGCGCGTCCAACTCCAGCAGCTCGCCGAGCCGGCGGGCGGTGGCGCGCGGGGAGTCGCTGGCCCGCCATTCCAGGCCGTAGTCGAGCGTGTCCTCGCGCATCTCCTGCCAGGCGGCGTGCGCCACCCCGGCCGGATCCGGCCCCCGCGTCCCGAGCACGGGCCCCGAAGTCTCGGCCGGGTCGGGTTCCCGCCCTCGCCGCGCGGGTTTCACCTTCCAGGCCTGATCGGGGGCGGGCGTCCGCCGTGCGGGCATCGGCGTCCCGGTGGGCGGCGGCGCAAGGGCCGCCCAGCGGCGCCACCGGGTGAGGATCCGCAGCGTCATCGGCACGGCCGTCAGCAGCAGCACCAGCAGTACTCCGGCGAGCCACCCCGCCGTGGAGAACCCGCTGCCGTCGTCCTCCTGGGCGCCGGTCGCGTCGCCCGCGCCCTCGTCGTTGCGGTGCCGGGGGCCGGCGGGCGCGGAGGTCGAGCCCGCGTCCGGGGACGAGGGGTCCGGCGCCCGCGTGGCCTCGTCCTCCGGCCCGCCGCCGGTGCTGGCCTCGGGCTGGCTGTAGGCGGGGGCGAGGGCGGTGCCCTGCCCGGCGGCGCCGCTCGGCGTGGGTTCGAAGCGCACCCATCCCGAGCCCTCGAAGTACAGTTCGGGCCACGCGTGCGCGTCGCGCGACCGCACCACCCACTCGCCGGGCTTCTCCTCGCTGCCCGGCGTGTAGCCCATCGCGACCCGCGACGGGATGCCGAGGATCCGCGCCATCAGCGCCATCGCGGCGGCGAACTGCTCGCAGTAGCCGCGCTTGCTGTGCAGCAGGAAGTCGACGAGCTCGCTGCCGTGCTGGGGCGCGGGCGCGGTCAGGTCGTAGCTGAACCCGCCGGACATGGTGAACCAGCGCTGCAGCCGCACGGCCTGGGTGAACGCGGTCGCCGACCCGGCGGTGACGTCCGCCGCGAGCTTCCGGACCTGCGGCGGGACGTTCTTGGGCACCGCCGTGTAGCGGGCGACGACCTCGGGCGGGTAGGGCCCCGCGCCGGCGAGCTGGCCCGGGGTCGGCTGCGGGAGCAGGCTCTTGACGGTGTAGGAGCGCCCGCCCGCCGAGTCGCGCAGCGAGTAGATCATCAGCGACGGGCCGTGCACCCGCCAGTCGCCCTTGATCGACACTTTGGCCGGGGCGTACGGCACCGGCAGGAACGTCATGTTCCTGACCTCCGGCCGCACCCGCACCTCGGTCGTCACCTCGCGCGAGGGCGCGACGGTCAGCCCCGGCGGGGCGGGCAGGGCGCGGTCGCCGCTCAGCCGGTCCCTGGCGCTGCTCTTCAGCGGGCTGTAGGTCCACCGGTCCCCGTCGAACCGGTCGAGGGCGTAGAGGCGCAGGTAGCCGGGGCTCTCGGGGGCGTCGCTGCGGTAGGTCAGGACGGTCGAGTCGTCCAGCCGGGTCAGCTCCCGCTTCAGGCTGACCAGCGGGTCGGGCGTCGTCACGGTCTGCGTGCCCCGGCCGGAGCCGCCGCCGCCGACGCCGAACACGCCGCGCGGGTGCAGGCCCGGCACCGCCGCCGGCAGCAGCACCGCGACGGCGACCGTGCCGGCCGCGATCCGGCGGCCGCTGGACGCCAGGGCCGAGGAGTCGGGCCGGTCGGCGGGGTCCCCGGGCGGCGGCTGCGATCCCGCCAGCGGCACCTCCCGGGGTCGGCGGCGCGTCGTCACCGTCCGGCCCCAGCCGCCGACCTGCTCGCGGGCGTCGGCCATGAGCAGGGCGAGGAAGGCGAACGCGCCGACGCCGAAGGCGAGCCAGCTGACACCGTCCTCGCGGATCGCCGCGGGCACGCTGTACATGGCCAGCAGCGGCAGCCCGGCGGGCGCGGCGCGGCGCAGCCGCACGGCCAGCAGGTCCACCAGGACGGCGACCAGGCCGACGCCCGCGGCGGCCAGCATCGAGATGCCGGGGACGAGCGGGACGGGCGCCGCGTACCGGTTGGCGGCCCGCCAGCCCTCGTCCGCGAGCTCGCCGAGGCGCCGCAGCGACTCCGGGGACGGGACGACTCCGAGCCACGCCTCGCCGCCGGCGAACGCGAGGTTGAGGTACAGCAGGAGCGCCGCCAGCCCGAACAGCAGGCCGATCGGAGCGGGCATGCGCAGGCGCCGCGCCAGCAGGCCGCCGCCGGACACGGCCAGCACCGCGCCGAGCCCCGCCCAGAACCAGCCCGCGTTCTCGAACAGCGGGTACAGCCCGAGCGAACCGGCGAGCGTCGCCAGCCCGGCCATCACCGTCATCCGGACC
The DNA here is from genome assembly GCF_040649435.1 of Actinomadura sp. NPDC048955. NCBI lineage: Bacteria > Bacillati > Actinomycetota > Actinomycetes > Streptosporangiales > Thermomonosporaceae > Actinomadura > Actinomadura sp. NPDC048955. The sequence continues at coordinate 188,718 of NZ_JBEZJI010000001.1, forward strand.
CTCATGCACTGCCCTTACTCACGCGCTGCCCCTGACACGAAATCCTCGCCCGCCTTGCCTGCCCGCGCCCACGCCCCGGCGAGCTCCGCCGCGGATCGGACGGTCAGCACCCGCCAGCCGCCCGCGCGCAGCAGACCCGCGGCCGTCCCACCGTCCTGCGGTGTGCCGTCTTCGGGCCCGCCCCGCAGGAGTACCGCGACGCACGTGCCGGTGCCGCGCCGGGCCGCGGCGACCGCGCGGGCCTCCTCGTCCGACAGCACGCCGAACACCCCGACGACCAGGCCGTCGCCCTCCCGGCCCGCGCCGCGGCCGCGCAGCGCGGCCAGTCCCGCCGACAGCGAGCCGCCCTTGGACCGGCGGGCGACGGCCAGCGCGTCGAGCAGCAGCCCCTCGAACGCGCCCTCGGAGGGCCCGGTCGGCAGCGCCTCCCCGCCGTCGGTGACGTACCGCAGGCCCATCCCCGTCCGGACGAGGTGGACGCCGATCGACGCGGCCGCCGACACGGCCTGCTCGAAGGAGCCGGCCGGCCCGTCGCCCCAGTGCGCGGAGCGGCGGGTGTCGAGGAAGAGGGTGCCGCTGCTCTGGAAGTGCTGCTCCTCGCGCCGCACCATCAGCTCCCCGTGCCGGGCGGTGGACCGCCAGTGCACGCGGCGCAGGTCGTCGCCGTGCCGGTACTCGCGCGGGGCCACGTCGTCCTCGCCCGCCGCGGAGACCGCGCGGGCCACGCTGTCGCCGCCGCCCGTCCACGCGCCCGACAGCCGGCCCGGCGGCAGCGGCACGATGGTCGGCGTCACCGTGAGCGTGTCGGACAGGCTGAACGAGCGGACCAGCTCCACCATCCCGAACGGGTCGGCGAGCCGGACGGTCAGCGGCCCCACCCGGTAGCGCCCGCGCACGTCCGAGCGGATCCGGTAGCCGAGCTCACGGAACGCGTGCGGCTCGATCCGTTCCAGCACGAACCGGGCCCGCCCGCCGAGCGCGTAGGGGACCCGGTCCTCCACCATCAGCAGCCCGCTCGGCAGCCGCGACACGTTCTCCAGCCGCAGGTCGACGCGGGACTCGTGGCCGACCGGCAGCCGCGCCGGCTCCAGCCGCCGCGCGCAGGCCAGCCGGTACCGCGTCCGCGCCACCGCGATCGTGCACAGCAGGGGCAGCGCCAGCACGAGCACGCCGGCGCGGAGCAGGTCGCGCTCCCCGAGCGCCACCGCGCAGACGATCGCGGTCGCCCCGGCGGCCACGAACGACCGCCCGCGCGTGGTGAGGCCGGCCAGCGCCCGTCGCACCCCTCACCTGCCGGGGGAGGGCACCGGCAGGCGCTTCACCAGATCGGCGACCACCTGCTCGGGGAGGCGGCGCTGCACCTGCGCCTCGGCGGTCGGCAGCAGCCGGTGCGCGAGGACGGGGACGGCGAGGTCCTGGACGTCGTCGGGGACGACGTAGTCGCGGTCGTCGAGCGCGGCGTAGGCCCGCGCGGCCCGCACCAGGTGCAGGGTCGCCCGGGGGGACGCGCCGAGCCGCAGATCCGGATGCCTGCGGGTGGCGGAGACGAGGTCGATGGCGTACTGCCGCACCGCCGGCGCGACGTGCTGGGCCCGCACCACCTCGATGAGGTCGCGGACGTCGGCGGCGTGGGCGACCGGGGTGAGCCGGTCGAGCGGGGACGTCTCGCCGTGCGTCTCGAGCATCTCCAGTTCGGCGGCGGGGTCGGGGTAGCCCATCGAGATGCGGGCGGTGAACCGGTCGCGCTGCGCCTCGGGCAGCGGGTAGGTCCCCTCCATCTCCACCGGGTTCTGCGTGGAGATGACCATGAAGGGCGGCTCCAGCGCGTAGGTGGTGCCGTCGACGGTGACCTGGCGCTCCTCCATGCACTCCAGCAGCGCGGACTGCGTCTTCGGGGACGCCCGGTTGATCTCGTCGCCGACCACGATGTTGGCGAACACCGGGCCCGGCTTGAACTCGAACTCGCGCCGCTCCTGGTTGTAGGCGCTGACCCCGGTGATGTCGCTCGGCAGCAGGTCGGGCGTGAACTGGACGCGCCGCACCGAGCAGTCGACCGAGCGCGCGAGCGCCTTGGCGAGCATCGTCTTGCCGACGCCGGGCACGTCCTCGATGAGCAGGTGCCCCTCCGCGAGCAGCACCGTCAGCGCGAGCCGCACCGCCGAGGGCTTGCCCTCGATCACCGACTCCACGGCGTCGCGGATCTTGTTCGCGACGTGGGCGAGCCCGTCGAGCCCGCCGCCGGCGCCGCCACGGCCCGCGTCACGGCCCCCGGCGTCGCCCCCGGCGTCACGGCCGCCGCGCCGGGCCGGGTGGGATGCCGGGGGGTCGGTCTCCATGAACGACTCGCCGTGCGTGCCTACTGCCACCAAACCCTCCTCAGCCGTTCCAAACGACAGTACGTCGTTGGAACGCCCCCTGCGATGTTCATGTGGAACGCGAGCCAATTGTGCTCCACAGGGACGACGACAAACGACGCGCGCAACGCACCACTTCACTCCACCCCGTCCCTCAGGACCGTGCCGTGCCCCCGCGCGGGGGCGTCGCGGACCGGCTCGTGCCGGTGCGGCGCGCAGAGGGGCGCCGCTGGGCCTCACTCCACACCACCCCCGTTGACCTGCGATTTCGTCGCAGAAAACGGCGCGTGGACGGTGTTTTTCTTGTTGACGGTGGGGAAGAGTGGAGTAGAGTGGGGCGCCGTGGGGGGCGGTAGCGCCCCATGCGGCGCGGGAGGTGGGGCCCGGTGTTTCTCGGCACCCACTCGCCGCGCCTCGACGACAAGGGACGACTGTTCCTGCCGGCGAAGTACCGCGAGGAGCTGTCGGGGGGATTGGTGATCACGAAGGGCCAGGAACGCTGCCTGTACGTCTTCCCTATGGCGGAGTTCCAGCGGATTACCGAGGCTCTGCGTGCCGCGCCGGTCACCGAGAAGACGGTCCGGAGCTACAGCCGGGTCTTCTTCGCCAGCGCCTCCGACGAGGTGCCCGACAAGCAGGGCCGCGTCACGATTCCCCCGCCGCTGCGCAAGTACGCGGGTCTCACCCGCGACTGCACGGTCATCGGGGCCAACACGCGTCTGGAGATCTGGGACACCCAGGCCTGGGAGACCTACCTGGAGCAGGAGGAGCAGACCTTCTCCGACGTCTCGGAGGAGGTGTTGCCAGGGATTCTCTGAGATACGACTCGTCGGTCCGTTGACCGGCACTGGCCCACGTTCGGCCAGGTCTCCAGCCGCTCTCCAGTCAGCTGGCGCAGCTTCCCCGGTGCCAGACGGCGACCCCCCGCGGGCAACGCGGTGATCTTCCTCCAGGGCAGCGGATGGGGACCTGGCCGGGCGAGGCCGCCGCCGGGGGCGCGGGACGGTCCGGTCCGGCGATGCCACACAGTCCGCGAGCGAGGTGGCAGTACAGGGGGTGAGGCATGGACGGCGTTGAGAACGGAGCGGGGAACGGCGCAAGGAACCACGCGGCGCACGACCAGGGGCCCGGCAGCGGGCACGTCCCGGTCATGCTCGGCCGCGTACTCGAACTTCTCGTCCCCGCGGCCGAGGCCGTCTCGGGCCGCGCTCCCGTGTACCTCGACGCCACGCTCGGCATGGGCGGTCACGCCGAGGCGATGCTGCGGGCCGTCCCGGCGCTGCGCCTGATCGGCCTCGACCGCGACACCACGGCGCTGGAGCGCTCCGCGCGCAGGCTCGCCCCGTTCGGCGACCGGGTGACGCTGGAGCACGCCGTCTACGACGAGATCCCCTCCGTGCTGCGCCGGCTCGGCGTCCGGGCGGTCGACGCCGTCCTGTTCGACCTCGGTGTGTCCTCCCCGCAGCTCGACGAGGCCGACCGCGGCTTCGCCTACTCCTACGACGCCCCCCTCGACATGCGGATGGACCGTACCCAGAGCCTCACCGCGGCCGAGGTCGTCAACGGCTACCCGCCCGCCGAGCTCGCCCGCATCCTGCGCGAGTACGGCGAGGAGCGGTTCGCCCAGCGCATCGCCGCCGCGATCGTCCGGGAGCGCGAGCGCGCCCCGCTGGAGTCCACCCGGCGGCTCGCCGACCTGGTGCGCACCTCCATCCCCGCCGCGACCCGCCGCACCGGCGGCAACCCGGCCAAGCGCACCTTCCAGGCGCTGCGCATCGAGGTGAACGCCGAGCTCGACACCTGGCGCCGGGCGCTGCCCGCCGCTCTGGACGCGCTCCCGGTCGGCGGGCGGGTCGTCGTCCTGTCGTACCACTCGCTCGAAGACCGCATCACCAAGCAGGTCCTCGCCGCCCAGGCGGCCGACACGACCCCGCCGGAGCTGCCGGTCCCGCTGCCCGAGCACGAGCCGAGGTTCCGGCTCCTGACACGCGGGGCCGAAACGGCGTCCGACGAGGAGACCACGACCAACCCACGGGCCGGATCGGTGCGGATGCGCGCCGCGGAGCGCGTCCGGGAGGCGACATGACCACGACGAGCAGGCGGCCGCCGACCAAGGCGCCGAAGAAGAGGGCTCCCGAGCGTCCGGACGGGTCCGCCGCGGTCAGGCCCGCGCCGGCGAAGGGCCGCTCCGCCGGGACGGCCCCCGCCAAGCCGACGCCCGCGAAGCCTGCGCCCGTCAAGGCGGCGCCCGCGAAGGCGGCGCCCGCGAAGGCGGCGCCCGCGAAGGCCGCGCCCGCGAAGGCCGCGCCGGCCAAGAGCACGAAGGCCGCGAAGGGCGCGACCGCGTCGCGGCGCACCGGGCAGGCCGCGCCGCGCGCCCCGTTCGTCCTGCTCATCGTCGGGCTGCTCGGCGGCGCGCTGGTCAGCCTGCTGCTGCTCAACACCGTCCTCGCCAAGGACGCGTTCACGCTGACGCGGCTCCAGCAGAGCAACAAGCAGCTGGAGCAGCAGCGCCAGGCCTACGAAGAGGAGATCGCCCGCGAGGGGGCCCCGCAGCAGCTGTCGAAGAAGGCCGAGGGGCTCGGCATGAAGCAGGCCAAGGACCCGGCCTTCTTCTCCACCGAGCCCGGCCGCCCCGGCGGCACCATCCGCCCCGTCCCGCAGTCGGCCGCGGCGTCGGCCGGCGCGGCGGGCGTCCTCGGCGTTCCCGGCACCGTGATCCCCGGCGACGGCGTCCCGCCCGCCGACGCCCGGACGAACGGCACCGGCGCGGGGGCCCGCAACGGGCAGGGCGCCGGAACACGGAACGGCGCGGGAACAGGGAACGGCGCCGGAGCACGGAACGGCGCGGGGGCACAGCCCGGGCACGGGGCACCGTGAGCGGGCGCGGGTACGGCGGGGAGCGGGTGGCACGGTGACGAAGGGCCCGGGACGCGGTTCCGCCGGCCCGCCCCCCGGCCGCAGGCGCGGCTCGGACGGGCGCGGCCCCCGCGGCGCGGCCGGGCGTGACGACAAGAGCGGCCCGGGCGCGGCGCGCGCGTCCGGGCGTCAGACAGGGAGTGCGCCGCGCCCGCCCGCAGGACGGGCGGACGGCGCGGGACGGCCGGGCGCGAAGGGCGGCGCCCGCCGTCCCGCGCGCAGCGGCATGGCCCCCACCCCCCGCAAGGAGACCCCGCGCAAGGAGACCCCCGCTAAGGACACGGCGCGGAAGAACGCTGCCCGTAAGGACACCGCGCACAAGGACGCTGCGCGCAAGACCTCCGCGCGCAAGGAGAAGCCGAGCGGGCAGACGGGCGCCGCCACGGCCACGAAGCGCTCAGCGCGGAAGAAGGTGCCCGCCAAGGCCTCGACCGCGGAGAGCCGCACGGTCCGCAACGCCCAAAGCTCGCCGCCGAAGAAGGACGACGCGGGCCCCCGAGGCCCGCGCCCCGGCGGCGGCTCCGGCCGGCGCCCGCCTCCCGGCCGGCCCCCGCGGGCCCGGGTCCCCTTCCATCGGCGCGACCCGCTCAAGCGGCTCAACGTCGGGCTGCTCGTCGTCGCGTTCGTGCTGTCGCTGTTCGCCGGCCGGCTCGTCCAGCTCCAGACGATCGACTCGGAGCAGTACACCGAGCAGGCGATGCTCCAGCGGATGCGGGAGCTCACGCTGCCCGCCGTCCGCGGCGACATCACCGACGCGCAGGGCAACCCGCTCGCCATGACGGTGGAGGCCCGCGCGATCTTCGCGGACCCCTCGCTGATCAAGGCGGACAAGCGGCAGTCGATCGTCAACGCGCTGGCCCCGACGCTCGGGCTGAACCCCGCGACGCTGCTGAAGCAGATCAGCAGGCCCGAGACGAGGTTCGTGTACCTCGCGCACGGGGTCCGCCCCGACCAGGCGCGGCTGGTCAGCTCGTGGAACTTTCTCGGCATCGGTACTTTGCCGGAATATCGCCGGGAATATCCCAACGATTCGCTGGCCGCCAGCGTCATAGGTTTCGTGAACGACACGGGGAGCGGGGCCGCCGGCCTGGAGAGCTCGCTGAACGGCGTGCTCGCCGGCAAGGCGGGCTGGCAGCGGGTCGAGATCAGCCCCGAGGGCCAGCACATCCCCATGGGCGAGGACCAGAAGCGCCCGTCGGTGCCCGGCAGCGGGGTCCGCCTGACGCTGCAGCGCGACCTGCAGTTCAAGGCGCAGCAGGCGATCGAGCAGCAGGTCAAGGCGAGCCGGGCCAAGAGCGGCACCGTGATCGTCATGGACCCGCGCACCGGCCGGCTCCTCGCGATGGCCTCCGCGCCGGGATTCGACCCGAACGACTACGCCGACTCCGACCGGTCCCGCTGGGGCAGCCCCCTGGTGCAGGACGCCTACGAGCCGGGCAGCACCGGCAAGGTCGTCACCGCCGCGGCCGTCATGGAGCACGGCGGCGTCACCCCGCAGACGCCCTACACCGTCCCCGACAAGATCAAAAAGTACGACGTGGTGTTCCACGACTCGCACCCCCACCAGCCCGAGCGGCTGACGTTCGCGGGCGTCCTCGCCAAGTCGAGCAACGTCGGCACGATCATGGCCAGCGAGAGCATCGGCCAGGAGCGGCTCTACCAGACGCTGCGCGACTTCGGGTTCGGCCGGCGGACCGGCCTGCCGCTGCCCGGCGAGACGGCGGGCCTCCTGGAGCCGCCGGCCAAGTGGTCGGGCACCGACCGGTACCCGATCGCGTTCGGGCAGACGGTCTCGGTGAACGCGGTGCAGATGGCGAGCGTCTACGCGACGATCGCCAACGGGGGCGTCCGAGTCGCGCCGAGCCTGGTCGCGGGCACCGTCGGGGAGCACGACAAGTTCACCCCGGCGCCCGAGCCGGAGCGCGAGCAGGTCATCAGCGCGAAGACGGCCCGGCAGATCAGCGACATGCTGGAAGGCGTCACGACGAAGGAGGGCACCGCCCCGAAGGCGCAGATCAAGGGGTACCGCGTCGCGGGCAAGACCGGGACCGCGGAGATCGTCAACCCGCGCTGCGGCTGCTACGACGGCGGCGGCTACACCGCCTCGTTCGCCGGGTTCGCGCCCGCGGACGACCCGCGCCTGGTGGTGCAGGTCGTCCTGCAGGATCCGAAGCGCGGGAGCCACTATGGTGGCGATGCGGCGGCACCGGTCTTCAAGGACGTGATGAGCTTCGCGCTTCAGTCCGAGAAGATCCCGCCGACGGGGAGCAGGCCGCCGATCATCGAGATCCGCGCCCGCGACTGATCGCAGCGAGTACCCTCCTCGCCTGTGAGTCCACCACCCGTGTCCCACCAGTCCCGTACCGTCCGCAACGAAAGAAACGCCATGCGTCCCACCACCAACCCGGCTCGTCCGCTGAGCGGACTCGCGGCGCTCCTCGGAATCGGACATGACGGGCAGGACGGGCGGAGCGCATGGGACGCGGTGTCCGCCACGGGGATCACACACGACTCGCGCGCGGTGGCGCCCGGCGACGTCTACGCGGCGCTGCCCGGCGCCCGCGCGCACGGCGCCCAGTTCTCCGCCCAGGCCGCCGAGGCGGGCGCCGTGGCGATCCTCACCGACCCCGACGGGTACGACCGGGCCGCGGCGACGGGCCTTCCCGTCCTGGTGACGGGCGACGTCCGGGCGCGGCTCGGCGACGCGGCGGCGTGGGTGTACGGCGAGCCCGGGCGTGACATCACTCTCATCGGCGTGACGGGCACCAGCGGCAAGACCACCACGGCGTTCCTGCTGGAGGCGGGCCTGCGCGCCGCCGGGATCGAGACGGGCCTGGTCGGCGGCGTCGAGATCCGGGTGGGCGGCGACCGGGTGCCGAGCGCGCTCACCACGCCGGAGGCGACCGACCTGCACGCGCTGCTGGCGATGATGCGCGAGCGCGGCGTCGGCGCCGCCGCGATGGAGGTGTCCAGCCACGCGCTCGTGCAGGGCCGGGTCGGCGGGGCCCGCTTCGAGGTGGCGGTGTTCACGAACCTGTCCCAGGACCACCTCGACTACCACCCGACCATGCAGGACTACTTCCTCGCGAAGGCGCGGCTGTTCACGCCCGGGTACTCGCGGGTCGGCGTGATCAACCTCGACGACCACTACGGCCGCGAGCTGCTGGAGATCGCCACGGTGCCGGCGACGACGTTCTCCCCGACCGGGGACCCGGCGGCCGACTGGCGGGCCGAGGACGTGCGCGTCGGCGCCGACGGCAGCGTGTTCCGCGTCGTCGGGCCCCTCGGCATCGAGGCCGACGGCGAGGTCCGCCTCGCCGGGCCGTTCAACGTCGCCAACGCCCTGGCCGCGATCGTCGCGCTGGTGGAGGCGGGGATCCCGCTGCAGGCGGCGGTGCGGGGGGTGGCGTCGCTGCCGGGCGTCCCCGGGCGGCTGGAGCGGGTCGACGAGGGGCAGGACTTCACGACCCTCGTCGACTACTCGCACAAGCCGGGCGCGGTCGAGGCCGTCCTGAACGCCCTGCGGCCCGTCACCGGCGGCGACCTCGCGGTGGTGATCGGCTGCGGCGGCGACCGCGACCGCGGCAAGCGGCCGCTCATGGGCGAGGCCGCCGCGCGGCTGGCCGACATGGCGTACCTCACCAACGACAATCCGAGGTCGGAAGATCCACTGGCCATCCTTGCCGCTATGGTCGAGGGCGGGCTCAAGGTGCCGCAGCCGGAGCGCGCGCACATCGTCGTGGAGCCCGACCGCGCCGCCGCGATCGACCTGGCCGTCGGCCGCGCCCGCCGCGGCGACGTCGTCGTCGTCGCGGGCAAGGGGCACGAGCAGGGCCAGAACGTGGCGGGCGAGGTACATCCGTTCGACGACCGTGAGGTCGTGCGCGCCGCGCTCCGGCGCCGTGCGGACGCGCTCCGGCGCCAGGGACAAGGGACAAGAGGGGACGGGACGCAGGCGTGATCCCACTTCCGCTGTCGACGATCGCGGAGATCACGGGAGGGGTCCGGCACGGGCCGCCGGACCCGGTGGTGGACGACCCGGTGGTGGACGGCCCCGTGGTGATCGACTCCCGCGCGGTGGAGCCCGGGGCGCTGTTCGCGGCGCTGAAGGGCGACCGCGCGGATGGGCACGACTTCGCGGCCGGGGCCCTCGCCGCCGGGGCGGCGGGCGTGCTCGCCCAGCAGCCGGTGGACGGACCGTGCGTGGTCGTCGGCGACGTGCAGGAGGCGCTCGGACGGCTCGCGAGGGCCGTCCTGGAGCGGCTGCCGGACGTGACGGTCGTCGCGGTCACCGGCTCGGCCGGCAAGACCTCCACCAAGGACCTCATCGGGCAGGTCCTGAGCGGCGCGGGCCCGACGGTCTACCCGCCCGGGTCGTTCAACAACGAGATCGGGCTGCCGCTCACCGTGCTGCGCGCGGACGCCGCCACCCGGCACCTGGTGCTGGAGATGGGCGCCCGCGGCATCGGCCACATCGCCTACCTGACCGGCATCGCGCGCCCGGACGTCGGCGTCGTGCTGAACGTCGGCACGGCGCACGTCGGGGAGTTCGGCGGCCGGGAGAACATCGCGCGGGCCAAGGGCGAGATCGTGGAGGCGGTCCCGCCGGGCGGCACCGCCGTCCTCAACGCCGACGACCCGCTGGTCAGCGCGATGGCGTCCCGGACCCGGGGCGAGGTCGTCATGTTCGGCCGGTCGCCGGGCGCCGCGGTCCGCGCCGAGGACGAGACCCTCGACGAGCAGGGCCGGGCGCGCTTCACCCTCGTCACGCCGGAGGGCGCGGCGCCGGTCGCGCTGCGCCTGCACGGCGCGCACGCCGTCCCGAACGCGCTGGCCGCGGCCGCCGCCGCGCGCGCGGCGGGGCTCGCGACCGGGGCGGTCGCCGAGGCGCTCTCGGCGGCCGTGCCGGTCAGCCGGTGGCGGATGGAGGTCACCGAGCGGGCCGACGGGGTGACCGTGGTGAACGACGCCTACAACGCCAACCCCGACTCGACCCGCGCCGCGATCGACGTGCTCGTCCACATGGCCCGCGGCCGCCGCGCCTACGCGGTGCTGGGCGAGATGGCCGAACTAGGTGACTCTTCCATGGCGGAACATGCCAGGATCGGACAGCATGTCGCGCGCAGCGGGATCGCCGGATTCGTGGTGGTCGGCTCGAACGCGACGGCGATGGCCGAAGGGGCCGGGCAGGTGGCGTCATGGACGGGAGAGTGCGTACAGGTGGATGACGTCGGCGCGGCGGTGACCGTGCTCAGGGAGCGGCTCGCGCCGCGGGACGTCGTGCTGGTGAAGGGCTCCCGCGTGGCCGGCCTGGAACGGGTGGCCGAGGCGATCCTCGCGGAGGACGGCCGATGACCAACATCATCATCGCCGCGGGCATCGCGCTGGTCTTCGTGATGGTCGGCACGCCGGTGTGGATCCGCATCGTCAACCGGCTCGGCTACGGCCAGATGATCCGCGACGAGGGCCCCGAGGCCCACCTGAACAAGCGCGGCACCCCCACGATGGGCGGGACGGTCTTCATCGTCGGCTCGCTCGTCGGCTACGCGGCCGCGCACCTGTTCACCGGGGAGGTCCCCACCATCTCGGGGATCCTGGTGCTGTTCCTGATGACGGGCCTCGGCCTCGTCGGGTTCGTGGACGACTACATCAAGGTGTTCAAGCAGCGCAGCCTCGGCCTGCGCAGCGGCGCCAAGATGATCGGCATCGTCCTCGTCGGCGTCGTGTTCGCGGTCGGATCGCTGAACTTCCCCAACGGCTACGACGTCACCCCCGCCGACCCCCACATCTCCTTCCTGCGCGACTTCGGCCCCTCGATCGGCCCGTACCTGTTCGTGGTGTGGGCTCTGCTGCTCATCGCGGCCATGTCCAACGGCGTGAACCTCACCGACGGGCTGGACGGCCTCGCGGCGGGCCCGGCCGGCATGGTGCTGGCCGCCTACGTCATCATCGGCAACTGGCAGCTGCGCAACAGCTGCGCCGCCGCCCTCGCCCCCAACTGCTACAGCGTCCGCGACCCCCTCGACCTCGCGGTGGTCGCCGCGGCCGTGCTCGGCGGCGTGTTCGGGTTCCTGTGGTGGAACGCCCCGCCCGCGAAGATCTTCATGGGCGACACCGGCTCGCTGGCCCTCGGCGGCGTGCTGGTCGGCCTGGCGATCCTCACCCGCACCCAGCTGCTCCTGGCCATCCTGTGCGGGCTGATCGTGATGATCACGCTGTCGGTGATCATCCAGGTCGGCGGGTTCAAGATGACCCGCAAACGCGTGTTCAAGATGGCGCCGCTGCAGCACCACTTCGAGCTGTCGGGCTGGGCCGAGACCACGATCGTCGTGCGCTTCTGGCTGATGTCCGCGACGTTCGTGGCGATCGGCATCGGCCTCTTCTACCTGGAATGGATGCCCAAGAAGTGACTGAGCGCCCCTGGGACGGCCTGAGCGTGTGCGTGGCCGGGCTCGGCGTGTCCGGCCGCGCCGCCGCCCGCGTCCTGGCCGCGCGCGGCGCCCGCGTCACCATCGTGGACGCCCGCGACGGCGAGGAGCAGCGCGGGCACGCCGCCGAGCTGGAGGCCCGCGGGGTCGCGGTCCGGCTCGGCGACGGCGAGTCCCTCCCGGCGGGCACCGGCCTCGTCGTGACCTCGCCGGGCTGGCGGCCGGACGCGCCGCTGCTCGCCGCGGCCGCCGCGGCCGGCATCGAGATCATCGGGGAGGTGGAGCTGGCGTGGCGGCTCCGCCCCGAGGGCGCGGCGCCCTGGCTGGCCATCACCGGGACGGACGGCAAGACCACCGCCGTGCGGATGCTGGCCTGCATGCTCACCGCCGCCGGCCACAGGGCCCTCGCCGTCGGGAACGTCGGAACGCCGATCGTGGAGGCCGTCGCGGGTGTCCCCGGGGAGCCCGGGGAGCCCGGGGAGTCCTCGCCCCGGGAGGAGCAGGAGCCCTACGACGTGCTGGCGGTGGAGCTGTCGAGCTACCAGCTGCACTGGTCCGGCTCGCTCGCCCCGTACGCGGCCGCGGTGCTGAACGTCGCGCCCGACCACCTCGACTGGCACGGCTCCATGGACGCCTACGTCGGCGCCAAGGCCAAGATCTTCGCTCCGGGCTGCGTCGCCGTCTACAACGCCGACGACGACACCTCCGCGGCGCTCGCCGAACGCGCCGAGGGCGTGTCCCGGCGGATCGGCTTCACCCTCCAGGTGCCGCGCCCCGGGGAGCTCGGCGTCGTGGAGGAGCTGCTGGTCGACCGGGCCTTCACCGACGACCCCGCGAGCCAGGCCGCCGAACTGGCCGCGCTCGGGGACGTGCGGCCGTTCGCGCCGCACAACGTCGCGAACGCGCTCGCCGCCGCCGGGCTGGCCCGCGCGTTCGGCGTGCCGCCCGAGGCCGTCCGGGAGGGGCTGCGGGCGTTCGTCCCCGACCCGCACCGCATCCAGCACGTCGCCGACGTCGCGGGCGTCGCCTACGTCAACGACTCCAAGGCGACCCAGCCGCACGCCGCCGCCGCGTCGCTCGCCGCCTACGACAGCGTCGTGTGGATCGCCGGCGGCCTCCTCAAGGGCCTGGACGTCGACGACCTGGTGCGCTCGTGCGCCGGGCGGCTGCGCGGCGCCGTGCTGATGGGACGCGACCGGCACCGGATCGCCGAGGCACTCGCGCGACACGCCCCGGATGTCCCCGTGGTGGACGTCCCCGACACCGACACTGGGGCCATGGACCGCGTCGTCGCCCACGCCTCCGGCCTCGCCCGGCCCGGGGACACCGTGCTGCTCGCGCCCGTCGGCGCCTCCTTCGACATGTTCGCCAACTATCCGGCCCGCGGGGACGCCTTCATCGCGGCGGTCGAGCGCCTCTCCCGGGACGCCCGGTAACGATGACCACCGCGGCCGGGGAGGACGGCGCCGCCCGGCGTCCGGGGCCACGGGAGCAGGTGGTCGCCGCCGTCGGGCTGCTCGACCGCCCCCTCACCTCCTACTACCTGGTGCTGGGCTGCTCGGTGATGCTGCTCGCGCTCGGCCTGACGATGGTGCTGTCGGCCTCCAGCGTGAAGCAGCTCCAGGCGACGGGCTCGGCGTACACGCTGTTCCAGAAGCAGGCCGTGTGGGTGGCGATCGGGCTGCCCGGCATGTGGCTGGCGTCGCGGCTGCCGGTGAAGACGTTCCGCGCGCTCGCCTACCCGCTGCTGCTGCTGTCGGTCGTCGCGCTGGCGATGGTGCTGATCCCCGGGCTCGGGCGCAGCGCGGGCGGCGCGACCCGGTGGGTCGCCCTGGGCCCGGTGCAGATCCAGCCGTCGGAGCTGGCCAAGCTCGCCCTGGTGCTGTGGGGCGCCGACCTGCTGGCCCGCAAGGACCGGCTCGGCCAGCTCACCGAATGGCGGCCGCTGCTGGTGCCGCTGATGCCGGGCGCCGGGGTGCTCGTCCTGCTGGTGATGCTGGGCAGCGACCTCGGCACCACCCTGGTGCTCCTCACGATCTTCCTGGCGCTGCTGTGGGCCGTCGGCGCGCCCGGGCGGCTGTTCGTCGGCATCGCGGGGCTGGTGTGCCTGCTCGTGTCGATCCTCGTCATCGTCGAGCCGTACCGGATGCAGCGGCTCACCGGGTTCCTCGACCCGTCCGGCAACCAGCTCACCACCAACTACCAGGGCACGCAGGGCCTGTTCGCGCTCGCCTCGGGAGGACTGTTCGGCACGGGCCTCGGCGAGGGCCGCGCCAAGTGGGACTACCTGCCGCACGCCGAGACCGACTTCATCTTCGCGATCGTGGGGGAGGAGTTCGGCCTCGTCGGGACCCTCGTCGTGCTCGGCCTGTTCGGCCTGCTCGCCTACGCGGGACTGCGGATCGCCAAGCGCGTGAAGGACCCGTTCACCAGGCTCGCCGCCGCGGGCGCCACGGCGTGGGTGGTGGTGCAGGCGATCGTGAACATCGGCGCCGTCATCCGCGTCCTGCCCATCACGGGCATCCCCCTCCCGCTGGTGTCCTACGGGGGCTCGGCGCTCATCCCGACCCTGTTCGCGCTCGGCATGCTGCTCGCGTTCGCCAAGCGCGAGCCCGGGGCGCGGCAAGCACTCTCCGCACGGGGTCCCGGACCGGTCGTGAGGGCTCTAAGCTGGCTGGGTCTGGCACGGCGTTGAAATCCCCCCTTCGAACCACGCTGAGGAGTTGTCAACGGACATGAGGGTTGTCCTGGCCGGCGGCGGCACCGCCGGACACATCGAGCCCGCCCTGGCGCTCGCCGACGCGCTGCGCCGCAACGACCCGAACACCGGGGTCGTCTGCCTCGGGACCGAGCGGGGCCTGGAGACCCGTCTGGTCCCGCAGCGGGGCTACGAGCTCGCCCTGATCCCGCCGGTGCCGCTGCCGCGCACGCTCACCCCGCAGCTGCTGTCGGTGCCCGGCCGGCTGCGCGGGGCGATCAACGCGGCCGCCTCCGTCCTCGACCAGGCCCAGGCCGACATCCTCGTCGGCTTCGGCGGCTACGTCGCCACCCCGGGCTACCTCGCGGCGCGCAAGCGCAAGGTGCCGATCATCGTGCACGAGGCGAACCCGAAGCCCGGCCTGGCCAACAAGCTCGGTGCCCGCTTCACCGAGCACGTCGCGGTCTCGCACGCCGACTCGCCGCTGCCGAACGCCCGGTTCGTGGGGATCCCGCTGCGCCGCGAGATCGCGACCCTGGACCGGCTCGCGATGGGGGACAAGGCGCGCTCCTACTTCGGGCTGCTCCCCGACCTGCCCACGCTGCTGATCTTCGGCGGCTCGCAGGGCGCCCGGTCGCTGAACCAGGCCGCCGTGGCCTCCGCGCCGTACTTCCGGCAGGCGGGCATCCAGGTGCTGCACATCGTCGGGCCGAAGAACACCGAGGAGCCCGAGCCCGCGGCCGGCGGCCCGCAGTACGTCACGATCCCCTACTGCGACCGCATGGACCTCGCCTACGCCGCCGCCGACATGGCGATGTGCCGCGCGGGCGCGATGACCTGCGCCGAGCTGGCCGCGGTCGCGCTCCCCGCGGTGTACGTCCCGCTGCCGATCGGCAACGGCGAGCAGCGGCTGAACGCCGAGCCGATCGTCGCGGCGGGCGGCGGCATGCTGGTCGACAACGCCGAGCTGTCGCCTGACTGGATCGCCCGGCACCTGCTGCCGGTGCTGGCCGACCCGGCCCGCGTCGCGCACATGTCGGAGGCCGCCGGACGGATGGGCCGCCGCGACGCCGACGTCGCGCTCGCCCAGATGGTCTACGAAGTGGTCCGCTCCGCGGGCGCCGCCCGATGAGCCTGATCGACCCGGGGGAGGTGGTGCCGGCCGCCGAGCTCGGCCGGGTCCACTTCATCGCGATCGGGGGCGCCGGGATGTCCGGCGTCGCCCGCATCATGCTGCGGCGCGGCATCGCCGTGTCCGGCAGCGACGCACGCGACTCCGAGCTGCTCACCCAGCTCGGCGACCTCGGCGCCAAGGTCTTCGTCGGGCACGACGCCGCGCACGTGGGCGACGCCGACACCGTCGTGGTGTCCACGGCGATCCGCGACACCAACCCCGAGCTGGTCGCCGCCCGGTCGCGGGGCCTGCGCGTCCTGCACCGCTCGGCCGCGCTCGCCTCGCTGATGGCCGGCCGCCGGGCCGTCGCGGTCGCCGGCACGCACGGCAAGACCACCACCACCTCGATGATGACGGTGGCGCTCCAGCACGCGGGCGCCGACCCGTCCTACTGCATCGGCGGGCAGCTCGTCACCACCGGCCTCGGCGCCGACGAGGGCACCGGCGACGTGTTCGTCGCGGAGGCCGACGAGAGCGACGGCTCGTTCCTCATGTACACCCCGCGCATCGCGGTCATCACCAACGTCGAGGCCGACCACCTCGACAACTACGGCGGCTTCGAGAAGGTCAAGGAGAACTTCGCCCGCTTCGTCGACCGCGTCGAGCCGGGCGGCACCCTCGTCGCCGGCGCCGACGACCCGGTCGCGATGGAGATGGCCGAGCGGGCGCGGGCCCGCGGCCTGACCGTGCTGACCTACGGGGAGGCCGAGGGCGCCGACCTGCGGGTGACCGGGTTCACGCCGCGCGGCCTCGGCTCCCGCTTCGAGATCGAGGGCGACGGGGAGTTCACGCTCGCGGTGCCGGGGCGCCACAACGCGCTCAACGCCGCCGCCGTCATCGCGGTCGCGCGGTCCCTCGGCCTCGACGACGCGCCGGTGCGCGACGGCCTCGCCGCGTTCGGCGGGGCGATGCGGCGGCTGGAGCGCAAGGGCGAGGCGGGCGGCGTCGAGGTGTTCGACAGCTACGCCCACCACCCGACCGAGCTGACCGCCGACCTGGACGCCACGCGCGACTACCTGGGGGAGAAGGGCGCGGGTCCGGGCGGCCGGGGCCGCATCGTCGCGGTCTTCCAGCCGCACCTGTACAGCCGCACCCGGTTCTTCGCCGCCGAATTCGGCGCCGCGCTCGGCCTCGCCGACGTCGCGGTCGTCCTCGACGTCTACGGCGCCCGCGAGGACCCCGAGCCCGGCGTCACGGGCGCGCTGGTCGCCGACGCCGTCCCGGCCGGCACCGAGACCGTCTACGCGCCCGAACGGGACGAGGTGCCCGGTATCGCGGCGTCGCTCGCCCGCCCCGGCGACGTCGTCATCACGTTGGGCGCCGGGGACGTGACGCAGCTCGGCCCGCTCATCCTGGAACGCCTCGCCGGGGCGCGGGGCCCGTCGGGCCGCTAGGGCCCGCCGGGGGATCGGGCTTGCCGAGGGGGTCGGGTTTGCCGGGGCATACGGCTTGCCGGGGGACGGGACGTGACACGCCGCCGCTCGCGCGGTCGGCCGCGGACGCGGGGATCACTGTCAGGCTTGGGGCATGACCGAGGCGCAGACGGGCCGCCGCGCGTCGCCGGAGCCGGAGCACGATCCGGACCCGGAGGCCGCGGCGCCGGACGGGCGCGCCCGCGCGAACCGCTGGAAGGTGGTGTTCGTCACCCTCCTGGTGGTCGGCGCGCTCGGCGCGGTGTCCTGGGTCCTGCTCGGGTCGAGGCTGCTGGTGGTGCGGCACGTCGAGGTGACCGGCACCCGCCTCGCGTCCTCCGACCAGGTATCGGCCGCGGCCGGGATCGATCTCGGCACGCCGTTGGTGCGGCTCAGGACCGGCGCGGTCCGCGACCGCGTCGAGCGGCTCCGCGAGGTCGAGTCGGCGGCGATCGAGCGGCGCTGGCCGGGGACGGTCCGCATCGTCGTGCGGGAGCGCCGGCCGGTCGCGGTCTTCCGCAACGGAGGCGGCTACCACCTGCTCGACCGGCACGGCGTGACCGTCGCCGACGAGGAGTCCCGCCCGGCGGGGCTGCCCGTGCTCACCGTCGCCTCGCCCGGGCCGTCCGACCGGGCGACCCTGGCGGCGCTCACCGTGCTGTCGGCACTGCCCGAGCGCCTCAGCGGCAAGCTCACCGAGGTGGAGGCGAGCGGTCCGGAGGAGGTGACCCTCTACATGGCGGGCGGGCAGACGGTGGTGTGGGGCGCCGCCGAACGGGCGGACGAGAAGATCAGGTTGCTGGACGCCGTGCGGCGGACGGCGGCCGGGCGCGCCGTCCGCACGGTCGACGTGAGCTCGCCGGAGGTCCTCAAGACGAAATGAGGCCCGTCCGCCGGACCGGGGCGGGGACCTGCGGAGGCGGACGGTCCGCGACACGCCGGGGGAGTTCGGGGGAGGTTAGTTGACCCTGGCGGTAAGGCCGCCCTACTGTCCGTATCAGTCCTCAGGTTGACATAACTGTAAGCCTCAAGTTGAGGGTGAGGGTTTACCTCGCCCGCCGAACGGCTTCACAGCACGACCGCACGGCACTGCTACACAAACCAGTTCGAAGACAGACTCGAAGAACAGTCCGGAAACACAGGTCGGGAACACCGCGGCGGCACGGTCGGCAGACCGGGCAGGGCGGTCGGAGAGAGCGGAAAGGCCCCTCGTCGTGGCAGCACCGCAGAATTACCTCGCGGTCATCAAGGTCGTCGGCATCGGCGGCGGCGGCGTCAACGCCGTCAACCGGATGATCGAAGAGGGACTCAAGGGCGTCGAGTTCATCGCGATCAACACGGACGCCCAGGCGCTGCTGATGAGTGACGCCGACGTGAAACTCGACGTGGGCCGCGAGCTCACCCGGGGCCTGGGCGCCGGGGCGAACCCCGACGTCGGCCGCAAGGCCGCCGAGGACCACCGGGAGGAGATCGAGGAGGTCCTCAAGGGCGCCGACATGGTGTTCGTCACCGCCGGCGAAGGCGGCGGCACCGGCACCGGCGGCGCGCCCGTGGTCGCCAACATCGCCCGCTCGCTCGGCGCCCTGACGATCGGCGTGGTCACCCGCCCGTTCAGCTTCGAGGGCAAGCGCCGCGCGATGCAGGCCGAGGCCGGCATCGAGACGCTGCGCGACGAGGTCGACACCCTCATCGTCATCCCGAACGACCGGCTGCTGTCGATCTCCGACCGGCAGGTCAGCGTGCTGGACGCCTTCAAGGCCGCCGACCAGGTGCTGCTGTCCGGTGTCCAGGGCATCACCGACCTGATCACCACCCCGGGCCTGATCAACCTGGACTTCGCCGACGTCAAGTCCGTGATGTCCGGCGCCGGCTCGGCGCTGATGGGCATCGGCTCGGCGCGCGGCGACGACCGCTCGGTCGCGGCCGCCGAGATGGCGATCTCCAGCCCGCTGCTGGAGGCCAGCATCGACGGAGCGCACGGCGTGCTGCTGTCCATCTCCGGCGGCTCCGACCTCGGGCTGTTCGAGATCAACGAGGCGGCGCAGCTGGTGTCCAACGCGGCCGCCCCCGACGCCAACATCATCTTCGGCGCGGTCATCGACGACGCGCTCGGCGACGAGGTCCGGGTCACGGTGATCGCGGCGGGTTTCGACGAGGGGCGTCCGGCCAAGCCGGTCCCTGAGCCGGAGAGCAAGCGGCTGCCTCCGCCCCCGCGGCCCGTCCCGCCGCCCGCGTCCCCGCCCGCGCCGGCCAACCCGATCCCCAGCAGGGTCGGGCGGTCCGAGCCCCCGGGCCCGCAGCCGACCGCGCAGCAGTCGGTGGCGCAGGCCGCCGCCGCGCCGCCGCCTCCGGCCCCCGTGCAGCAGCGGCCGGAAGGCGACCGGGCGCAGGCGCCCGCGCGCGCCCAGGACGACCGGTCTGCCGGGCGCGGCGAGCAGTCCCGGCCCGAGGGGCCGGCGTCCGGGCAGCCGGGGCCGCCGGCCGACCGGGACGCCGGCGAGTCCGGCGGTTCGCGCGCCCCCGCGCCCCGCCCGCCCTCCGAGCAGCCCTCCCCCCGCGTGCACGCGGGGGAGAACGACGGCGGCCCCGCCTCCGGGCAGCGCCGCCGTCCCGTGGTGTTCGACGAGGACGACGACCTCGACGTCCCCGACTTCCTGAAGTGATCTCCGCCGTCGCCCTGGGCGACGGCGTCGGCGCCGGCTTCACCGGCCGCGCCGGCGGCGTGAGCGGGCCCCCCTTCGACTCCCTGAACCTCGGCGGTGCGGTCGGCGACGACCCGGCCGCCGTCCTGGACAACCGGCGGCGCGCCGCCGTCGCGCTCGGCGCCGACCCCGAGCGCACCGTCTTCATGCGGCAGGTGCACGGCGCCGACGTCGCGTTCGTCACCTCGACCGCGCTGCCCGGCCCGGTCGACGCCGTCGTCACGACCGTGCCGGGGCTCGCTCTCGCCGTCCTCGTCGCCGACTGCGCGCCCGTCCTGCTGGCCGACCCGGCCGCCGGGGTCGTCGGCGCCGCGCACTCCGGCCGTCCCGGGACGGCCGCCGGGGTCGTCCCGGCCCTGGTCGAGGCGATGTGCGAGCGGGGCGCCGACCCCGCCCGGATGGTCGCGGCCATCGGACCCGCCGCCTGCGGCAGCTGCTACGAGGTCCCCGCTCGGATGCGGGACGAGGTGGCCGCCGCCGTCCCCGCCACGTACGCCACCACGTCCAAGGGCACTCCCGGCCTCGACATCCGCGCCGGCGTCGCCGGGCAGCTCGCGTCCGCGGGGGTGGCCCGCGTGACCGCCGACGGCCGCTGCACGATCGAGGACCCGGGCCTCTACTCCTACCGCCGCGAGGGACGCACCGGCCGATTCGCCGGATATGTCTGGTTGAAGGAAGGCACGTGACCGACCAGGACCACACCGGCGCCGCCGCGGACGGCGCCGCCGCCGAGCGGCGCGCCGAGATCGCCGAGGGCCTGGCCGCCGTCCGGGAGCGCATCGCCGCGGCGTGCGCGGCCGCCGGCCGCGGTGAGGACGAGATCACCCTGATCGCGGTGACCAAGACGTTCCCGGCGTCCGACGTGCGGCTGCTGGCCGGGCTGGGCGTCACCGAGGTCGGGGAGAACCGCGACCAGGAGGCCCGCCCGAAGGCCGCCGACTGCGCCGACCTCCCGCTCACCTGGCACTTCGTCGGCCGGCTCCAGACCAACAAGGCGCGAGCCGTGGCCGGCTACTCCGACGTCGTGCACTCCGTGGACCGCTCGCGGCTGGTCACGGCTCTCGCCGAGGGCGCCGCCCGCACCGGCCGCACGCTCCGCTGCCTCGTGCAGGTCTCCCTCGACGAGGCGGGGAAGCGGGGCGAGGTGGGGGAGCGGGGCGGGGCCGTGCCCGGCGACGTCCCCGGCCTGGCGGACGAGATCGCCGCCGCCCCCGGCCTGGAACTCGGCGGCGTGATGGCCGTGGCGCCCCTCGGAGCCGACCCGCTGCCCGCCTTCGCCCGGCTCGCGGAGACGGCGGAGCGAATGAGGCGGAACCATCCGGATGCGCGGATCGTCAGTGCGGGTATGAGCGGCGATCTGGAGCAGGCGATCGCGTGCGGCGCGACACACCTGCGGATCGGTACGGCGTTGCTCGGCGGCCGACGGGCAATCGTCAGGTAATGTCCCCCCAGTGGTACCTGCCTGAACGCGGGGCGCCACAACGGATCAGTCCAACGGCGGGGCCGGACGCGCCCGGCGCCGAGGCCACAGGACACGGAGGGACGCATGGCCAGCGCGATGCGCAAGATGGCGGTCTACCTCGGCCTTGTGGAGGACGATCGCTACGACGACAAGTACGGCGAATACGACGAGTACGAGGTCTACGACGAGGAGACCGACACCGGGCAAGGCCGCCGTCGCGATGACGAATCCGGCGGTCAGCTTACCCGAGCCGAAGAGGCGTCGGACCGCGATCGCGACCATCACTCCACGTCGACCATCGAGCGACGGTCCGTGGCGCTCTACGAGTCCGGTACCACCGACCTTGCGCGTATCACTACGCTGCATCCGAGGACCTACAACGAGGCGAGGACGATCGGGGAGCACTTCCGGGAGGGCACGCCGGTGATCATGAATCTGACCGAGATGGTCGACAGCGACGCCAAGCGCCTGGTCGACTTCGCGGCGGGTCTCGTGTTCGGGCTGCACGGCAGCATCGAGCGTGTTACTAACAAGGTGTTCCTGCTGTCGCCCGTCAACGTCGAGGTGACGGCGGAGGACAAGGCCCGGATGGCAGAACGTGGGTTCTTCAACCAGAGCTGAGAGTCGCATGCGAGAGTGTCCGTGAACATCGTTGGATCCGTCCTGCAGGGCATCCTGTACCTCTTCCTGCTGTTCCTGATCGGCAGGCTGGTCCTGGAGGTACTGCAGTCGTTCGCCCGGCAATGGAAGCCGACCGGGGTGGTGCTGGTGATCGCTGAAGCGACCTACACGGTCACCGATCCTCCGCTGAAACTCCTCAGGCGTTTCATCCCGCCCATCCGGCTGGGTAACGTTGCCCTGGACCTCAGCTTCACGGTCCTCATCCTTGTGGTCTGGGTCTTGATCGTCTTCGTCGGTTCCATATTCGGCGGAGGTTAGGTCGATCGGATACCGTCCTTCGGGGACAGACTCCAAGCGCGCCAAGGAGACGAGAACATGCCGCTGACACCCGCCGATGTGCGGAACAAGCAGTTCAGTACCACCAGGCTGAGGCCGGGGTACGACGAGGAGGAGGTGGACGCCTTCCTCGACGAGGTCGAGGCGGAGCTCGACCGCCTCATCCAGGAGAACGAGGAGCTGCGGGCCAAACTGGCCGAGTGCCTGCGCGGCAAGGTTCCCGCCATGGCCGCTCCCATCGTGGAGCCCAAGCCGGACATCCAGAAGATCCCCGAGCCTCCCCGCCCCGAGCCGCAGCCGCAGCCCGAGCCGGAGCCCGTCCTCGGCGGTCTCGGCATGTCCTCCCCCGCCCCCAGCGGCGAGGACAACATGGACACCGCGGCCCGCGTGCTCGCGCTCGCGCAGCAGACGGCCGACCAGGCGATCGCCGACGCCCGGCGCGAGGCCGACGAGACGCTCGGCCGCGCCCGCCGCGAGGCCGAGGAGATCCTCGGCAAGGCCCGCCGGCAGGCCGACCAGATCGTCAGCGAGGCCCGCTCCCGCGCCGAGGCCCTCGACCGCGACGCCCAGGAGCGGCACCGCCAGGTCATGGGCTCGCTCGTGCAGCAGCGCGAGGAGCTCGAGCGCGAGGTCGACAACCTGCGCGCCTTCGAGCGCGAGTACCGCAGCCGCCTGAAGGTCTACCTCGAGGGCCAGCTGCGCGACCTGGAGGCGGGCAGCACCGAGACCGGCGCGTTCGCCGCCGTCCCGGGCGCGGCGCCCGTGCAGACGCAGCAGAACACGCCGCAGACCGGTCCGCAGACGGGCCCGCAGAACGCTCTGCCGCACGCCGACAACCGCAACGGCGGCGGCGCGCCGGCACCGGGCACGTTCCCCGCGCCCGAGCACGCCCAGCAGGTCCAGCACTCGGCGACGGGCGCTTTCCACTCCGGCGGTGACAACCCGCCGCACGACAGGCGCTGACACGGACGCCTCAGGCGATAGTGTCGTTCCGATCGCCGCGCCGGGGATGGCGCGCCGCCATCCCCGCGGCGCCGGGCGGTCGTGCCCTGGGCCGGCCGCCGGCCCTCTCGCGCGGTCCGGAGCCTAGCGGTCTGAACGAGTGGGAGTGACCCTGTGATCATCCTGAGTGGCGTTCTCGTGGTGGTGGCGATCGCCCTGCTGGTAGCGGGAATCGTCGCGGGCAACGGAGACAGCGCCCAGGTCTTCGGCCTGGACGCCCTGGTGGTCATCTACATCTCGATCGCCGTCAGCATCGTCTCCGCGGTGTGCCTGGCCATCGGGGTGTTCCTGCGGCGCAAGGAGCTGTTCGGCCCAGGCGCGTCGCCGGGCCCGGCCCGCCCGAGCAAGAAGGCGCAGAAGGCCAAGAAGGACAAGCGGTCCAAGCGCCAGGAGAGCGCCCCGGCCGCGACCACTCCGGCCACGGACGCGCAGGGCGCCGCGAAGCCCGAGTCCCCGACCGCCCCGATCGAACCGGCCGGCGACGAGGTCGAGATCCCCGCCCCCGCCGTCGACGTCCCCGACGACGCGCTGGTGTTCGTCGTCCGCGGCCGCAAGCGCTACCACCTCGACACCTGCCGGCAGCTCGCCGGGCGGGACACCGAGGAGCTCACCTACGCCGAGGCCAAGGAGGAGGGGTTCAGCCCCTGCACCGCCTGCATGCCCGACACCGCACTGGCGGCGCGCGCCGCGGCGTCGGCACCCGCGTCCTCCGACGCGAGCAAGGCGGAGGGGGACGCACCCGCGCCCCGCAAGCCCGGCGCCGAGCGATCCGAGAGCGGCCTCGCGGGGCTCGCCAAGCCCGCGCCCGCCTCGTTCGACAAGCCCGCCTCCTTCGACAAGCCCAGTGCGTTCGACAAGCCCGGCGCCTTCGACACGACGGCCGAGATTCCGCGGGCCGGTGACCCCGCCGCCGACGAGACCGAAGACGGGAAGGCCGGCGACGCGAGCGCCCCGAAGCGGGCCACGGCCGGCCCCACCCGCACCGACAGGCCCGTCGCGGGCCTGTTCGCGTCCGGAGACGCCGCCGAGAAGGCGCCCAAGGCGCCGCAGAAGGCCGAACCCGCCGACGCGGAGGCCGAAGACCGGCGCAGTGCGGAACAGGGCGCTGCGACCGAATCCGCGCCGCCGGACGTCACCGCCGATCTCGGTACCGCTCCGTTCGGCGGCTCCGACGCAGAGGACGTCCCCGCGCCGGAGCACGAGCCGTCCGACGCCGAGCTCGCCGGTGAGCCCGAGCCCGAGCCCGAGCCGTCCGCCCTGGACGACGCCGGCGACGACGGCCCGCAGGTCCGCATCCTGAGCGGCACCAAGCGCTACCACCGTGTCGACTGCGCCCTCATCGAGGACATCGGCGACGAGGCCGACGACCTGGAGTCGCTGTCACGCGCGGACGCCAAGGCCCGGGGCTGCACGCCCTGCCTGGTCTGCCAGCCCGACCGCGAGCACGCCCGCGACTGACTCCGGCCCGGCCCCGACGGGTCCGGCCGGTATCCGATCGAGCCCCGGGCGGCCGGAGCCGTCCGGGGTCAGCGGCCGTGGTGCCGTTCGTCGCGCAGCTCGCGGAGGCGGTCCCGGCGCGCGTCGCGCCGCTCCCCGCGCCGCTCGCGGTGCAGCCGCCGCATCTCCTCGTGGTGCTCGCGGCGCAGCTCCTGGTGCTGGCGGTGCAGTTCCTGGTGTTCGCGGTGGAGCTGGTGGCGCTCACGGTTCCGGGAGCGGCCGCGCTTCTCGCCCACGGCCCTGCGCGCGACCGAGATGCCGCCGAACAGCAGCATCCCGGTCAGCTTGATGACCGGGGCGTCCGGATCGGTGGTGTCGTCCTCGGGCAGGTCGGTGCCGCCGAAGACCGCGAAGTTGGACCCGACGACCCGCACGCCCGGCGGAACCACGATGTCCACGCCGCCGAACACGCAGGTCACGGAGAGGGTCACCTCGCCCCTGCTGAGGACCGCCTGCCGGAAGTCCAGTTCCACGCCGCCGAACACGCAGGTGACGGTGGTGGTCGGCTCGACCAGCCAGCGCCCCTTGCGCTCCACGCCGCTGAACACCGCCACGAGGTGCGGCGACTGCGGCGAGGGCGGGGCGGGCACCTGCTCCTTGCGCAGGTCGACCCGCGGCTGCGGCGCGTGCTGCGAGGGCAGGTCGCTGAGCACGGGCTCCAGCTCGGCGTAGGTCTTGGCGTTGTAGACGACGTCGATGCGCTCGGCGTGCTCCTCCGGCGTGAGGCGTCCCTCGGCCAGGGCCTCGCGCAGGCGGTCGGCGACCTCGTCGCGGTCGGCGTCCGACGCGCGCATGCTCGCGGGGGACGGACGCGCGGGCGGCTCGGAACCGGGCGGCTGCTCGGGAAGGTTCACGGGTCCATCATCGCAAACGCGATGTGTCGCGAAGAACCCCATCGTGAAATTTCTCCGATACCGCGAAGAACTCCGCCGCGGCCGGTCCCGGAAGGGGCGGCCGCGGCGGAGGGGATCACGCCGTGCGCGGGCGGGTCACGCCTTGCGGAGGTAGTACGTGAGGCCGAGGTCCTCGTCGCGGGTGGCGGCGAGGTTCTCCGGGCGGCCCTCGGACACCGTGGCGGCGAGGACCTCGGCGGCGACCTCGTCGCCGTGGGCGCGCAGCGCCTCGGCGAGGTCGGTGCCGGTGGCCTCCCACCACAGGTCGATGCGGTCGGTCACCTCCAGCCCGGCGGCCTTGCGGCCCTCCTGGACGAGCCGGACGGCCTCCCGCACCAGTCCCGCGCGGCGCAGCTCGGGCGTGACGGTGAGGTCGAGCGCGACCGTCTCGCCGGCGGCGCTCTCGACCGCCCAGCCGCTGCGCGGGCGCTCGGTGACGATCACGTCGTCCGGGCCGAGCGGCACCGCGCCGACGCCGTCGGCCTCGACCCGCGCCTCGCCCGCCCGCAGCGCCTGGACGAGGGCGGCCGGGTCGGCGGAGGTGATCGCCTTGGCGACCTTCGGGGTGTCCTTGGCGTACCGCTTGCCCAGCTCGCGGAAGTTGGGCTTGACCTCGTACTCGACCAGGTCGCCCCCGATCGAGGACAGCTCCTCGAAGCCGAGCACGTTCAGCTCCTCGGAGATCTGCGCGCGCAGCTGCTCGGGCAGCGCGGACCAGCCGGGGGCGCCGACGAGGGCGCGGCCGAGGGGCTGCCGGGTCCGCACGCCGCTGGCGGCGCGCGCGGACCGGCCGAGCTCGACCAGCCGGCGGACCAGTGCCATCCGCTCGGTGAGCTCCTCGTCGAGGAGGCTCTCGTCGATGGCGGGCCAGTCGGTGAGGTGCACCGACTCGGGGCCGTCCTCGGGGCGGATCACGTCCCAGACGTGGTCGGTGACGAACGGGACGATCGGCGCCATCAGCCGGGTGAGGGTCTCCAGGCACTCGTAGAGCGTCGCGAACGCGGCCGAGCCCTCGGGAGTCTCCGGTCCCTCCCAGAAGCGCCGCCGGGAGCGCCGCACGTACCAGTTGGACAGGTCGTCCACGAACTGCGAGAGCCGGCGTCCCGCGCGGGCGGTGTCGAACTCCTCCAGCGCGGCGTCGACCTCGCGGACGGTGCGGTGCAGCTCGGCGAGCGCCCAGCGGTCCAGGAGCGGCCGGTCGGCGGGGGCGGGTGCCTCGGACAGCCGGTCGGGCGTCCACGCGCGCCCCTGCGCCTGCGCCGCGTTCGCGTACAGGACGAAGAAGGACGCGGTGTTCCAGTAGGTGAGGAGGACCTTGCGGACGATCTCCTCAAGGGCGCCGTGCCCGACGCGGCGGGACGCCCAGGGCAGCCCGCTCGCGGCCATGAACCAGCGCACCGCGTCGGCGCCGTGCTGGTCCATCAGCGGGATGGGGCGCAGCACGTTGCCGAGGTGCTTGCTCATCTTGCGGCCGTCCTCGGCCAGGATGAGGCCAAGGCAGACGACGTTCTCGTAGGACGACCGGTCGAACACCAGGGTCCCGATGGCCATGAGGG
Source organism: Actinomadura sp. NPDC048955 (assembly GCF_040649435.1). Lineage (NCBI taxonomy): Bacteria > Bacillati > Actinomycetota > Actinomycetes > Streptosporangiales > Thermomonosporaceae > Actinomadura > Actinomadura sp. NPDC048955. The sequence continues at coordinate 215,772 of NZ_JBEZJI010000001.1, forward strand.
AGTAGAACCATCCGCGGGTCTGGTCTTGGGCCTCGCAGATGTACTGGGCCGGGTAGGCGTCCTCGAAGACCTCGTTGTTGCGGTAGGGGGCGCCCCACTGCGCGAACGGCATGGACCCGGAGTCGTACCAGGCGTCGATGACGTCCGGGACGCGCCGCGCCTCCGCCCCACAGTGCGGGCAGGGGAACGTGACGTCGTCCACGTACGGGCGGTGCGGGTCGAGCGCGGACAGGTCGCGGCCCGCCAGCTCGCCCAGTTCCTTGAGCGACCCGACGCAGGTGACGTGCTCCTCGTCCTCGCCGCAGACCCACAGGGGGAGCGGCGTGCCCCAGTAGCGGCTGCGCGACAGCGACCAGTCGACGTTGTTGCGCAGCCACTCCCCGTACCGGCCGTGCTTGACGGTCTCGGGGTACCAGTTGGTCTTCTCGTTCTCCTCCAGCAGCCGGTCCTTGATCTGCGTGGTGCGGATGTACCAGGCCGGGAGCGCGTAGTAGAGCAGCGGCGTGTGGCAGCGCCAGCAGTGGGGGTAGCTGTGGTCGAAGTGCCCGCCGCGGAACAGCAGCCCGCGGGCGCGCAGGTCGTCGGTGAGCGGCTCGTCGGCGTCCTTGAAGAACTTGTTGCCGACCAGGGGCACCTCGCGCAGGAACCGCCCGTCGGGCCCGATCGGGTTGACGATCGGCATGCCGTAGCGCTTGCAGACGGTCATGTCGTCGCCGCCGAACGCGGGCGCCTGGTGGACGAGCCCGGTGCCGTCCTCCACGGTGACGTAGTCGCCCAGGACGACGTAGTGGGCGTCGGGGATGTCGACGAGGTCGAACGGCCGCCGGTAGGGGGTCCGCTCGAGCTCGGTGCCCTGGAACGTGGCGAGCCGCTCGGCGCCCTCGCCGAGGACCTGGTCGACCAGGGGCTCGGCCACCACGAGCACCTCGTCGGACCCCTGCGGCCGGGCCGCCACGTACGTGACGTCCGGGTGGACGGCCACGGCGGTGTTCGACACCAGCGTCCAGGGGGTCGTCGTCCAGATCAGGAGCGCGGCGCCCATCTCGGCCAGCGGCCCGGACGTGACGGGCATCCGCACGAACACCGACGGGCTGGACACGGTCTCGTACCCGCCCGGCTGACCCAGCTCGTGGTCGGAGAGGCCGGTCCCGCAGCGCGGGCAGTACGGCGTGATGCGGAAGTCGCGGAACAGCAGGCCCTTGTCGAACACCTGCTTCAGGGACCACCAGACGGCCTCGACGTACTCGGGGTCCATCGTGCGGTAGGCCTGGTCGGTGTTGACCCAGTAGCCCATCCGCTCGGTCATCTCTTCGAAGGCGTCCACGTGGCGCAGGACCGATTCGCGGCAGCGGGCGTTGAACTCCGCGACGCCGTACTCCTCGATGTCCTTCTTGCCGGTGAGGCCGAGTTCCTTCTCCACGGCGACCTCGACGGGCAGGCCGTGGCAGTCCCAGCCGGCCTTGCGGGGGACGTGGTGGCCCTTCATGGTCTTGAAGCGCGGGAAGACGTCCTTGAAGACGCGGGCCTCGACGTGGTGGACGCCGGGCATCCCGTTGGCGGTCGGGGGCCCCTCGTAGAACACCCACGGGGTCCCCGACGCGGTGCGCTCCAGCGACCGCTCGAAGACCTTGTTCTCCTGCCAGCGGCGCAGCATGTCCCGCTCCAGGGCGGGCAGATCGACCTGCGCGGGCAGCGGCCGAAAAGCTCGGCTCACGATGGCGGACCTCCGGATCGACGCGAACACGTTGACCGGAGGGACGAGGCGGCTGCCCCGCGGTACCACCCTCCTTGACCGTGCCCGAACGGCGCGGTCCGCTTCGTTCCAGTCTGGTCGGCCGGGTCTACTGGGCCCCTCGGCGGGGCGGTTCTTCCGGCGGCTCCGGGGTGATCAGACCGCCGGGCTCGCCCCCGGGCTCGCACCGTCCCCGGGTCGCTCATGGCTGCGTGCGGCGGCAGGTGTCCCCATCAGTGCCTGCCATGCGACTGCTCGTCCCGACTTTAACGCACGCCGGGCCCCGGCTCTTCCCCTTTTCGCGCCCCGGCGACACGGTTCCTTTGCGATCTCGTACGACGCGCTGGAGTTTCCATGCGTTCGGCGACCGGGCATAAGCGGTCGGTAACACGGCCCAGGTTGTTTACCGTGCCCGAGAGAGGGGACCAATGCTGCCCGCACTGCCCGTCGAGGCGACCAGCGCGAGGGAGGCCGACATGGCCGGCGCGATCAAGGGCGCGACGCCCGCCGCAAGCAAGAGCCGGGGCACGGCGCGGCCGTCCCAGACGAGGACGCCCGCCGCGGGAACGGGCACGAGAACGGGAGCGGGGAAAGGCGTGGCGGAAAAAGGGACGGCCGAGAATGACACCGCGGTCGTCGCCGATCGTGAAAAGGGCGCCGCCGGAAAGGGCACGGCGAGAAAGGGCCCGGCCAAGCCGGGCGCCGCCAAGCCGGGCGCCGCCAAGAACCCCGCGAAGGGCGCGGCCGTGAAGCCGGGCAGGGCGGCGGCCGGGCGCGGACCCGCGAAGCCGGGCAGGGGCGCCGCGGCCGCGGGTAACGGCGAGGCGCCGGACGCGCGGGAGCCGGCGAGGACGGCGGCCGCGGAGCTGCCGGTCCGCGAGGGGGAGCACCAGTGGACGCCGGGTGAGCTGGCCGAGGTGCGGGCGGGCCTGGAGGAGCAGATCGTGGCGCTGCGCGGGGAGATCGCCGCCTCCGCCAGCCAGATCGCCGAGGGCGACTCCAGCGACGGGGCCGGCGACGACCAGGCCGACGCGGGCGCCAAGACCTACGAGCGCGAGCACGAGCTCGCACTGGCCTACAATTCACAGGACCTGCTCGCCCAGATCGAGCGGGCCGTCCAGCGGATGGACGCCGGCACGTACGGGATCTGCGAGTCCTGCGCCAGGCCGATCGGCAAGGCGCGCCTCCAGGCCTTCCCGCGTGCGACCCTGTGTGTGACATGCAAACAACGCGAGGAACGTCGCTGAGCGACTCAACGAACCCAGAGCGGCAGGCCGGGGAGACCGTGGGATCTCCCCGGCCGCGCCGCGTCGGCGTGCTGGTCGCCGTGGCCCTGGCCGCGCTCGCCGCCGACATCGTGTCCAAGATCATTGTGGTGTCGTCGCTGCAGGACCGCGCGCCGGTCCGGCTGCTCGGCGGGCTGCTGACGCTGCGCGAGACCCGCAACAGCGGGGCCGCGTTCTCGATCGGCACCGGCTACACCATCGTGTTCACGCTGATCGCCTGCGGGGTGGTCGTGGCGATCCTGCGGACCGCCCGGAACCTGCGCAGCGTGCCGTGGGCGGTCTGCCTCGGGCTGCTGCTCGGCGGCGCGGTCGGCAACCTCATCGACCGGCTGCTGCGGGCCCCGGCCCCGCTGAAGGGCCACGTCGTCGACTGGATCCAGCTGCCGCACTGGCCGGTGTTCAACCTGGCCGACTCCGCGATCGTCTGCGGCGGCGTGCTGGCCGTCCTGCTGGCGGCACGCGGCCTCCAGGTGGACGGGACGCGCCTCAAGGACGAGGGCTCCGGCGCGGACGAGACCCCGAGCACGGGTGGGAGTCCGGACGAGAAGGTCACCCCCGGTAAGGGTGTCGCGGCCGAAAGTGACGCGGCCGAAAGTGACCCTGCCAAGGACGCGGCCGCCGGTGAGCCGGAGGACGGCTCCGAGGTCGCGGCGCCGGAGGAGAAGTCGTGATGGGCGACGTGCGGAGCCTCCACGTCCCGGACGGCCTGGAGGGCGAGCGGATCGACGCGGCCCTGGCGCGGCTGTTCGGGCTGTCGCGCGGCAGCGCCGCCGACATCATCGCCGCGGGCGACGTCGTGCTGGACGGCGCGCCCGTGGCCACCAAGTCCGAGCGGCTGCACGCCGGAGCCTGGCTGGAGGTCATGCTCCCGCCGCCGCCCGCGCCGCCCGCCCCGGTCGCCGAGCCCGTCCCCGGCATGGGCGTGCTGTTCGAGGACGACGACATCGTCGTGGTGAACAAGCCGGTCGGCGTCGCCGCCCACCCGACCACCGGCTGGACGGGCCCGACCGTCCTCGGCGGGCTCCTCGGGGCCGGGCACACGATCGCCACCAGCGGCGCGTCCGAGCGGCAGGGGATCGTGCACCGGCTGGACGCCAACACCACCGGCGCCATGGTCGTCGCGAAGAGCGAGGTCGCCTACTCGCGGCTCAAGCGGGCGTTCAAGGAGCGCCGCATCGACAAGCGCTACCAGGCGCTCGTGCAGGGCCATCCCGACCCGTTCCGCGGAACGGTCGACGCCCCCATCGACCGGCACCCCTCCGGCGACGGCCGGTTCGCGGTCGTCGCGGGCGGGAAGCCGTCCGTCACCCACTACGACACCGTCGAGGCGTTCCGGGCGGCGTCGCTGCTCGACATCGACCTGGAGACGGGCCGCACGCACCAGATCCGCGTCCACATGTCCGCGATCCGGCATCCGTGCGTGGGCGACATGGCCTACGGCGCCGACCCGACCCTGGCGGAGCGCCTCGGCCTCAGACGGCAGTGGCTGCACGCCGTCCGGCTGGGCTTCGAGCACCCCACCAGGGGCGAGTGGGTGGAGTTCGAGAGCCCCTACCCGGACGACCTGGCCCGCGCCCTGGAGATCGTCGCGGCGGAGTCCTGAGCCCGATCGGGCCGTCAGAGACCGAGCAGGCGCAACCCCGCCGCGACCCCGGCCGCGACGGCCAGCACCACCAGGAACGGCGCGCGCAGCAGGAGCGCGGCCACGGCGGCGCCCAGGCCCGACAGCCGCGCGGCGTCGAACTCCAGGGTCCGGCCGTCGCTGAGCGCCTGGACGGCGATCAGCGCGGTGAGCAGGGCCACCGGGACGAGCTCGGTGAACCGGCGCACCCGCGGGTCGTCGAGCATCCGGCGCGGGGTGACGAGCCCGCCGAGCTTCAGCGCGTAGCAGCCGAGCCCGGTGGCGATCACCGCGATCCAGACGCTCACGGCGCCGCCCTCCGTCCGAGGAGGGCGGGCAGCGCGGCGACGGCGCCCAGCATGACCGGCACGCCCGGCGGCAGCACCGGCGTCGCCGCCACCGCGATGACGGCCGCGGCGACGGCGACGCGGACCGCGGTCCGCCCGCTCGTGAGCCGCGGCCAGAGCAGGGCGAGGAACGCCGCCGGGCCGAGGACGTCCAGGCCCACGGCGTCGGGGTCGCCCAGCCGCGCCGCGCCCACCGCGCCCAGCAGCGTGGTGAGGTTCCACGCCAGGTAGAGGGTGATCGCCGTCGTGTAGAACCCGGCGCGGGCGGCGGCCCGGCCGTGCTGCGCGGTCGCCACGGCCGCCGTCTCGTCGATGACGACGTGCGCGGTCGCCAGCCTGCGCCGGCCGCGCACGCCGAGCGTCGCGGCGAGCCGCATCCCGTACAGGGCGTTGCGCCCGCCGAGCAGGACCGCGCCGAGCGTCCCGGCGACCAGCCCGCCGCCCCCGCCGACCACCCCGGCCAGCGCGAACTGGGACGCGCCCGTGAACGCCAGCAGGCTCAGCGCGCACGCCTGCGCGACCGTGAGCCCCGCCGTGACCGCCGCCGCGCCGAACGCCAGGCCGGACACCCCCACGGCGACGCCCACGCCGAGCCCGTCGCGGACCGCCGCGGCACGCGCGGCCTCGTCCTCGGCGCTCTCCTGCCGGGCGATCCCGTCCGGAGCCTCCTCGTCCGGGACGCCCTCTCCGGCCGCCCGCGCGGACCCGGCCGCGCTCATCGGCCGGACTCGGCCGCGTCCAGCCCCGCCTCGATGATCGCGTTCACGATGGGGGCGAGCCGCTCCGGGCCGAGCGAGGGGGCGCGGGCCGCCATGGCCTCGACGATCCGCCGCTCGCGCTCGGGGTCGCGGCCGGCGAAGCCGCCGACCGGCTTGAGCCGCTGGACGACGGCGGCGACCGCGGTGCGGTGCTCCAGCAGCGTCGCGAGGGCGGCGTCGAGGCCGTCGATCGCCTCGCGGGCCTCGGCGAGCGTGGTGACGGCGTCGGCCGACGGCAGCGCGACGCGCATCTCCCCGGACGGCCCGCAGGCCGGGCAGTCCGCGTCCGCGCCGACGGGATCGATCACCTGGTCGTTCATCTCGGGTCCCCTCTCGCGCGGCCCGTCCGGGCGAGGGGAGCAGGTGCCCCGGGCCGCGCCTGATCAGCGAAAAGGCGTTTCAGCAGAAGGGCGGAGCCCCTCGGGGACTCCGCCTCGCCGGCTCCGGGGTCGTCGCTAGGTCGCGGGGGCGACCGGCTCACCCGGAGCCGGCCGCGTAAACCTGAAATGGCGACGTTCCACGGAGCCGATCGTATGCCGTGCCGCCCGGCGGGCCAAACTCCGGACATCCCGTCCCGGGTTTCGAGACGACCGGAAGGGGTCCCCGGCGATTGGGCGCGTCGGGGCGCGAGTGACCAGGGATGCGGGTTAGGCTCTCAGAGCCGTGTCGTCCCGGCGCCCGCCGGCCCGACGACCTTCCCCCGGTACCGATGCCGCGACCACGTGCCGAACCCGCACGTGGGCGGTCGCATGCGACGAGCAGGAGGCGCAGCACGCATGGCCGACTCTTTCGTTCACCTGCACGTTCACACCGAGTACTCCATGCTCGACGGAGCCGCCCGGTTGAAGCAGATGTTCGAGGAGGTCGGGCGGCAGAAGATGCCGGCGATCGCCATGACCGACCACGGCAACATGCACGGCGCCTACGACTTCCACAAGCAGGCGACCGCGGCCGGCGTCACCCCGATCATCGGCATCGAGGCCTACATGGCGCCGGAGTCACGGTTCCACAAGAAGAAGATCCAGTGGGGCGAGCCGAGCCAGAAGCGCGACGACGTCTCCGGCGGCGGCCTGATCAACCACATGACGCTGTGGGCGCGCAACCGGTCCGGCCTGCACAACCTCTTCAAGCTCTCCAGCCGCGCCTACACCGAGGGCTTCGTCTTCAAGTACGCCCGCATGGACGAGGAGCTGCTCGCCGAGCACGCCGACGGCCTGATGGCCACGACCGGCTGCCCGTCCGGCAAGGTCCAGACCCGGCTGCGGCTCGGCCAGTTCGACGAGGCGCTGAAGGCCGCCGCGAACTTCCAGGACATCCTCGGCAAGGAGAACTACTTCCTGGAGCTGATGGACCACGGCCTCGACATCGAGCGCCGCGTCCGCGACGGCCTCATCGAGATCAGCAAGCGGCTGAACATCCCGCCGGTCGTCACCAACGACTCCCACTACACGCACGAGTCCGAGGCCACCGCCCACGACGCGCTCCTGTGCGTGCAGGTGGGCAAGCAGCTCGCCGACCCCGACCGGTTCCGCTTCGACGGCAGCGGCTACTACCTCAAGACCGCCGACGAGATGCGCGCCATCGACTCCTCCGACATCTGGGCCGAGGGCTGCCGGAACACCCTGCTGATCGCCGAGCGCGTCGACCCCGCCGGGATGTTCGAGTACCGCGACCTCAGCCCCCGCTTCCCCGTCCCGGAGGGCGAGACCGAGGAGAGCTGGTTCCGCAAGGAGGTCTGGCAGGGCCTGGAGCGCCGTTTCCCGGACGGCCTCCCGGAGGGCTACAAGGAGCAGGCCGAGTACGAGATGGGCGTCATCCTCGGCAAGGGGTACCCGTCCTACTTCCTCGTCGTCGCCGACTTCATCATGTGGGCCAAGGAGAACGGCATCCTGGTCGGCCCGGGGCGCGGCAGCGCCGCGGGCTCGCTGATCGCCTACGCGATGGGCATCACCGACCTCGACCCCATCCCGCACGGACTGATCTTCGAGCGGTTCCTGAACCCCGAGCGCGCGTCCATGCCCGACATCGACATCGACTTCCCTGAAGACCGGCGGGCCGAGGTCATCAAGTACACGACCGAGAAGTGGGGCGCCGACAAGGTCTCCTTCATCGCCACGTTCGGCACCATCAAGGCGAAGGCCGCCATCAAGGACGCGGGCCGCGTCCTCGGCTTCCCGTACGCGCTCGGCGACCGGATCTCCAAGGCGTTCCCGCCCGCCGTCATGGGCAAGGACATCCCGCTGTCGGGCATCTTCGACGACAAGCACCCGCGCTACGGCGAGGCGGGCGAGCTGCGCAGGCTGTACGAGGAAGAGACCGACGTCAAGCAGATCATGGACCTGGCGCAGGGCCTGGAGGGCCTGATCCGCCAGACCGGCGTGCACGCCGCCGGGGTCATCATGTCCGGCGAGACGATCACCGACCACATCCCGATCATGCGCCGGGACGCCGACGGGGCGATCATCACGCAGTTCGACTACCCGACCTGCGAGTCGCTGGGCCTGCTCAAGATGGACTTCCTCGGCCTGCGCAACCTGACGATCATCGACGACGCGCTCAAGGGCATCCAGAAGAACAAGGGCGTCGACGTCGACCTGCTCGCCCTCCCGCTGGACGACCAGAAGACCTACGACCTGCTCGCCCGCGGCGACACCCTCGGCGTCTTCCAGTTCGACGGCGGCCCCATGCGCTCCCTGCTCCGGCTGATGAAGCCGGACAACTTCGAGGACATCTCCGCCGTGGGCGCCCTGTACCGGCCGGGCCCGATGGGCGCCAACTCCCACACCAACTACGCGCTGCGCAAGAACGGCGCGCAGGAGATCACCCCGATCCACCCGGAGCTGGAGGAGCCGCTCAAGGAGATCCTCGACACCACCTACGGCCTGATCGTCTACCAGGAGCAGGTCATGGCGATCGCGCAGAAGGTGGCGGGCTACACGCTCGGCAAGGCGGACCTGCTGCGCCGCGTGATGGGCAAGAAGAAGAAGGCCGAGCTGGACGCCCAGTTCGTCGGGTTCGAGCAGGGCATGATCGACAACGGCTTCTCCAAGGAGGCCGTGAAGACGCTGTGGGACATCCTCGTCCCGTTCTCCGACTACGCCTTCAACAAGGCGCACTCCGCGGCGTACGGCCTCGTCTCCTACTGGACGGCCTACCTCAAGGCGAACTACCCGGCCGAGTACATGGCGGGCGTGCTCACCTCCGTCGGCGACGACAAGGACAAGAGCGCCCTGTATCTGTCGGAGTGCCGCCGGATGGGCCTGAAGGTGCTGCCGCCCGACGTCAACACCTCCGAGGCCGACTTCACCCCGCTCGGCGACACCGAGATCCGCTTCGGGCTGTCGGCCGTCCGCAACGTCGGCACCAACGTCGTGGACGGCATCGTCGCGGCCCGCCGCGAGAAGGGCGCCTACACCGACTTCAACGACTTCCTCAACAAGGTCCCGCCGCCGGTGTGCAACAAGCGGGTGGTGGAGTCGCTGATCAAGGCGGGCGCGTTCGACGAGCTCGGCCACCAGCGCAAGGCGCTGCTGATGGTGCACGAGCAGGCCATCGACTCGGTCATCGACATCAAGCGCAAGGAGGCCGTCGGCCAGGACTCCCTGTTCGGCGCCCTGGAGGACGACGGCGGCGAGGACGCGTTCGCCGTCGCGATCCCCGAGGCCGAGGAGTGGGACAAGACCACCCTGCTCGCCTTCGAGCGGGAGATGCTCGGCCTGTACGTGTCGGACCACCCGCTCCTCGGCGTCGAGCACATCCTCGAACGGGAGGCCGACTGCACGATCGCCGTCCTGAACGGCGGCGAGCGCCCCGACGGCCAGGTGGTCATCGTCGCCGGCCTGCTCTCGGGCCTCCAGCGCAAGGTCACCAAGCAGGGCAACTCCTGGGCCATGTTCCAGCTGGAGGACCTGGGCGGCTCCATCGAGGTGATGTGCTTCCCGTCGTCCTACCAGCTGTGCTCGACCCTGCTGGCCGAGGACGCCATCCTCGTCGTCAAGGGCCGCCTCGACCGCCGCGAGGACGTCGCGAAGATCATCGCGATGGAGGTCGTCCAGCCCGACCTCAGCGTCACCGACGCGACCGGTCCGCTCTCGGTCACGCTCCCGCTGGGCCGCTGCACGCCCCCCACGGTCTCCCGCCTCAAGGAAGTGCTGATCACCCACCCCGGCACCGCCGAGGTGCACCTCCACCTCCAGAACGGCCCGCGCACAACAGTCGTCCGCCTGGACGACCGCCTCCGCGTAGCCCCGTCCCCCGCCCTGATGGGCGACCTCAAACAACTCCTAGGCCCCTCCTGCCTGGGTTAAATAGCTGGGCTCGACCAGGCCACTCGCGCAGACCAGAGCCAGAGCACAGACCGCAACCAACACCCCCGACAACCGCAACCAACACCCCCGACAACCGCAACCAACAGTCCCGACGGCCGCAACCAACGCCCCCGACGACCGCAACCGGCACCTCAGCCACCGGTGACCCTGGGAATCGCGATCGCGTCCGAAGGCAGTTTCGAGCGAAGCAAGAAACTGATCGCGCAGCGAGCCGCTAGGCGAGCCGGAGCGATGCCAGCGATCGCCCGCAGTGCCCGACGATGGAGGGCCGCCAGGCCCGAAGGAGGAGGGCACTGCAATAGACACAGCAGCGAGCCGCAAGGCGAGTCGGAGCGATGCAGCGATCGCACGCGGTTTCTTAGTTGTGGGCCCCCAGGCCCACAACTAAGAAACCGCAATAAGCTCAGCTTTCCAGTCGACGAAGCGGCCTGTGCCGTCGAAGTGGGCGCGGGCGGTGCCGCCGCCGGGGAGGGTGACTTCGGTGAGGTCGTCGCTCTGCCGGTAGGGGACGCGGTGGTGTGACAGGAGCCCGGCGAGGGTGAGGCGCGGCTCGTGGGGGAAGAGGCTGGCGGCGTTGGCGACGAGGCGGGGGAGCGGGACGGGGTCCCACTGGGCGGGCGGTGCCTGGGGGTCGTCGACGTGCAGGTAGGCGGAGCCGCCGTCGTAGCCGGCGCCGATGTAGCCGGAGCCGCCGAGGACGCCGCCGGCGGCCATCGCGATCAGTTCGCCGCCGTGGCCCGCGGGGCCTTCGTACCAGGACAGGTCGACTTCGGGGGTGGTGAACTCGGTGATGCCGAGTCGTTCGCCGAGGGCCCGGAGGATCAGGGTGGGGGCGACGGCGGGGTGGGCGTCGCCGAACTGGGGGTTGGCCCAGCCCCACAGCCAGGTGCGCTCGCGGGCGGCGTAGCTGCCGAGCAGCGAGACGCGGACCGTGACGCCGCCGCTGGTGTAGGTGCGGGCGGTCAGGTCGGCGCTCCAGTCCTCGCGCGGCAGGAACTCGGCGAGCGTCTCCTGCTGCTGCAGGACGACGGCCGCCAGGGCGGCGCCGAGGCGTTCGAACGCGGGGCTGAATCCGGACATGTCGGGCACATTATCCCAGTTATCGGGGCTGCCGTGGGCGGGAATCGGACACCCTTCGAGAGTCGATCGGCTGACCTGGGCAGGCTAGGCTTTCGCTGTCGGACGACTTGCAACTAGGAGCGTACGAGGTGCGGCGACCCACCGGGAGGCTCTTGGCGATCTGGGCGGTCACCAGCGCCGTCGTCACGTTGCTGGGGCCGCTCGCCGGCCTGTTGTGGGCGGCGGTCGTCCCGAAGGTGACGTACGTCGTCGTGCAGGGTGAGGCTCTTCTGGCCGACCCGGAAGGCCAGGGCCCGATCGGCATCGACGCCCGCTTCGCGCTGATCGTGCTCGTCGCCGGGATCGTCTGCGGTGTCGGCGCCTACCTGGCGGGCGGGCGCGGCAACGATTCCGCGCTGCTGCTCGGGCTGGCCGTGGGCGGCGCCGCGGCGGCCGTCCTCGCGTGGCAGACCGGGCACCTGATCGGGCTCGGGCACTACGAGGACGTGGTCCGCCACGGGCACGACGGCACCACCGTCACCGGCGTCGCCGACCTGCGCGCCAAGGGCGTGCTGGTGTTCTGGGCGCTGCCGGCGGTCGCCGCCTACGGGCTGCTGGAGCTGGTCGTGCGGCGGCTACCCGCGGGCGATGGCGGCGACGCGGGCGCCGGTGAGGCGGACGAGGTCGGCGGGGACGAGCTCGATCTGGAGGCCGCGCCGGCCGGCCGAGACGTAGACGGTCGCGAGCCCTGACACCGACGCGTCGATCACGGTGGGCAGCCTCCTGCGCTGCCCGAGCGGGCTGATCCCGCCGACGACGTACCCGGTGGCGCGCTCGGCGTCCCGGGGGTCGGCCATCCGCGCCTTCTTGCCGCCGGCGGCCGCCGCGAGCGCCTTCAGGTCGAGGGTGGACGACACCGGGACGACGCCGACGGTGAGGTTCCCGTCCACCTCGGCGAGCAGCGTCTTGAAGAGCCGGTCGTGCGGCACGCCGAGGGCGTCGGCGGCGGCCTCCCCGTAGGACTCGGCGTTCGGGTCCACCTCGTAGGCGTGCAGCGTGAAGTCGGCGCCGGCTTTCGCCGCGGCGATGGTCGCGGGGGTGCCCTTGCCGCCCTTGGCCTTGGCAGTGCTCATGGGGGCAGTCTGCCGTGGGCGTTCAGTTCGGCGTGAACGACCCGTCCAGGAACTGCCCGGCGGGGATCATCGGGAGCACGTCCAGGATGCGGTTCTCTCTGGCCAGCAGGTCGCTCTCCGCCTCCAGCCGCAGCGCCGCGTCCTCGTGCTCCAGCAGGCGCTGCTTCTCGTGCCCGTCCAGGACGAGGGACGCCGCGATCGCGTACGACAGCGCGACCGGGTCGCCGGGCGGCTCGATCTCCTCCAGCGGCCCGGCGCCGGCCGCGCCGAGGCGCTGCCGGTAGCGCCGGAACAGCCGCCGGACCCGCGCCGCGGCGGGCGCCGGGTCGGCGCCGGGCTCCTCGGGCAGGAACTCGACCTCGCCCCGCAGGTAGGGCCGGGACCGGTCCAGCTCCTTCACCCGGAACCGCCGGGTGCCGACGGCGACGATGTCGTACCGCCCGTCGGGGTGCGGCGTGACCTCGCGCAGCTCCGCGACGCAGCCGACCTCGGCGAGGCGGTGCGCCGCGTTCTCGCCGACCTCGTGGCCGAGTTCGATGCCGACGACGCCGAAGCCGCGGGGCTCGGGCTGTTCGAGGAGGTCGGCGACGAGCCGGCGGTAGCGGTCCTCGAACAGGTGCAGGGGGAGCACCAGGCCGGGGAACAGCACGGTGCCGAGGGGGAACAGGGCGAGGCGCTCGGTCACATCTTCTCTCCCGCGCTCCTGGGCGCTACCGGAAACGCCCGTGCCGTCAGGGTACGTCGCAAATGATGATCTTGGTAAGGGGTGATTTTTCACAGTGTGAAGCAGGTGTAGCGTCGGCGCCATGAGGATGCTCGTCGTGGACGCCTTCACCGGCCGCGCGTTCGCAGGCAACCCCGCCGGGGTGTGCCTGCTCACCGGTGCCGCCGACGCGGAGTGGATGCAGCGCGTCGCCGCGGAGATGAGGCATTCCGAGACGGCGTTCGTCCGTCCGCTCCAGGACGGGGACGCCGACTTCGAGCTGCGGTGGTTCACCCCGAAGACGGAGGTCGCGCTCTGCGGGCACGCCACCCTCGGTTCCGCCCACGCCCTCTACGAGACGGGGACGGCCGCGAAGGGCCGCCCGATCAGGTTCCGCACGCTCAGGAGCGGCGTCCTCACCGTCATCCCGGAGGGGGACGGCGCCCTGGCGATGGACTTCCCGGTGATGCGCGCCGACCCGGTCGAGGTGCCCGAGGGGCTCGCGGAGGCGCTCGGCGCCAAGGTGCTGCGCACCGGGCGCAACGCCCAGAACGACCTGCTCACGGAGGTCCCGGACGAGACCTCCGTGCGGGAGCTCGCCCCGGACGTCCGGGCGCTCGCCGCGATCGACGCCCGCGGCGTGATCGTCACGGCGGCCGCCGACCCCGGCGGGGAGCACGACTTCGTGTCCCGGTTCTTCGCCCCGCGCGTCCTGCCGGGCGACGCCGAAGACCCGGTGACCGGCTCCGCCCACTGCGCCCTCGCGCCCTACTGGGCCGAACGCCTCGGCCGCGGCGCCCTCACCGGCTACCAGGCGTCGCCGCGCGGCGGGCACGTCCGCGTGGCGCTGCACGGCGACCGGGTGACCCTCGCCGGCCGGGCCGTCACCGTCCTGGACGGCGCCCTGCGCGTCTGACGCGCCGCCCCGGGGCGCTCGTCCCGGAGAACGCCGCCGCGCCCGCGACGACACGGCGTCTCGGGACGTGAGACGGTGCGCGAGGGACGGAGGGCACTCCGTAGACTGGACGGGTGATTTCCCGTATCGACCTGCGCGGCTCGCTGCCCGGCGATCTGCGCTCCGTGCTGCCCCGCGCCGAACTCGACGTCGAGGCCGCCCTGGACAAGGTGCGGCCCATCTGCGAGGACGTGCGCCATCGCGGCTCGGCGGCGGTACGGGAGTACACCGCCCGGTTCGACGGGGTCGAGCTGGAGCGCGTCCGCGTCCCGGTCGAGACCGTGCACCGTGCGCTCGCCGAGCTCGACCCGGCCGTCCGGGACGCGCTGGAGGAGAGCATCCGCCGCGCCCGGGCCGTGCACCGCGTCCAGCGCCGCACCGACGTCACCACGCAGGTCGTGCCCGGCGGCACCGTCACCGAGCGGTGGATCCCGGTCGGCCGCGTGGGCCTGTACGTGCCGGGCGGCCGCGCCGTCTACCCGTCCAGCGTGGTCATGAACGTCGTCCCCGCGCAGGAGGCGGGCGTCGGCTCCCTCGCCGTCACCTCGCCCGCGCAGAAGGACTTCGGCGGCCTGCCGCACCCCTCGATCCTCGCCGCGTGCGCGCTGCTCGGCGTCGACGAGGTGTACGCCGCGGGCGGCGCGCAGGCCGTCGCGATGTTCGCCTACGGCACCGACGAGTGCCCCCGCGCCGACCTCGTCACCGGGCCCGGCAACGTCTACGTCGCCGCCGCCAAACGGCTGCTCAAGGGCGTGATCGGCATCGACGCCGAGGCCGGCCCGACGGAGATCGCGATCCTCGCCGACGGCACCGCCGACCCGGTGGAGGTCGCCGCCGACCTGATCAGCCAGGCCGAGCACGACACGCTCGCCGCCTCCGTCCTGGTCACCGACTCGGTGCGGCTCGCCGACGAGGTCGAGGCCGAGCTGAAGGCGCAGGTCGCCCGGACCCGGCACGTCGAGCGGGTCACCGAGGCGCTGGCCGGGCGGCAGTCCGGCATCGTCCTGGTCGACGGCGTCGACGTCGGCCTGAAGGTCGTGGACGCCTACGCCGCCGAGCACCTGGAGATCCAGACCGCCGACGCCGCCGCGGTCGCCGCGCGCGTCCGCAACGCCGGGGCGGTCTTCGTGGGCCGGTACGCGCCGGTGTCGCTCGGCGACTACCTGGCGGGGTCCAACCACGTCCTGCCGACCGGCGGGTGCGCCTGCCACTCCTCGGGGCTGTCGGTCCAGTCGTTCCTGCGCGGCGTGCACGTCGTCGAGTACGACCGCGACGCCCTCGCCGACGCCACCGCGCGCGTCGTCGCGCTCGCCGAAGCCGAGGACCTGCCCGCCCACGGCGCCGCCCTCAAGGCCCGCTTCGACTGGGAGATCCCTTCGTGACCTCGCTCAACGACCTGCCGCTGCGGGACGACCTGCGCGGCAGGGAGCCCTACGGCGCGCCCCAGCTGGACGTCCCGTACGCGCTCAACACCAACGAGAACCCCTACCCGCCGTCCGAGCGGCTCGTGAAGGCTCTCGGCGAGGCCGTCATGGACGTCGCCGGGTCGCTGAACCGCTACCCCGACCGGGACGCGGTCGCGCTCCGCGGGGACCTCGCCGCGTTCCTGAACGCCGACACGCCCGGCGCCGGCCTCACCACGGCCCGGGTGTGGGCCGCGAACGGCTCCAACGAGATCATCCAGCAGATCCTGCAGGCGTTCGGCGGCGCGGGCCGCACCGCGCTCGGCTTCGAGCCGTCCTACTCGATGCACCCGATCATCACCGGGGTGTCGGGGACCCGCTGGGTGAACGCCTTCCGCGACGAGGACTTCGGCCTCGAACCCGAGCGGGCCGTCGCGGCCGTCGAGGAGCACCGGCCCGACGTGGTGTTCCTGACCTCGCCCAACAACCCGACCGGCACGGCGCTGCCGCTCGACGCGATCGAGGCCGTCCTCGCCGCCGCGCCCGGCATGGTCGTCGTCGACGAGGCCTACGCCGAGTTCCGCCGGGCGGGCACCCCGTCGGCGCTGACGCTGCTGGACGGCCACCCGCGGCTGATCGTCACCCGGACGATGTCCAAGGCGTTCGCGATGGCCGGGGCCCGGCTCGGCTACCTGGCCGCCGGCCCCGCGGTGATCGACGCGCTGCTGCTCGTCCGGCTGCCCTACCACCTGTCGGCCGTCACCCAGGCCGTCGCGCGCACCGCCCTCGCCCACGGCGAGGAGCTGCTCGGCGGCGTCGAGGCGCTGCGCCGCGAGCGCGACGACCTCGTGGAGTGGCTGCGCGCCGAGGGGCTGCGGGTCGCCGACTCCGACGCCAACTTCGTCCTGTTCGGGACGTTCCCCGACCGCCGCCGCGTCTGGGAGGACCTGCTCGGACGCGGCGTGCTGATCCGTGAGGTGGGCCCGCCCGAGTGGCTGCGGGTCAGCGTCGGCACCCCCGCGGAGATGGCCGCCTTCCGCACCGCGCTCCGCGAGGCGCGCGGCGCGGGCACCGAGAACAGTGAGGAGAGTCCGTGACGCGCAAGGGACGAGTCGAGCGCGGGACCGGGGAGACCCAGGTCCTCGTCGAGATCGACCTCGACGGCACCGGGCGGGTCGACGTCGCGACCGGCGTGGGGTTCTTCGACCACATGCTGGCGCAGCTCGGCAAGCACGGGTCGTTCGACCTGACCGTCAAGACCACCGGCGACCTGCACATCGACAGCCACCACACCATCGAGGACACCGCGATCGCGCTTGGCGCGGCGTTCCGCGAGGCGCTCGGCGACAAGTCCGGCATCCGGCGCTTCGCCGACGCCTCCATCCCGCTCGACGAGGCCCTCGCCCAGGTCACCGTGGACGTCTCCGGGCGCCCCTACCTGGTGCACGTGGAGCCGGACGGCATGGCGCCGATGATCGGCCCCGAGTACGACACCACGATGACCCGGCACGTCTTCGAGTCGTTCGTGTCGAACGCGCGGGTCGCGCTGCACGTCCACGTCCCCTACGGCCGCAACGCCCACCACATCGTCGAGG
The DNA here is from genome assembly GCF_040649435.1 of Actinomadura sp. NPDC048955. NCBI lineage: Bacteria > Bacillati > Actinomycetota > Actinomycetes > Streptosporangiales > Thermomonosporaceae > Actinomadura > Actinomadura sp. NPDC048955. Next base: position 232,692 of record NZ_JBEZJI010000001.1, read on the forward strand.
CGCAGTTCAAGGCCCTGGCCCGCGCGCTGCGCGACGCCGTGGCGTTCGACCCGAAGGTGCACGGCATCCCCTCCACCAAGGGGGCCCTGTAGCCGTGGACGTCGGGGGCCTGCACCTCACCTACGGCACCGTGGCGATCTTCGCGGTGGCCGTGTTCCTGCTGGCGGGCGTGTACAGCTTCGTCAAGCAGGGCCTCAAGATCGCCGCGCTGCTCCTGCTGGTGCTCGCCGGGCTGGCGCTCGCCGGGGGAGTGATGTGGTCGTGAGGGTGATCCGGCCGTGAAGAAGATCGTCATCCTGGACTACGGCTCGGGGAACCTGCGCTCCGCCGAGCGCGCCGTCGCCCGCGCCGGCGCGGAGGTGACCGTCACCGCCGACTGGGACGCCGCGCTCGGCGCCGACGGCCTGGTCGTCCCGGGCGTCGGCGCGTTCGCCGCCTGCATGGCGGGCCTGCGCTCGGTGCGCGGCGACCAGATCATCGGCCGCCGCCTGGCGGGCGGCCGTCCCGTCCTCGGCATCTGCGTCGGCATGCAGATCCTGTTCTCCAAGGGCATCGAGCACGGCGTCACGACCCAGGGCTGCGACGAGTGGCCGGGCACGGTCGACCGCCTGAACGCCCCGGTCGTCCCGCACATGGGCTGGAACACGGTGGACGTCCCCGAAGGCTCCGCGCTCTTCGAGGGCCTGCGCGACGAGCGCTTCTACTTCGTCCACTCCTACGCCGCCCGCAGCTGGGACCTGGAGTCCGACCCGACCGGCACCATCCCGGCGCCGCTGGTCACCTGGTCCGAGCACGGCGACCGCTTCGTCGCCGCGGTCGAGAACGGCCCCCTGTGCGCCACCCAGTTCCATCCGGAGAAGTCCGGCGACGCCGGCGCCCGGCTCCTGCGCAACTGGCTCGCCACCCTGGCCTAGGCCCCCGTCCCATCTGCATCGATAGGGTTTCCGCATGACTTTGACGCTCCTTCCCGCCGTTGACGTCGCCGACGGCCGGGCCGTCCGGCTGGTGCAGGGCGAGGCCGGCACCGAGACCTCCTACGGCGCTCCGCTGGAGGCGGCGCTCGCCTGGCAGAAGGCGGGGGCGGAGTGGATCCATCTGGTGGACCTGGACGCGGCGTTCGGGCGCGGCTCCAACCGGGAGCTGCTCGCCGAGGTGACCGGGAAGCTGGACGTGAAGGTGGAGCTGTCGGGCGGCATCCGCGACGACGCGTCGCTGGAGGCGGCCCTCGCCACCGGGTGCGCCCGGGTCAACATCGGCACCGCCGCGCTGGAGGACCCCGCCTGGTGCCGCAAGATCATCGCTTCGCACGGCGACCGGATCGCGGTGGGGCTGGACGTGCGGGGCACGACGCTGGCCGCGCGCGGGTGGACGCGCGAGGGCGGCGACCTGTGGGAGGTCCTCGCGCGGCTGGAGGACGACGGCTGCCCCCGGTACGTGGTCACCGACGTCACCAAGGACGGGACGCTGCGCGGCCCCAACACCGAGCTGCTGCGCGAGGTCTGCACCCGGACGGACAAGCCCGTCGTCGCCTCCGGCGGCGTCTCGTCGCTGGACGACCTGCGGCAGCTGGCCGGGCTCGTCCCCGACGGCGTCGAGGGCGCGATCGTCGGCAAGGCGCTGTACGCGGGGGCGTTCACGCTGGAAGAGGCCCTGGAGGCCGTGAAGTGACCGTCGCCGTGCGGGTGATCCCGTGCCTGGACGTCGACGCCGGGCGCGTGGTCAAGGGCGTCAACTTCCAGAACCTGCGGGACGCGGGCGACCCCGTGGAGCTGGCCCGCCGCTATGACGCCGAGGGCGCCGACGAGCTGACGTTCCTGGACATCACCGCCTCCAGCGCCGACCGCTCCACGACCTACGACGTGGTGCGGCGCACCGCCGAGCAGGTGTTCATCCCGCTGACCGTCGGCGGCGGCATCCGCACGGTCGACGACGTCGACCGGCTGCTGCGCGAGGGCGCCGACAAGGTCTCGATCAACACCGCGGCGATCGCGCGGCCGGAGTTCCTGCGGGAGGCCGCGCACCGGTTCGGGTCGCAGTGCGTCGTGCTGTCGGTGGACGCCCGGCGCGCCGGGGGGACGCCGTCCGGCTTCGAGGTCACCACGCACGGCGGCCGCAAGGGCACCGGCATCGACGCCGTCGAGTGGGCCCGCCGCGGCGCGGAGCTCGGCGTCGGCGAGATCCTGCTGAACTCGATGGACGCCGACGGCACCAAGACCGGCTTCGACCTGGAGATGCTGCGCCGCGTCCGGGAGGCCGTCACCGTCCCGGTGATCGCCAGCGGCGGCGCGGGCGCCGTCGAGCACTTCGCGCCCGCCGTGGCGGCGGGCGCGGACGCCGTCCTGGCCGCCAGCGTCTTCCACTTCGGGGAGCTGAAGATCTCCGACGTCAAGGACGCGCTGCGCGCCGCCGGCAACCCCGTTCGCTGAAGAGGAAACCCCCCGCATGACCATCGCTCTCGCGACCTGCTCCCTGCTGCCCGACGGAAGCGACGACGTCCAGGACCTGATCGGCGCCCTGGCCGCCGAGGGCGCCGGCGCCGAGCCCGTCATCTGGGACGCCGGCGTCGACTGGACCCGCTACGACCTGGTCGTGATCCGCTCCACCTGGGACTACACCGCCCGGCGGGACGAGTTCACGGCATGGGCGCGGAGCCTGCCCCGCGTCCTCAACCCCGCCGAGGTCGTGCGGTGGAACACCGACAAGCGCTACCTGCGGGAGCTCGCCGGCGCGGGGGTCCCCGTCGTCCCGACCCGGTGGGACCCCGACGACGTCCCCTCCGACTGGCCCGAGTACGTCATCAAGCCGGCCGTGTCGATCGGCGCGGGCGACACCGCCCGCTGGGGTCCCGGCGAGGAGGACGCGGCCCGCGCGCACCTGCGCTCGCTCCGCGAGGCGGGCCGGACGGTGATGGTCCAGCCGTACCTGCCGGCGGTCGACACGGTCGGGGAGACGGCGCTGATCTTCTGCGACGGCGAGTTCAGCCACGCCTGCCGCAAGGCGCGGATCCTCACCGCCGGGGCGGGCGTCCAGGGCCACGTCCGGGACGACCCGGCGCGCGGCCAGGTCACCGCGTCCACGGCGACCGACGGCGAGCTGGAGGTCGCCCGCCGCGCCCTGGCCGCCGTCCCGCACGGCGACGATCTCCTCTACGCCCGCGTCGACATGATCCCCGGCCCGGACGGCGCCCCGATGCTCATCGAACTCGAACTGACCGAACCCGCCCTCTACCTCCACCACGCCCCCGGCAGCGCCGGGAGACTGGCGAAGGCGATCATCTCCCGGCTGCGCTGAGCCGTCTCCCGGCCGCGGTCAGGGCGCGTCCTCGTCCGGGGCAGGGGCCGCGGTCTCGGGGGAGCGCGCCGAGACCGGGAGGATGATCGCGGACGGGTGGTCGGGGTCGTGGAGGACCTGCTGCCGGGCGGTGACCATCCTCGTCGCCGCGGTGGCGAGGGGCTCGCCGGTGCCGGGGTTCACGGCGACCTTGGGGTGCGCGCCGCTGGTGACGTGGATCCGGACGCGGTGCCCGCGCTGGAAGCGGTGGCCCGTGGGCCACAGGTCGACGGCGAGGCGGAACACCCCGCCGGTCCCGACGGGTTTCGCCGCGGCGGCGGGCAGGCGCAGGCCGCCCTCGCAGACGTTGCGGGACGTCCCGTCCGGGGAGACGTCGCAGAGCCGGACGACGAAGTCGGTGTGCTCGCGGTCGGAGCGGACGAACAGGTCGGCCTCGACCGGGCCGATCACGTCCAGGTCGGCGCCGAGGGGCGAGGAGGTGAACACCAGCACGTCCGGCCGCCGCTCCAGGGGGCGGTTGTCGACGGGGCGGGAGCTGCCGAGCAGGGTGGGGCCGCCGAGGGCCGGCGTCGGGCGGGCGGGGTCGAAGCGGTAGGCGCTGGGCGCGGCGCCGCGCGGGCCGTCCTCGCCGAGGCCGCCGCCGGCGTGCAGGTGCCAGCGCGTCCACCGCGTGCCCGGCGGGGGCCAGTCGCTGTAGTGCCGCCACTCGCGGGCGCCGGTGACGTAGACGCGGACGGGGTCGCGCCGCAGCCCGGACGGGTCGCCCTGCAGGTGGGCGCGGAACCAGGCGAGCGACTCGCGGATCGCCGGCAGGCCGTGGCGCGCGTCGGTGTGCCACCAGGGGCCGATCGTCAGGTACGGGTCGCGCCCGGCGGCGCGCAGCGCCAGATAGTCCTTGATCATCCAGGGCAGGAAGATGTCGTACCAGCCGCCGAGGAGGGTGGCGGGCGCGGCGACCTCGCCGACGGTGCCGCTGAAGTCGCGGGTGTCCCAGTAGCCGTCGGCGGTCCCGTGGCCCGCGAGCAGGTCCTGGTAGAAGCGCATGGGCTCGCCGCCCGCCACCATGTCCAGCTCGGCCAGCGGGCGGCCGGAGCGGGCGGCGCGCTGGACGCGGCGCCGCGACATCAGGGGCGCGGTCAGCATGCCGAGCCGCCGCTGCTGCCGGTGCGTGAGGTCGGTCCAGGTGAGCGTGGACTCCAGGGCGAACGATCCGCCCACGTAGGCGGCGTCCCGGAACGTGGACGCGGTGATCTGCAGGGACATCGCCTTCAGCTCGGGCCCGGCCTCGGCGGCGATCGCCCAGGCCGCGTAGCCGAGGTAGCTCGGACCGAACGTGGCGAACGAGCCGTGGAACCAGGGCTGCCGCTTCAGCCACTCGACGGTCGCGAGCCCGTCGGCGCGCTCGCTTCCGAGGGGGTCGAACTCGCCGCCGGACCCGGAGGTCCCGCGGGCGCTCTGCACGACCAGCTGGAAGCCGAACGGGACGAACAGCAGGCCGTTGGCGAGGGCGGCGGGGCCGCGCCGCCCGTAGGGGGTGCGGACGAGGATGGTGGGGGGCCGTTCGACACCGGCCGGGACGTACCGGTCGGCGAGGAGGACGACCCCGTCCGGCATGGTCACCGGCAGGTCGCGCTCGACGGTGTAGGGGGCCAGGCCTCGCGGCCGCGGCAGCCCGGCCGGCCACGGCAGCCCCGCCGGCCATGGCAGGCCTTTGGGCCGGGGCAGCCTGATCGGCGGCACGGGCAGTCGGTCCCAGGGCGCCATGCTGTCTCCGAACGCGGTCGGCTACTCCTAGCGAGATTACCGACCCGCTCCGACGGCGGCGCGTTCAGGTGCCGGTGACGAGCGCCCACGGGTCGGGCGCGGCGGCGAGCGCGGCGCCGAGGTCGTCGGCCCAGGCGGTCTCGTCGCCGTACTCGTCCCGCCACGACCACAGCCGCAGGGTGACCCGGCGCAGGGGGTGCTCCTCGGTGACGCCGAGCGCGCCGTGCACCTGGTGGGCGATCGCGGCGACCGCGCCCGCGGCCCGCGACGCGTTCGCCTTGGCGGCCGCCACCGCGACCGGGTCGCCGGGGGTGCGGACGGCGGCGCGCACCGCGACGTCCGCGACCGTCGCCTCCCCGGCCAGCTCCGCCAGCATCTGCTGGACGGCCTGGAACCGCCCGATCGGCCGCCCGAACTGCTCCCGCTCGCCCGCGTACCGGACGGACAGCTCCAGTGCCCGCGACATCGCCCCGGTCAGCTGGACGGCCCGGGCCAGCGCGCCGCGCCGCCGCAGCTCGGCCGCGTCCACCGCGCACGGCGCCGCCCGCTCCGCCGGGACGCCGGACAGGACGACGTCGTCGCGCGGCTCGCCCGCCACGTTCGCGCCCTCGGCGATCCGCGCCCGCGCCGGATCGACGACGGCGGCGATCCCGTCGCCGAGGACGACCAGGGACCGTGCCGAGCGCGCCCAGGGGACCCGGCGGAACGTCCCGCTCAGGACGGGGACGCCGCGGCTCTCCGCCGCCTCGACCGCGCCGGACATGACGGTGAGAGGGCCCGGAGCGGCCCGCAGCCCGGCATCGGCGAGCAGCCGCCCGGCCAGCAGGGTCTCCGCCAGCGGCACGCCCGCGGCGTGGTATCCGGCCGCGCGCAGGACGGTGGCGGCGTCGGCGAGGTCCCCGCCACTGCCGCCCGCCTCCTCCGGCACTCCGGCCAGCGTCAGACCGGACTCCTCCAGCGCCCGCCACGGGTCGTCGCCGGCCAGGATCTCGTTCGCGGTGTCTTCCAGAAGCCCCATCAGCGCACTCCCAGACCGCGGGCGACGATGCCGCGCAGGATCTCGTTGGTGCCGCCCCGCAGCGTGAACCCGGGCGCCTGGACGACCGACTCCGCCAGCGCGCGGGCCAGCGGATCGGCGGAGCCGGGGTCGGGTTCCACGCCCGCGTGCTCGCGCGCCACCTCGATGACCTCGCGCTCGAACCGCGTCCCGAGGTCCTTGACGAGGGCCGCGGCCAGTTCGGGCGTCTCGCCGCGGGCGAGCGCGCCCGCGACCCCGAGCGACGCCTGCCGCAGCGCCCACAGGCGTGCGATGAGCCCGCCGAGGGCCCGGCGGGCCGCCGGACCCTCGGCGCGGCCGTGCAGGAGCCGGATGAGCATGAACGTGCTGAGCAGCCGTTCGGGGCCGCTGCGCTCGTGGGCCAGCTCGGCCGTGACCTGCCGCCACCCGTCCCCGGCCCGCCCGAGGACGAGCGCGTCCGGCACGAACACGCCGTCGAGCACGACCTCGTTGAAGTGGTGCTCGCCGGACAGTCCCCGGATCGGCCTGACCGTCACGCGGTCGTCCGGCAGGGGCACGATGAACTGGCTGAGGCCCGCGTGCCGGTCCTGCGAGCGTGGTGCGCTGCGGGCCAGGACGAGGATCGCGTGCGCGAGGTGGGCGCCGCTCGTCCACACCTTGGCGCCGTGCAGCCGCCACCCGCCGCCGTCGCGTTCGGCGCGGGTCCGCACTGAGGCCAGGTCGGAGCCGGAGTCGGGCTCGCTCATCCCGATCGCGAAGAAGCACTCGCCGCGCGCGATCGCGGGCAGGAACCGCGCCTTCTGCTCCTCGGTGCCGTGGGCCAGGATGGACGGCCCGGTCTGCCGGTCGGCGATCCAGTGCGCGCCGACCGGGGCCCCGGCGGCCAGCAGCTCCTCGACCACCACGAACCGTTCCAGCGGGGAGCGCCCGTGCCCGCCGTAGCGTTCGGGGAGCGTCATGCCCAGCCAGCCGCGCTCGCCCAGCAGGCGGCTGAAGGCGGGGTCGGCGCCGGTGAGCCAGCTGTCGCAGCGGGCCGTGAACGGTGTCCCGGCGAGGAATTCCCGCACCCGGGCCCGCAGCTCGGCGGTCCCGGGCGGGAGCGTGCCGGGGGTCAGGCCGGGCAGTGCCGCCACACGCACCTCCTCTGTCCAAGGGGACGTTACAGACATGCCCCAATCTTTCGGTCAGCGGCCCCTTACCGGAGGCCGCCTGGCGGGGCGGAGCGTTGTCTGGGATCGTTGTCGTCCGGCACAGGCGTTCCGCAGGGGGAGAAGACATGTGGCCCGGGTCCAACCCACCGATGGGACCGCCGCCCGTGGAACCGGGCCGGCCGGGACCGGGCTGGACGCCGCAGCCGCAGCGCATCAGCCCGAGCGCCGGATGGTACGCGCTGCCGGTCGTCCTGGTCCTGGTCGCCGCCATCGGGTTCCTCACGCTGCTCGCGCTCCTGTGGGACGACTCGGAGGTCGCCGGAGGCCCGTCGGCCGCGGGCGACCCGGCGTCCGGGGTGACCGTCCGCCTCACGGAGGGCTACGGCTACTTCGTCTACGTCCGGGAGGGCGGCCCGTCCCCGTACGCGTGCCGCGTCGAGGCGGGGGAGCGGTCCGGGCCCGTCCAGCTCACGCGGAAGAACTCCTGGAGCGCCTCCGACCACGCGTCCTACCGCTACACCGCCACGTTCAGGGCGCCGGTGTCGGGCGAGGCCCGGCTGACGTGCCGGGGCGCCGACGGGCCGATCCTCGTGACGCCCGACGACACCGCCGACGGCTACCTCGGCCTGGCCCTGCTGGCCGCGCTCGGCCTCAGCGGCCTCGCCGCCGTCGCGTTCATCGTGACGATCCTCAGGCGCAGCGGAGCCCGGCGCCGCGCGGTGACGATCACGGGCCCCCGCTTCTGACGGCCTGAGCCCGCATCGGCCCGCCGGAAGCGGGCCCCGGCTCATGCCGTCAGCTCGCGCTCCAGCGGGGTGCGGAACCGGGGGATCGCGCGGACGTCGCCGTACCACGCCGCCATGCGCGCCGCCTCCCGCTCGACGGCGGCCTCCGCGTCGGCGCCGACGTCCTCCAGGAGGCGGAAGACGATCTCGCCGTCCCTGCGCTGCGCCCACCCGCCGACGATGCGGCCGTCCCACCAGACCGACGGCCCGGCGTTGCCGTTGCGGTCGAACAGCAGCGGGCCGTGGGGGCCGAGGAACCAGCCCCGCTCCTGCCAGCCCATCGGGGTCGGGTCGAGCGCGGGCAGCAGCGCAGCCCACGGCTCCGGCGCGGGCGCGGGCTCCAGGTCGTCGGACAGGACGAGGCCGGTGGCGCCGCCGCCGAGGTCGACCTCGGTGACGTCCAGGAGCGCGAGGGCCTTCCCGACGTCGCCGGCGCTCCAGCCCGTCCACCACTTCAGGTCGGTGACCGGTGCCGGCCCGAACGCGCGCAGCCAGCGGCGGACGAGGCCGGCGCGGGCCTCGCCGGCCGGGAGCGACTCGATGCCGCCGGGCAGCCACGTCTCGACGGGCGACCACACGTACTGGCTGCTCGTCCACGACCCGTTCGGTCGCCCGCGCACGATGCGGCCCTCGCAGCCGAGCGTGACCAGGATCCAGGTGGTGATGCCCGTGACCCGCGAGTAGGACTTGCCGGGCGCCATCTCGACCTGGGTCCGCAGCAGGGGCACGTCGGCGCTGAGCTGGGCCCCCGTCGCCATGCCGCGCGCCAGCAGCGCCTCGTGCGCGGCCTCCTCGGCCCGGGCGAACAGGGCCGGCGCGTCGGTGACGTCGCCGCCGCGCTCGATCATCTTGGTGTACCTGGCGCGCTGCTTGGCCGCCAGCCCGTTCGCCGTGGACGCCTGCAGCACCGGGACCAGCTCGGTCGGCGCGACGAACATCGTCCGGCGCATCGCGAGCATCCGCAGCAGCGTGCGGTCGTCGTACAGGGCCTTCTCCACCGCCGCCGGGACGGCGTGGACGCTGCGGGCCGCGACCGACAGGTGGACGGTGGCCGGGTCGGTCGCGTGCAGCACGACCATGGCCCGGACGACGTCGAGGACGTCGTCGGTCCGGGCCGGAGGGCAGAGCCGGTGGCGGAGCGCGAGCCGGGCGCGGCGCTCCGCCGTGTTCATCGAACGCATGAGCGAATGGTAGACCCGGTCAGCCGTTGTTGGAGATCTTCACCACCACCTGGTCCTGGGTGACGGACTGCACCGAGACGTCGAAGCCCTCGGCCTGCTGCCCGTCCCCGGCCGGCACCGTCACCGTCTGCCCGCCGATCTTGAGGGTGACCATCTGGCCCTGCACCTTCACGAGCTCGGCCTTCACGCCGAGGATGGACGCGCTCGCCTCGACACCGCGGTCGAAGGTCACCGTGCAGGAGTTGACGTCGCAGGAGGTCTTGCTGTTCTCGCCGCCGCACGCGGCCGCGGCGCCGAGGGGCAGCAGGACGAACGGGAGTACGGCCAGCTTCCGCCGAAGGGGAAAGGAGGTCGAGGTCATGCCGGGGAGTCTAGGCGGCCGGGGCGGCCGTCCGCGCCCTCCGTGAGGCGGATCCGCGCCGCCCGGATCCGGCACCTGGCGGCGAGCCGGTGTCGCCCTGCGCGGTGAGCTGACCTCGCCCTGCGCGGTGAGCGAATGTCGCACCGCGCGGTGATGGCGCTGGATCTCGGGATGACCTCGTGTTTCGCTGGGCGGGTGGACTTCACCGAAGGGGCGGACGCCGCCGGAGGGCGGTTCTGGTCCGACGCCGAGGACGCGCCGATGCTCGGCCCGGTGGTGTGCGCCGCCCTCGGCACGGAGGCGCGCGCGATCCGGCGCGGCCTCACCCGGACGCCGGTCGTGGTCGTCGGCTACCGGGCGCGGCGCGCCGACCGGCTGCCCGCCGCCTGCGCCGCCCTCGTCGTCGCCGGGTTCGGCGGCGCGCTCGACGAGCGGCTGAGGCCCGGGGACGTCCTCGTCGCCGACGAGATCCGCGCCGCCTGCGGGGGCGGGAAGGCGGTGCCGTGCGCGGCGCCGCGGCTGCTCGCCGAGGAGATGATCCGGGACGGCCTGAGCGTCCAGGTCGGCCCGCTGGTCACCACCGACCGCGTCGTCCGGGGCGCCGAGCGCGGCCTGCTGGCGGCGCAGGGGGCGCGGCTCGCGGACATGGAGTCGGCGCTCGTCGCCGAGCGCGCCGGACCGCTGCCGGTCGCGGCGGTCCGGGTGGTCGTCGACGGCCCGCGGCACCCGCTGTGGCACCCGGGCATCGTCCGCCGCGGGCTGGCGGGGCGGCGCGTCCTGACCCGCCTCGGCCCGGCCCTGGAGCGCTGGAGCGCCCTGCTCGTGCGGGGCGAGGAGGGCACGAGCGAGGGGAGCGCGGCCGGCCGGGCCTGAGCGCCGCTCAGCCGTGCCCCGAACCGTGCTCCGGGCCGTGGTTGTCGCCCTGCACGATCTTCCCGCCGAGATCCTCGCGCAGCGACTCCAGGGTCTTTTGCTGGCTGACCGCCACCCAGCGCGCCCCGACCAGATACGTCCCGCCCCACGGCTTGGCCTCCTCCAACCAGGCGTTCATACCGTTGTCGGAGGTGAAGCTGAGCAGGACGTAGCGTCCCCGCGCGGTCTTGCAGTTCCCCTGCTCCAGATCCTGCACTTTGCGCTTCCCGGTGAGGGAGCAGTCGGTCTGCTGCGCCAGCTCGGCCAGGCTGGCCGGCTTGGCGGCCTTGCCATCGGACGCGTCCGACGCGGCGGAACAGCCGGCCGCCAGCGGCATCGCCAGCGCGGCGGCGCACAGCGGCACCGTCTTCCACGAGCCGAGCCTCAACAAGCCGAGATGGTGTCGGGAACCCATCGCTCTTCCTCTCCGGGGTGAGACGCGCGATTCGAGAGACGAATACGCGCCCCGCCCCGGAGGGGTTCATCCAGTTCGGGAAACCGGCCGCTCAGGTCATCATGCGGGCGCCCGCGGCGGCGCGGACGCCGGGGTCCTCGGCGTCGTCGTTGTGGAGCCTGCGCAGCCGCAGCGACGTCTCGTCGGTCAGGGGCGCGGTCCGGGCGGCCTCGGCCCGGACGCCCTCCTCGCAGTCCCACAGACCCTCGACGGTGTAGGACTCGGCGGTGTGCGGGGCGGTTCTCGTCAACGCGGTCAGGATGCGGGGTCTCAGATAGGCATAGGTGGATTCGGTCCAAGCGGTCTTCAACAGCGGGACGGCCTCGCCCGCGCGCAGCCGTCCCAGCCCCTCGATCGGGCTCGCGGCGTCGGCCCAGTCGCGCCGGGCGACGGCGGCGTTCAACTCGTCCATCAGCAGGGGGATGTCCTGGCGGGTGCCGTAGCGGGCGAGGATGCGCAGCCCCATGTCCGCGCAGCCGCCGCGCTGCGCCGCCCACATCCGCGCCCGCGGCAGCGTCTCAGGCCCGTACTCGCGCAGCGCCCGGCACACCGCTCCGCCGAACCTGCTCGGCCTCTGGGGCAGCAGTTCCTCCGCGAGGTCCAGCAGGGCCAGCGTCCGGCGGCGGCCCAGCTCGAATATCGCCGCTATGGAGCCCTCGCCGCGGCGCCGCGCGAGATCCAGCAACTCGGCCTCGCTCTGCGCGTCCTTCCCGGGAGCGGGCACCATCGCGCGGCGCGCCGCCCGGCCCGCCTCCCGCTGCCGCGCCAGGGCGTCGGCCACCCGCGGCTGCCGCGCCGCCCACGCCTCGATCACCGGGTTGTACCGGCCCGGGACCAGCAGCGCCAGGTCCGCGTCGTCGCACCGCGCGGCGACCAGGGCGTCCAGGCCGACCGCCAGCGAGGGATCCTCAAGATCGATGAGCTCGGCGACCGCGTCGAACCACTGCGCGCCCTCCTCGGCGTACCGGCGCAGCGGCCCGGCGGCCTCCCGCCGGCTCAGCCGCACCAGATCGGCCAGCACGCCCAGCGCCAGGTCCACCCGCCACTCGTCGGGGTCGGTGTGGTCGGACGGAGCGAACAGATGCTCCGCCACCGGCCCCACCGGCAGCTCCAGATCCACCATCAACCGGGCGTAGTACAGCCGCCGCGACTCGCACTGCCGATCCCAGCGCGGATCCCGCCGGACGCAGGCGTACACGTACTCGCCCGCGCCGGGCTTGTCCGCCGCGCGGCGCGCGGCCCTCCCGAGTCCACGCTGCAGTTGACCGTGCAGCGTGGCCGCCGATTCCAACACGACTTCGTTGCTCACCCCAGCAGAATGCGCACTGGACCAGATATCGGGCAAGTGCTTTAGCTTGCGTTTACCCAGGAAGTAGCCCTGTGGAACCCGTCACAGGCTCCGCTGGGCGATCCAGGACGCGTGCAGATCGGCGTACACCCCCGGCTCGGCGACGAGCTTCGCGTGCGGGCCGCGCTGCACGATCCGCCCCGCCTCGAAGACGATCACCTCGTCGGCCGCCTCGGCCGTGGACAGCCGGTGCGCGATCGAGATCGCCGTGCGGCCCCGCGTCACGCCGTCCAGCGCCCGCTGGATCCGCACCTCCGTGGCCGGGTCCACGGCGGAGGTCGCCTCGTCCAGCACGAGCAGGTCCGGGTCGGCGATGTAGGCGCGGGCCAGCGCGACGAGCTGGCGCTCGCCCGCCGACAGCGACTCGCCCCGCTGCCCGACCGGCGTCGCGAGGCCCTCGGGGAGGCCGTCCAGCCAGTCGGCGAGGCCCAGCTCGGTCAGCGCGAGGACGAGGTCCTCGTCGGAGGCGTCCGGGCGCCCGTACCGGATGTTGTCGGCGAGCGAGGCGTCGAACAGGAACCCGTCCTGGGGCACCATGACGATCCGCTCGCGCAGCGACGAGAACCGGACGCGGTCCAGAGGCACGCCGTCCACCAGCACGCGGCCCGACACCGGGTCCATGAGCCGGGTGAGGAGCTTGGCGAACGTCGTCTTGCCCGACCCGGTCTGCCCGACGATCGCGACACGGCTGCGCGGCGCGATGCCGACGCTGACGTCGTGCAGCACGGGCGGCCCGCCCGGGTAGGCGAACCCCACCGACTCGAACCGCAGATCGATGGGGCCGCGCGGCAGCGTCTCGCCCGCCTCGCCCGGGTCGGCGACGTCCGGGGCGGTGTCCAGCACGCCGAGCACCCGCCGCCACCCCGCGATCGCGTTCTGCGCGTCGTTCAGGACCTCCGTGGCCGTCTGCATCGGGCTGACGAACAGCGTGACCAGGAACAGGAACGCCACCAGCCGCCCGGCCGACAGCTCCCCGGCGATGCCGAGCAGCGTCCCGGCGATGACGACGGCGGCGGTGGCGAGCGCCGCCACCAGCTCGCTGACCGGGAACGTGAGCGCCACCATCGCCTGCGCCCGCGTCTGCGCCGACCGGTAGGACTCCACCGTCTCGTCCACCCGCCGGCCGGTGCGCTCCTCCGAGGCGTAGGCGCGGATCACCGGGGCGCCCACGACCGACTCGCTGACCGCCGCCAGCAGGTCGCCCATCCGCTCCCGCACCCGCATGTACGCCCTCGACAGGATCCGCTGGAAGCGGCGCAGCGCGAACGCCAGCGGCACGAACGCCGCCCACACCAGCAGCGCCAGCGGCCACGAGTAGACGACCATCAGCACGCTCGCCACGACCAGCTGCCCGATCGACACGATGAACATCAGCCCGCCCGACTGCATGAACTGGCTGATCTGGTCGACGTCGCCGGTCACCCGCGACACAAGCGAGCCCCGCCGCTCCCCGCTCTGGGTGAGCATCGACAGGTCGTGGACATGCCGGAACGCCCGCACCCGCAGCGTCGCCAGACCGCCCTCGGACGTCCGGTACAGCCGCACGTTCATCAGGTAGGCGCACACGGCCGTCACCAGGACGGCCGCCGCGCACAACAGCACCGCGGTCCGGATGAAGGCCAGGTCGGGGCCGTTCGGGCGGCCGAGGCCCTTGTCGATCGTCTGCTGGACGGCCACGGGCACCACCACCCGCCCGGCCGTCGACACCAGCGCGAGCGCCAGCGTCCCGGCCAGGCCGGCCCGGAACTCCGGGCTCAGCCGCAGCCCGCGCCGCAGCGTGCTGATCGCGCCCTCCGCCGCGCTGTCGCTCAGTCCCGGCGCGCTCCGCGGCTTCGAGGCCGCCGTGTCGGTCACCGTCGTCATGCCAGGGCCTCCTCTCCGCCCTCGACCGCTTCCTGCTCCGCCTCGGCCCGTTCGTAGGCGTTGACGAGGTTGCGGTAGCCCTCCGAGCCGTCCAGCAGCTCCGCGTGGGTGCCGCGCGCGATCACGCGGCCGTGCTCCATGTAGACGACCTCGTCGGCGAGCGCGATCGTGGCCTTGCGGTAGGCGACGACCACGACGGTCGCGCCCCCGGACTCCTCCGCCTGCGACTCCCGCAGGCTCTGCAGGATGCGCGCCTCGACCTGCGGGTCGACGCTGGACGTCGCGTCGTCCAGGACCAGCAGCCGGGGCCGCCGCACCAGCGCCCGCGCCAGCGCCAGCCGCTGGCGCTGACCGCCCGACAGCGTCGCCCCGCGCTCGCCCACCTTCGTGTCGAGCCCGTCGGCGAGGGCCGCGACGAACCCCTCAGCCTGGGCGAGCCTCAGCGCCTCCCAGACCCGCTCGTCGGGGACGTCGAGACCGAGCGTCACGTTGCCGCGCACGGTGTCGTCGAACAGGAACGTCTGCTGCGGGACCAGGGCCGCCGTCGCCGCGACCCCGCCGCGCCGCACGTCGCGCAGGTCGACGCCGTCCAGCAGGACGGACCCGTCCGCCGGGTCGACCAGCCGGACGAGCAGCGAGGTGAGCGTGGACTTGCCCGACCCCGTCGGGCCCACGACCGCGATCGTCCTGCCGGGCTCCGCCGCGAACGACACGTCGTGCAGGACGCGGCGCCGCGTCCCCTCGCCGGCCGCCTCGTAGGCGAACCTGACCTCCCGGACCCGGAGTTCGGTCGCCGCTCCGCCGGACCCGTCCAGCGAACCGTCCCCGAACGGCAGCGACCCCGTCGCGTCCAGGACTCCGCGGACCCGCTTCCACCCGACGACGCTGCGCGGCACCTCGCCCAGCACCCAGCCCAGCGCCCGGATCGGCCACGACAGCAGCGTGAACAGGTAGGCGACGTTCACCAGGTCGCCCGGCGACATCGCGCCCGAGTCCAGCCGCACCGACCCGATCAGCAGCACGGCCAGCACCCCGAGGTTCGGCAGCGCCTCCAGCACCGGGTCGAACAGCCCCCGGATGCGGCCGACCGCGATGTTGGCGTCCCGCAGCTCCCGCGCCCGCTCGCCGAACCGCTCGGTCTCAGCCGCCTCCCGGCCGAGGGTCTTGACCACCAGGCCGCCCTCGAAGCTCTCGTGCGCGACCTCGCTGACCTCCGCGCGCAGCTGCTGCGCCCGCGTCGCCACCGGCGACAGCCGCCGCTGGTACACCACGTTGATGAGGGCGACGGCGGGGAACACCAGGAATCCGACCGCGGCCACGACCACGTCCGTGACCAGGATCGACACCGCGGCGATCAGCAGCATGAACACGACACCGACCGCCATCGGCAGCGGCGCGATCGGCGCCCACACCGCCTCGACGTCGGCGTTGGCGTTCGACAGCAGCTGCCCGGTCGGGTGCCGGTGGTGCCAGGCCAGCGGGAGCCGCAGGTACTGCCTGGTCACCGCGCGGCGGTAGGACGCCTGGAGCCGGTACTGCATCAGGCCCGCGTAGAACCGGCGGCCCGCGACGCCGAGCGCCTTCAGCAGCGCCACCGCCATGATCAGGGCGGCGGCCCCCGCGAGCGCCCCGGCGGTCGTGTGCCCGGACTCGAACGCCGGCAGCACCACGTGGCCGGTCGCCCAGCCCAGCACCTGCGCCGTCCCCACCGTCATCGCCGCGTACAGGGCGCTCGCCAGCACCGACAGCGCGAACACCCGCGGCTCCGCCTTCACCGCCACCCACAGGACGCCCAAGCCCTCTCTCAGGACGGGCGGGCTGACGCGTCTGGACGCAGGTGGCACGGCGACTCCTCGATCACGGCGGCGCCCCGGAATATGCCCCCTTGCGGCCGCGGCGGGGGGTTTGTGGGGCCGGATATTCCCTACCATCCAGCCGGGGCGCTTATTCCCGGCCGCCCGCCCGCGGCCTACGATCGGCCGATGAGCACGCCCGACGACGGCCCCGCGCCGTCCGCCCCGAAGCAGGACGGATCCGGCCCGGCGGACCCCGGCCCGGTCCGCCGCGAACGGCTGCTGCTGGCAGCGGCACTGTCGGAGGCGGGACCGGAGGCCGCCACCGAGTGCGCCGGCTGGAACGCCCGCGACCTGGCCGCCCATCTGGTCGTCCGCGAAGGACGCCCCGACGCGGCCCCCGGGATCCTGCTTCCCCCGCTGGCCTTCTACACCGAGCGGGTGCGGCGCCGGACGGCCCGCGCCGTTCCGTTCGAACGGCTCGTGGAACGGTTCGCGCAGGGGCCGCCGAAGTTCTCCCCCTACGCCCTTCCCGGAGTCGACAAAAACGCGAACGCCGTCGAGTTCTTTGTTCACCACGAGGACGTCCGGCGTGCACGCCCCGACTGGGAGCCCCGCGCCCTCTCGCCGGAACTAGAGGAACTACTCTGGCGAAGGATAAAAATTGCCCGCTTTGTCCTAAGGAAAGTTCAGGTCGAGGTAACCTTCGTCCGGCCCGACGGCCGGGCCGCCCGCGTCTCCGGCGGCGGTCGCGGAGCCGTCCGCGTGCACGGCCCGGTAGGCGAACTCGTCCTGTGGGCACTGGGCCGCCGGGACGTCGCGAAGGTGAGCCTCACCGGCGCCACGGACGCTGTCAAGACCCTGACCGAGACCGGTTGGAGTCTTTAACGGGCAGGTAACGGCACGGTTCGCCGAGAGGAGAATCGCAAGTCTTGCGGCTCCTCCGCTTTACGCGGAACCGGTGATACGGTGGGGCGGTCGGTTGCAGTCGTGGTTCTCGATCGTTCAAAGACGCCCGCGAACTGATGGCAGCGGGCGTTTTGGCTTTTCCGGGACCGTACCGGGGGCGAGAGCGTTCCGCAGCGACCGCACGGGCCCGCGAGGTGTGGGCCCAGGTTTTGCCGCAAGGAGAAAGACATGCCCCAGCAGGGCACCGTGAAGTGGTTCAACGCCGAGAAGGGCTTCGGCTTCATCGCCGTGGACGGCGGCGGGCCGGACGTCTTCGTGCACTACTCGGCCATCCAGAGTTCCGGCTACCGCAGCCTGGACGAGAACCAGCGCGTCCAGTTCGAAGTGACGCAGGGTAACCGGGGCCCGCAGGCCGACCAGGTCGTCCCCCTGTAAGGCCCGCCAGCCGTACGTGGCAGAGCCCGCCCCCCACCGCCAGGGGGAGGCGGGCTCTGTTTTATTGCGTTTTTCTCCTCCTTCGGGCCTGGCGGCCCTCCATCGTCGATAAACGCTTGCGATCGCTGGCATCGCTTCGGCTCGCCTTGCGGCTCGCTGCGCGATCAGGTTCTTGCTTCGCTCGAACCTGCCGTTGGACGCGATCGCGATCCCTTCGCTTGTTGCGTGGTTGCGCCGTCGGCTGAGGTCGGCGCGGCCGTGGTGGTCTGGGTCGCCCTTCGGGCCTAGCGGCCCTGGGGCTTGTGTTGGTGAGTGGTGCTGTTCGCGTTGCTCGCCTGGCGGCTCGCTCGCGCTGGGGGTCTCGCAAGCTCGAACCCGGTTTGGATGTTGTCGACGTTCTTCTGGGTGTTGTGGGGGTGCTTCAGTGACTGGGGTGGGGTGGGGGCGGGGGTTCTGGGGGCTGCAATAAACTTGGGCGCATGTCCCTGGGAACGTCATTGGTCTTCTCGATTGCTGTGGTGGTCGGGGAGTGGCGCGTGTCATGACGCCTGGGCGTGAACGTGGGCTTACGGCCCTGGTGTGTGCTGCGGGAGCTGGGCTTGCGCTGCTTGCTGCCGGGCGTACCTGGGCCACTGTCAGGGCGCAGGACGCCATCACGCCGTTCTCGCAGCAGCTGACCGGGGGCGACCTTGGTGGTGCGGCCGGTGCGCTCGGGTGGGCCGGGCTTGCTGGGCTTGCCGCTCTGCTGGCGACCCGGGGGCGGGTTCGCGCTGGGGTGGGTGTCTTGATTGCCCTGTTCGGTGTGGGCATCGCCTATGCGTCCACCGTGAGTGTGCAGCGGTCGAGTGTGCTGGCGGCCGCTGGTGACAAGAGCGCTCTGTTGCGACTCGGCGCGGACCCTGTGCTGGACGTCAATCTGTGGTGGCTTGTGTCGGTCACGGGTGGGGTCGTTCTGGCCGTGGGCGGGATCCTCACCGCCGTGCGGGGGGCGCGTTGGCCTGGCATGTCGGCCCGTTACGAGCGCAGCGCGCCGCGCAAGGCGGCGGAGGACGATCCGTCCGCCCTGTGGAAGTCGCTCGATCGTGGTGAGGACCCGACCGCGCACGAGCGGTCGTGAGCATCGACGGGGGCGGGGCCGTCCTCGTGATCGAGCACGACCCCGCCGTCGCCGAGCTGGAGCGCCGCTACCTCGCCCGGGAGGGCTTCGACGTCGAGATCGAGGCCGATCCCGCGCGGGCGCCCGCCGCGGCGCGGCGCCTGCGTCCTGACGTCGTCGTGCTGGACCTGTCCACCTCGGCGCTGCCCGTCGACCTGTACCGGCGCGTCGCCGACGCCGCCCGGCCCGCGCCCGTCGTCGCCGTGACCGGCCCCCTCGACCCGATGATCGCGCGAGCTCTCGGCGACCACCGCGTCGAGCGGCCCTTCGGGCCCCGCGTCCTCGTCGCCGCGGTCGCCGAGGCCCTGCGGGCCGGCGGCCCCGCCCAGGCGCCCGGCCCCCTGCGCGCGGGCCGCATCGCCCTCGAAACCCACGACAGGGCGGCCGTCGTCGGCGACCGTCGCGTCGCCCTCACCGTCACCGAGTTCGACCTCCTCGAGTTCCTGATGGGCAACCCGGGCCGCGTCTTCACCCGCGAGCAGCTCCTCGACGCCGCGTGGGGGCCCGGAGCCGGCGCCGGGAGCCGCACCGTCGACGTCCACGTCGCCCAGTTGCGGGCCAAACTCGGCGACGGCAACCCCATCAGGACCGTGCGCGGCGTCGGCTACGTCCTGGACGCCTAGGGTGGACGACGTGACTCGCGTATCGCGGGCGTTCGCGCCGCACGCGGCGGTGCTGGCCGGGGTCGCCGGCGGCGTCCTGGTGATCGCGTTCCGGGCGGATCCCAACGAGCCGGGGCACTACCCGGGCTGCCCCTTCCTGGCGCTGACCGGCTACTACTGCCCCGGGTGCGGGATGACGCGGCTCGTCTACGCGCTGGCGCACGGGCACGTGGGCACCGCGTTCGGCCTCAACCCGCTGCTCTTCGTCCTGCTCCCGGTCTTCGGGTACCTGTACGCGCGGTGGACGCTCAGGACCGCGCAGGGGCTGCCCATGCGGTCCACCCTGTTCACGCCGGCCGTCGCGTATTCGTTCGTCGGCCTTCTCATCGTCTACTGGATCGTGCGCAACCTGCCGTTCGCGCACGTGCTCGCGCCCTGACACGCGCGGCCCGGCCGGCGGGGAGCCCCGACGGGCCTCCCGGGTGCGGGACGCGTCGGAGGGGGCGGCTACGATCGGTGCACGGAACGACCTGAAATAGGGGGCCTGCGACCTTGAGCGTTTTGGACGAGATCATCGAAGGCGTCCGGGCCGATCTCGCCGACAGGCAGCGCGAGGTCCCGCTCGACGCCCTCAAGGAGCGGGCGGCGAAGGCCCCGGCCCCCAGGGACGCGCTCGGCGCGCTGCGCGGGCAGGGCGTCTCGGTCATCGCCGAGGTCAAGCGCAGCAGCCCGTCCAAGGGCGCGCTCGCCGCCATCGCCGACCCCGCCGCGCTCGCCCGCGACTACGAGGCCGGCGGCGCCAAGGTGATCAGCGTGCTGACCGAGCGGCGCCGGTTCGGCGGCAGCCTGGAGGACCTCGCCGAGGTCCGCGCCAACGTCGACATCGCCCTGCTGCGCAAGGACTTCATCGTCACCTCCTACCAGCTGTGGGAGGCGCGGGCCGCGGGCGCCGACATGGCGCTGCTGATCGTCGCCGCCCTGGAGCAGGACGCCCTGGTCTCGCTGGTCGAGCGCGCCGAGTCGATCGGGCTCCTCCCGCTCGTCGAGGTGCACACCGAGGAGGAGGCGGCCCGCGCGGTCGACGCGGGCGCCAAGGTCATCGGCGTGAACGCCCGCGACCTGCGCACGCTGCAGGTCGACCGCGGCGTGTTCGCCCGGGTCGCGCCCCTCATCCCCAAGGACGTCGTGAAGGTCGCCGAGTCCGGGGTGCGGGGCCCGCACGACCTGCTCGCCTACGCCTCCAGCGGCGCCGACGCTGTGCTGGTCGGCGAGAGCCTCGTGATCGGCAAGGACCCGCGGGCCGCGGTCGCCGACCTCGTCGCCGCCGGCGCCCACCCGGCGCTGCGGCAGAGCGGCTGAGAGACTCCCGCGACGAGTGGATAGGGTTACGGGCATGCAGGTCGAACCGCTCCGGGAGCGATGGCGGGGCTAGTCCAGGACCCCAGTGACCGGATCAGCCGCTTCTCCCACGACAGGACGCGTTTTCTCATGACCATGGACACCGCCGCGCGCGGTGCTGGACCCCTGCCCGACGCCACGGGCCACTTCGGCCGGTTCGGCGGGCGGTTCGCCCCCGAGGCCCTCATGGCGGCCCTGGACGAGCTCGCCCGCGAGTTCGAGACCGCCAAGAACGACCCCGCCTTCACCGCCGAGCTGGAGGACCTGCTCGCCAACTACGCGGGCCGTCCCAGCCTGCTGACCGAGGCCGCGCGCTTCTCCGAGCACGCCGGCGCGCGGGTGCTGCTCAAGCGCGAGGACCTCAACCACACCGGGTCCCACAAGATCAACAACGTGCTCGGCCAGGCGCTGCTCACCCGGCGGATGGGCAAGACCCGCGTGATCGCCGAGACCGGCGCCGGCCAGCACGGCGTCGCCACCGCCACCGCCGCCGCCCTGCTCGGCCTGACCTGCACCGTCTACATGGGCGAGGTCGACACCGAGCGGCAGGCCCTCAACGTCGCCCGGATGCGGATGCTCGGCGCCGAGGTGATCCCCGTCCGGACCGGCAGCCGCACCCTCAAGGACGCCTGCAACGAGGCGTTCCGCGACTGGGTCGCCAGCGTCGACGAGACCCACTACTGCATCGGCTCGGTCATGGGCCCGCACCCGTTCCCGGTGATGGTCCGCGACTTCCAGCGCGTCATCGGCGTCGAGGCCAGGCGGCAGTGCGTGGAGATGACCGGTGCCCTCCCGGACGCCGTGGTCGCCTGCGTCGGCGGCGGCTCCAACGCGATCGGCACCTTCCACGCCTTCGTCGGCGACGAGTCCGTCCGGCTGATCGGTTTCGAGGCGGGCGGCGACGGCGTCGCCACCGGCAGGCACGCCGCGACCCTGGTCGGCGGCTCCCTCGGCGTCATCCACGGCATGCGGACCTACCTGCTGCAGGACGACGACGGCCAGACCCTCGAAACCCACTCGATCTCCGCCGGGCTCGACTACCCCGGCGTCGGCCCCGAGCACTCGTGGCTGCACGACACCGGCCGCGCCGAGTACCGCGAGATCACCGACGCGGAGGCGATGGAGGCGTTCGCGCTGCTGTGCCGCACCGAGGGCATCATCCCGGCGATCGAGTCCGCGCACGCGCTCGCCGGCGCCCTCAAGGTCGGCAAGGAACTCGGCCCGGACGCCACGATCGTCGTGTGCCTGTCCGGACGTGGCGACAAGGACATGCACACGGCCGCCACCTTCTTCGGCCTGATGCCCGAGGGAGAGAACGCGTGAGCGCCCGGACCGCCTACGACAAGGCCAAGGCCGACGGGCGCGCCGCGCTCGTCGGGTACCTGCCCGCCGGGTTCCCCAGCTACGAGGGGGCCGTGCAGGCCGCCAAGACGATGGTGGACGCGGGCTGCGACGTCATCGAGATCGGCCTGCCCTACACCGACCCGATGATGGACGGCCCCACCATCCAGGACGCCGTCCACCGGGCGCTCGTCGGCGGCGTCCGCGTCGCCGACGTGTTCCGCACGGTCGAGGCTGTGGCCGCCACCGGCGTCCCCGTCCTCGTCATGACGTACTGGAACCCCGTCGACCACTACGGCGTCGACCGGTTCGCCCGCGACCTCGCCTCCGCCGGCGGATCCGGCCTGATCACGCCCGACCTCACGCCCGAGGAGGGCGGGCCGTGGCTGGAGGCGTCCGACGCCCACGGCCTCGACCGCGTGTTCCTCGTCGCGCTCAGCTCCACCGACGAGCGCATCGAGGCGATCACCCGGGCGTGCCGCGGCTTCGTCTACGCGGCCTCGCTGATGGGCGTCACCGGCGCCCGCTCCGCCCTCGACACCGGCGCCCCGCGCCTGGTCGAGCGGACCCGCGCCGTCCTGGACAAGGCCGGCTCGGCCCTGCCGGTCGGCCTCGGCCTCGGCGTCGGCACCGGCGCCCAGGCCGCCGAGGTCGCCGGGTTCGCCGACGGCGTGATCGTCGGGTCGGCGTTCATCCGCCGCCTGCTGGACGCCCCCGACCTCGCCGCCGGCCTCGCCGGGGTCCGGGCGCTCACCGAGGAGCTCGCCGCGGGCGTCCGGCACGGCCGCTGATCGTTCCGGACAGCCCCGGGTGTCCGGGCGGGACCGGCGAAACCCGGCTCCGCGCGGACGTCCCGGCAGGTCGCGGGAACTCGCCGCGCCCCCGCCCGAGTTGAAGGCTTGTGGGGCCGCCGGCAGCCAATAGGGTGTGGTCGCCGGCACAGGCGGTCCCGGGAGGATCACGATGGCGCAAGAGATGACGGTGAAGGGCCGGGCGGCGGCTGCGGAGCAGCCGCCGCCCCCCGCGTGGCTCCAGATCGCGGCGTGGGTGCTGACCCTCGGCGGGCTCGCCATCTCCGTCTACCTCACGATCTCGCACTACGACGAGGGCGCCCTGGTGTGCTCGGCGTCCAAAACGGTGGACTGCCACGCCGTCACCACCAGCGAGTACTCCACCCTGGCGGGCATCCCGATGCCGCTGTTCGGCCTCGCGTTCTTCGTGGCCTTCGGTGCGCTGATGACGCCGTGGGCGCTGCGGTCGACCTGGTCGCCGCTGCGGTGGGGCCGGGTCGCGTCCACCGCGGTGGGCGTGCTGTTCGTGGTCTACCTGGTCACCGTGGAGCTGGCGCTCCTGCACAAGATCTGCCTGTGGTGCACCGGCGTCCACGCCATCACCGTCCTGCTGTTCCTCCTCGTTCTGGCCGACGAATTCCGGCGGGTCGGCCAGGTCGACTAGTCTCGCCGTCGTAGCGCGCCGCACGGTGCCGGCGCGCGTCCGCACGCTTAGGAGAACCAATGAGCAAGGCCGCACGAGAGCGGTCCGCGAGAGAGCGCCTGGCCGAAGAGCGCAAGCGGCAGGCGGCGCGGGAGAAGCAGCGGCGGCTGCTCGCCATCGTCCTCGGGTCGGTGGTGGTCGTGGCGGTGATCGTGGTCGCGACCGTCCTCATCATCGACCAGAAGAACAAGAACGGCCGGGCCGAGGTGCACCAGGGCGCGCTCGCCCCCGTCAGCCGCCAGGCCGACGGCTCCATCCTCATGGCGCAGTCCGGGGTGAGCAAGCCGGAGCTGGAGATCTTCGAGGACTTCCAGTGCCCGATCTGCAAGCAGTTCGAGGAGGCCACCGGCAAGACCGTCCAGCAGCTCGCCCAGCAGGGCAAGGTCAAGGTCGTCTACCGGCCCTTCCACCTGTTCGGGCAGCAGAAGGACCCCGTCCGCACCAACTCGCTGCGCTCGGCCGAGGCGGCACTGTGCGTGCCGGCCGGCCAGTGGGTCTCCTACCACGACGCGCTCTTCAAGTTCCAGCCGCCCGAGGGCGAGAAGGGCTTCTCGCCCGACGACCTCGTCAAGTGGGGCAAGGACGTCGGCGTCACCGACCCGAACTTCGAGAAGTGCGTGCGGGACGGGCAGAAGAAGTCCACGGTCGACGCGATGACCAAGTACGCCCTGCAGGACCGCGGTGTCCAGGGCACCCCGAGCGTCTTCCTGAACGGCAAGTCGCTCGACCAGTCGGCGCTCATGAACCCCGCCGCCCTGCGCGCGCAGATCGAGTCCGCGGCCGCCAGCAAGTGACCGGCCGCGTCCGGGACGCCTGAACGCCGAACCGCCACGCCGCGCCGCCCCCTCCCGGGACGGCGCGGCGTGGCGTTTTCCCATCGCCCGCGAGCGCCCCGCCCGCTACTCTCGTAGACGCTCACCAACACGCAGAGTGGCGATCGGGGGATCGGATGAGCGAGCAGGGCAGGGAACCGTCCGCGCGCGACCGGCTCGCGGAGGATCGGGCGCGGGCCGCGGCCCGGGTGCGGCGCCGGCGGGCGCTGCTCGTCGTCCTCGGCGCCCTCGCCGTGGCGGCGGTCGCGGTCGTGGTGGTCGTCGTCGCGCTCTCCCGCAGCGGCGAGGAGCCGCTGCGCAACTCCTACAAGGGCGCGCTGGCGCCCGCCACCCGCCAGCAGGACGGGTCGGTCGCCATGGCGCAGCCGGGCGTCGCCTCGCCGGTCCTGGACGTGTGGGAGGACTTCCAGTGCCCCGCCTGCAAGGCGATGGAGGAGCGGGTCGGCGCGACGATGAAGGAGCTCGCCGCGCAGGGCAAGGTCAAGGTCGTCTACCGGCCGTTCCAGCTCTTCCAGCAGGACCCGCTGATGTCCAACTCGCGGCGCGCCGCGAACGCCGCCG
Organism: Actinomadura sp. NPDC048955; assembly: GCF_040649435.1. Taxonomy (NCBI): domain Bacteria; kingdom Bacillati; phylum Actinomycetota; class Actinomycetes; order Streptosporangiales; family Thermomonosporaceae; genus Actinomadura; species Actinomadura sp. NPDC048955. The sequence continues at coordinate 257,342 of NZ_JBEZJI010000001.1, forward strand.
CCTGCATGCCCGCCGGCCACTGGGTCGCCTACCACGACAAGCTGTACGCCGAGCAGCCGCCCGAGGGCGACACGGGCTTCTCCACCCGTGACCTCGTCGCGTGGGGCGAGCGGCTGGGGGTCGCCGACCCGTCCTTCGCCGACTGCGTCCGCGGCGACCAGCAGATCAAGACCGTGAACCAGGCGAGCGCCCAGGCCGGCCGGGCGGGCGTCGACGCGACCCCGTATCTCGCGCTGAACGGTAAAAAGGTTGGAAACGACGCCCTGGCCTCGCCGAGCGAGCTCAGGAAGGCCGTCGCGGAGGCCGGGGGCGGCGCGCCCGTCCCGGGGAGCACGCAGTCCAGCGGCACGGCGGGCGGCGCGGGCGCCGGGGCGGCGAAGATGACGATCTCGTCGCGGTCCTAGAGGAGGCGCGCGCTGTGCCCCGGAGGCGGTAACGTCAACGGTCATGCACCCGGTCGCCTACATACCGAGTCCCTCGCAGGGCGTCTGGCACCTCGGCCCCGTGCCGCTGCGCGCCTACGCCATCATGATCATCCTCGGCATCGTCGCCGCGGTCTGGCTCGGCGAGCGCCGCTGGGCCGCCAAGGGCGGCACCCCCGGCGTGATCATCGACGTGGCCGTGTGGGCGGTGCCGTTCGGCCTGGTCGGCGGGCGGCTCTACCACGTGGTCACCGACTACCAGCGCTACTTCGGGGAGGGCGGCGACCCGGTCCGGGCGCTGGAGATCTGGAAGGGCGGCCTCGGCATCTGGGGCGCCGTCGCGCTCGGCGCGGTCGGCGCGATCATCGGCTGCCGGCGGCGCGGGATCTCGGTGCTGGCGCTCGGCGACGCGGTGGCCCCGGGCATCGCGCTCGCGCAGGGGATCGGCCGCTGGGGCAACTACTGGAACCAGGAGCTGTACGGCCGTCCGCTGGACACCTTCTGGGCATTGAAGATCGACGAGAACCACCGGCCGATGCTGGACGGCGGGCCCGGTCTCGACCCCAAGTACGCCGACGTCGCGACCTACCACCCGACGTTCCTGTACGAGTCGCTGTGGTGCGTCGGCGTCGCGATCCTGGTGATCTGGGCCGACCGTCGCTACAAGCTCACGCACGGCCGCGCCTTCGCCCTCTACGTCGCCGCCTACACGGTCGGGCGCGGCTGGATCGAGGCGCTGCGCATCGACGACGCCCACCACGTCCTCGGGCTGCGGCTCAACGACTGGACGTCCATCGTCGTCTTCGCCTGCGCGGTCGCCTACCTGTACATGGCCCGAGGCCGCACCGGCCCCGAGAACGTCGGCGCCCCGGTCGCGGCGCCCGGCGACGTCCCCGTAGCGGAGGAGTCCGCGGCGAAGCCCGGGACGCCGGACGACGGCACCGCCGAAGCCGCCGCGGAGCCCGCGGACGCGGCACCGGTCGTGGAGCCCGCGGCGAAGGACGAGGCTGCGGAGCCGGAGGCCGAGGCCCGGGCCCCGGAGGCCGGGGAGCCTGAGGCGGCGCCCGAGCCGGACGGCGGGGAGCCGGAGGCGACGGCCGTCGAGGAGCCCGAGCCCGTCCCGGAGGCCGCGGAAGAGGATCCGGAGCCGGAGGCGAAGGCCGGCGAGGCGGCCGAGCCGGAGGGCGAGCCCGAGCCGGTGGCCGGGGCCGATGCGGAGGCCGAGTCCGAGGCTCGCAGCGAGGCCCCCGCCGCGGAGGCTGCGGACGAGGCCGGGGAGAATGAGGCCGACGGTGCCGCCGACCACGACCGGGTGGAGAAGGGGGAGCCCGTCAAGGACGGGAAGTAGGAAACGGCGACGGTGTCCGATACAGGCGAGAAGCACGGCGTGCGGCCGGAGCAGCACCACCAGCACCGGGACGTCACCGGCGGCTGGCTGCGGCCGGCGGTGTTCGGCGCGATGGACGGGCTGGTCTCCAACTTCGCCCTGATCGCCGGGGTCGCGGGCGGCCAGGCGACCCAGAAGGTCGTGCTGCTGGCGGGCCTCGCGGGCCTGGCGGCGGGCGCGTTCTCGATGGCGGCGGGGGAGTACATCTCGGTCGCCTCGCAGTCGGAGCTGGCGCAGGCGGAGATCGAGGTGGAGCGGCTGGAGCTGGCCCGCCACCCGGTGGCCGAGCAGCGGGAGCTGGCCGAGGTCTTCGAGGCGCGCGGCGTCGACCCCGAGACGGCCGCCGAGGTCGCGCGGCAGCTGTCCCGCGACCCCGACGAGGCCCTGGAGGTCCACACCCGGGAGGAGCTCGGGGTGACGCTCGGCGACCTGCCCTCGCCGCTTCTGGCGGCGGGCTCGTCGTTCCTGTCGTTCGCGGTCGGCGCGCTACTGCCGGTGCTGCCGTACCTGCTGGGCGCGACCAGCCTGTGGCCCGCGGCGGGCATCGCGGCGCTCGGGCTCTTCAGCGCCGGGGCGCTGGTGTCGCGGATCACGGCCCGCGCGTGGTGGTTCGGCGGGTCGCGGCAGCTCCTGTTCGGCGCCGCCGCGGCGTTGATCACCTATGGCTTCGGCGCGCTGATCGGCAGTAACGGGCTGTAGCCCAAGGAATCTGGGCGAAACACCCTTTTGGGCGCGCGAGGGGGACCCGGACCGCTAAGCTCCGGGGCTGTGATCGAGGCTTCTGACACCGGTTCCGCCGAGGCCGCCGAGGGCCGCCGGCGGGACTTCTGGCCGGAGGACAAGTCCGGCCGCAGGCTCCCCAGTCCGAAGCTGCTGCTCGGCGCGGCCGCCGCGCTGGTCGCGGTGGTCGTCGCGGTGGTCGCGGTGCTCCTGCTGACCGGCGGGGGCGACGAGGCGAAGCCGCAGCAGCGGGCGGTGCCGACCGCCTACGCGCCGGACTACCTCGGCGAGGGCTTCGCCAAGCTCGCCTCGCGTTCGAACGACTCCCGCCCGATCACCGAGGGCGAGGCGTTCTCCACCAAGACGCTGAAGTCGGGCAAGTACACCTTCACGCTGGCCGAGTCCAAGCTGAGCTCCGACTGCAAGGCCGCCACCTGGGGCGGCCGGCTGCAGGGCGACCTCGCCAAGTACCAGTGCAGCCAGGTCGCCCGCGCGGCGTACGTCAGCGCCGACAAGAAGCACGTCGGCCAGTTCGCCGTGATCAACCTCGTGAGCGAGGAGGGCGTCAAGCAGATCCTGCGCGACCTGGATCCGGCGACCGGCGCCGGCTGGGTGTCCCCGCTGCAGCCGAAGGGCACCCCCGCGTTCGGGCCCGGGTTCTCCGCCGCCTACACCAAGACCTACGGCCACTACGCCGTGGTCACCTGGGTGGAGCGGGCCGGCGGCGCGCAGCCCGCCTCGCTGAACGAGATGATCGATGTGAGCCTGGTCATCGAGAACGCCGCCGACTTCCTGTACGGGCGCCTCGACCTGGTCTCCGGCGGGAAGGCCGGGCAGTGAGCCGGCCGGGCGCGGGCGCGTCCTGCGCCCGCGGCGAGTAGTCTGCGCCGTCGTGGATCCCGATGAGCACCGCCGCGGCGGCTCTGGGCGGCCTCCGGTGAACCGTCCGGGCCGCCGGCAGCCCGCCGGGCGCCGGACGGCGCAGTCCCGGTCGGGCGGCCCGCGCCGGACGCCGCCGCCCCGCCGCACTGCGGCGCGCCGGGAACGCCCGGCCCCGCCGCCACCGCGGACGCCTTACGACGACGATCCGTACGAGGGCGTCCCGTACGGGGACGCCCCCTACGAGGACGGCGGCCAGGACGGCCCGTTCGCGTCCGGCGAGGACGCCCGAGGCGCCCTCCCGCCCGAGGGGCCCGCCGCCCACCAGGCCCGCCCCAGGCGCCCGGAGAAGCGCGGCAAAGCCCAGCGCGGCAAGCCCCAGCGCGAGAAGGCCCAGCGCGAGAAGGCCCAGCGCGAGAAGGCCCAGCGCGGCAAGCCTCAGCGCGAGAGGGCACCACGCGGGAAGGCCCAGCGCGGGAAGGCCAAGAACGCGGGCAGGCCCTCGGAACGTTCCGGCGCGGCGGAACCCGGGCAGGCCGCGGCGCGCCGCGCTGGAGGGCCGGGTCCGAAGCTCTACTTCGGTGCGGCTGCCGTCCTGGGCGTGCTGGTGCTGCTCGGCCTCGGCGTCGTCGCCCTGACCGGCGGCGGCGACTCCGCGCCGAAGCCCGGCGGCGCCCCCGGTGCGGCGATCGGGCGTCCCGCCGGGACCGGCCCGTCACCGACGTCCTACTCCAGTTCGCCGTCCAGCTCCGCCTACGCGGGGATCGCGAACCGCGGCGCGGACCCGAAACCCCTCACGGAGGGCGAGGCGTTCCCGTCCGCGGCGGCGAAGCTGCCTCTTCCCGACGGGAAGGTCTCGGTGAAGCTGCGCGCCAAGCGGCTGGACGGCGACTGCGCCGCCGCCGTGTGGGGCGGATCCGTCGGCGAGGAGCTCGGCAAGGGCGGCTGCACACAGGCGGCGCGCGCGATCTACTCCGACACCGAGCACGGGTACGCGCTGTCCGTGGCCGTGTTCAACCTCGCCGGGTCCGCGGACGCCGACCGGTTCGTCGCGAGGCTGGAGACCACGATCGGCGCGGGCTTCGTCCGGCCCCTGGAGGCGCCCGCCCCGCTGGACCGTTTCGGGCGCGGCTTCGGCATGGCCCGGGGCCTCGCGATGGGGCACTTCGCGGTGGTGTCGTGGGCGCAGCGCCTGGACGGCAAGGGCGACGAGAAGGACGAGAACCTGCTGTCGCTGCTGATCGAGGGCGGCAAGGCGCCGGCGGTGCTCGGCCGCGCGGCCCGCGGGACCGGCTGACCCCCGTCCGGCCGAAACCGGTCCGGTCGGGCCCGGTGCCTCCACGGTCCGCCCCGCGTCTGCAGCAGGGCATATTTCGGTAGGTTTTCGGCGCGTTGCCGTAAACATCGCGTACCGGTGATGATCCTCACCGAGGTCAGGGCGTTACGCGGCCCGGGTCAGCCGGGTAACCTGGTCTAAACCACTTGCAGATGACGCACGGCCGATCGCGCCGAAGAAGTTTCGCGATCTGGTGCAGTCGGGCATGATCCCGGCAGTGATGTAATGTCATCTCACCGCAGCAGGGCCAACGCCGTCCCGTGCCGCACTGACATCGAAGCAGTGACACGACGACGGGAGGGTTGATGGCTGCTGCTGCCCTCACACCTGATGGCCGTGCACCGGGCCGCCCCCAGCCGCAGGGCTTGTACGACCCGGCCAACGAGCACGACGCCTGCGGCGTCGGCATGGTCGCCGACCTGCACGGACGCAAGAGCCACGACATCGTCCAGAACGCCCTGGACGTCCTGAAGAACCTGGACCACCGGGGAGCCGTCGGCGCGGAGCCGGACGACGGCGACGGCGTCGGCATCCTCGTCCAGATCCCGGACGCGTTCTTCCGCGAGGTCTGCGACTTCCCGCTCCCGGAGGCCGGCGGCTACGCGGCCGGCATCGCGTTCCTTCCCGCGGAAGGCGACGAGCGCGCCGCCGCGGTCGCCCACGTGGAGACGCTGTGCGTGGAGGAGGGCCTGACGGTCCTCGGCTGGCGCGAGCTCCCGCACGACCCCGACTTCACGGGCCCGGCCGCCCGCCGGGTCATGCCGCACTTCGCGCAGATGTTCGTCGCCCCCGCGCCCGGCGGCCCGCACGACGGCAGGACCGGCCTGGAGCTGGACCGCGCCGTGTTCTGCATGCGCGAGCGCGCCGAGCAGGACGTGCGGGTCTACTTCCCGAGCCTGTCCAGCCGCACGATCGTCTACAAGGGAATGCTGACGACCCCGCAGCTGGAGCCGTTCTTCCCCGACCTGTCGGACCGCCGGTTCACCAGCGCGATCGCGCTGGTCCACTCGCGGTTCTCGACCAACACGTTCCCGGCCTGGGAGCTGGCGCACCCGTACCGGTTCATCGCCCACAACGGTGAGATCAACACCGTGAAGGGCAACCGGAACTGGATGCGGGCCCGCGAGGCGCTGCTGAGGTCCGACCTGCTGCCCGGCGACATCTCCCGGATCTTCCCGGTGATCGACATCGAGGCGTCCGACACCGCGTCGTTCGACGAGTGCCTGGAGCTGCTGCACCTCGGCGGCCGGTCGCTGCCGCACGCGGTGCTGATGATGATCCCGGAGGCGTGGGAGAACCACACCGAGATGGACGCCGAGCGCCGGGCGTTCTACGAGTTCCACTCCACGCTGATGGAGGCGTGGGACGGCCCCGCCAGCGTCAGCTTCACCGACGGTACCGTCGTCGGCGCGGTCCTGGACCGCAACGGGCTGCGCCCGGGCCGGTACTGGGTGACCGACGACGGCCTGGTCGTGCTGGCCAGCGAGGCCGGCGTGCTGGACATCCCCGCCGCCAAGGTCGTCCGCAAGGGCCGCCTGCAGCCCGGCAAGATCTTCCTCGTCGACACCGCCGCGGGGCGGATCGTCGAGGACGACGAGGTCAAGGCCGAGCTGGCCGCCGAGCACCCGTACGGGGAGTGGCTGCACGAGGGCCTGGTCCGGTTCGAGGAGCTGCCGCAGCGCGAGCGGGAGATCCCGACCCACGAGACGCTCGTCCGGCGGCAGCAGACGTTCGGCTACACCCTCGAAGAGCAGCGGATCATCCTGACGCCGATGGCGCGGACGGGCGCGGAGCCGATCGGGTCGATGGGCACCGACACCCCGATCGCGGTGCTCTCCGAGCGCCCGCGGCTGCTGTTCGACTACTTCAAGCAGCTGTTCGCGCAGGTCACGAACCCGCCGCTGGACGCGATCCGCGAGGAGCTCGTCACCTCGCTGCAGTCCACGCTCGGCCCGGAGGGCAACCTGCTGGAGCCCGGCCCGGCCTCGTGCCGGCGCCTGGTGCTGCCGACCCCGATCCTGGACAACGACGAGCTGTCCAAGATCATTCACATCGACGACGAGGGTTCGCTGCCGCACCTGGCCGCGCACGTCGTGCACGGCCTGTACGAGGTCGCCGGCGGGGGAGAGGCCCTGCGGTCCCGCCTGGAGGAGATCAACTCCGAGGTCAGCCGGGCCATCGAGGCCGGCGCGCGGATCATCGTGCTGTCGGACCGCGGCGCCGACTCCGCCCGCGCCGCGATCCCGTCGCTGCTGCTGACCGGCGCCGTGCACCACCACCTGATCCGGGAGAAGACCCGCACCCAGGTCGGCCTGGTGATCGAGACGGGCGAGGCCCGGGAGTGCCACCACATGGCGCTGCTCATCGGGTACGGCGCGTCCGCGATCAACCCGTACCTGGCGATCGAGACCGTCGAGGACCTCGTGCGCGGCGGCGCGATCGAGGGGCCGGACCCGGCCAAGGCCGCCCGGAACCTGGTGAAGGCCTACGGCAAGGGCGTCCTGAAGGTCATGTCGAAGATGGGCGTGTCCACGGTCGCGTCCTACACCGGCGCGCAGATCTTCGAGGCGATCGGGCTCGGCGAGGACGTGGTGGCGCGCTGCTTCACCGGCACCACCTCGCGGCTCGGCGGTGTCGGCTTCGACGTGCTGGCCCGCGAGGTCGCCGAGCGGCACGCGCGCGCCTACCCGCCGGGCGGCAACGACCTGGCGCACCGCACCCTGGAGGTCGGCGGCGAGTACCAGTGGCGCCGCGAGGGCGAGCCGCACCTGTTCAACCCGGACACGGTGTTCAAGCTCCAGCACGCCACCCGCACCCGCCGCTACGAGATCTTCAAGGAGTACACCTCCAAGGTCGACTCGCAGGCCGAGAAGCTGATGACGCTCCGCGGGCTGTTCCGGCTCCGCGAGGGCGACCGGGAGCCGGTGCCGATCGAGGAGGTCGAGCCGGTATCGGAGATCGTCAAGCGGTTCTCCACCGGCGCGATGTCCTACGGCTCCATCTCGGCGGAGGCGCACGAGACCCTGGCGATCGCGATGAACCGCCTCGGCGGCAAGTCCAACACCGGCGAGGGCGGCGAGGACCCGGCGCGCTTCACCCCGGACGAGAACGGCGACCTGCGGCGCAGCGCGATCAAGCAGGTGGCCTCCGGCCGGTTCGGCGTGACCTCGGAGTACCTCACCAACGCCGACGACATCCAGATCAAGATGGCGCAGGGCGCCAAGCCCGGCGAGGGCGGCCAGCTGCCCGGCCACAAGGTCTACCCGTGGATCGCCAAGACGCGGCACTCCACCCCGGGCGTCGGCCTCATCTCGCCGCCGCCGCACCACGACATCTACTCGATCGAGGACCTGGCGCAGCTCATCCACGACCTGAAGAACGCCAACCCGGCGGCGCGCGTGCACGTCAAGCTCGTCGCCGAGGTCGGGGTCGGCACGGTCGCGGCCGGGGTGTCCAAGGCGCACGCCGACGTGGTGCTCATCTCCGGGCACGACGGCGGCACGGGCGCGTCCCCGCTGACCTCGCTCAAGCACGCCGGCGCGCCGTGGGAGCTCGGCCTCGCCGAGACCCAGCAGACGCTGCTGCTGAACGGGCTGCGCGACCGGATCGTCGTGCAGACCGACGGGCAGATGAAGACCGGCCGCGACGTCGTCGTCGCCGCGCTGCTCGGCGCCGAGGAGTACGGCTTCGCGACCGCGCCGCTGGTGGTGTCGGGCTGCATCATGATGCGGGTCTGCCACCTGGACACCTGCCCGGTCGGCGTCGCCACCCAGAACCCGGTGCTGCGGCAGCGGTTCTCCGGCAAGCCCGAGTTCGTGGTGAACTTCTTCGAGTTCGTCGCCGAGGAGGTCCGCGAGTACCTGGCGGCCCTCGGGTTCCGGTCGCTGGACGAGGCAATCGGCCATGTCGAGATGATCGACACCCGGGAGGCGGTCGAGCACTGGAAGGCCGCCGGCCTGGACCTGGCCCCGATCCTGCACGTCCCGGCGCGGGCGGAGGGCGCGGCCCTGCACCGGATGACCGAGCAGGACCACGGGCTGGAGAAGGCCCTGGACAACACGCTGATCCAGCTCGCCGAGGGCGCGATCTCGTTCGGCGACCCGGTGCGGCTGGAGCTGCCGATCCGCAACGTCAACCGGACGGTCGGGACGATGCTCGGCCACGAGGTGACGAAGAAGTGGGGCGGCGGCGGGCTGCCCGACGACACCATCGACGTCACCTTCACCGGTTCGGCGGGCAACTCCTTCGGCGCGTTCGCGCCGCGCGGCGTCACGCTGCGGCTGGTCGGCGACGCCAACGACTACGTCGGCAAGGGGCTGTCCGGCGGGCGGGTCACGCTGCGTCCCCCGCGGGACGCAGGGTTCGCCGCCGAGGAGCAGATCATCGGCGGCAACGTGATCCTGTACGGCGCCACGTCCGGCGAGCTGTTCGCCCGCGGGGTCGTCGGCGAGCGGTTCTGCGTCCGCAACTCCGGCGCCACCGCCGTCGTCGAGGGCGTCGGCGACCACGCCTGCGAGTACATGACCGGGGGCCGCGCGGTGATCCTCGGCCGGACGGGACGCAACCTCGCGGCCGGCATGTCCGGCGGCATCGCCTACGTCCTGGACCTCGTGCCCGAGCGGGTCAACGGCGAGATGGTCGACCTGGAGCCGCTGGACGCCGCGGACACGGACTTCGTCCGGGCGCTCACCGAGCGGCACCTGGCCGAGACCGGCTCGGCGGTGGCCCGGCGGCTGCTGGACGACTGGGACGGCGCCGCCGCCCGCTTCACCAAGATCATGCCGCGCGACTACCGGCGGGTCCTGGACGCGATGGCCAAGGCCGAGGCCGAGGGGCGCGACGTCGACGAGGCCGTCATGGCCGCGGCGCAGAGCTGAGAGAGGGGGACTTCCAACATGGCTGACCCGAAGGGTTTCCTCACCGTCCGGCGGGAGCTCCCGCAGCGCCGCCCGGTCGACGTGCGGATCAGGAGCTGGTCTGAGGTCTACGAGGACTTCGGCAAGGACCGGCTGGAGAAGCAGGCGAGCCGCTGCATGGACTGCGGCATCCCGTTCTGCCACCAGGGCTGCCCGCTCGGCAACCTCATCCCCGAGTGGAACGACCTCGTCTACCGCAAGGACTGGCAGGAGGCCGTGGAGCGGCTCCACGCCACCAACAACTTCCCGGAGTTCACCGGGAGGCTGTGCCCGGCCCCGTGCGAGAGCGCCTGCGTCCTCGGCATCAACCAGGACCCGGTGACCATCAAGCGGGTCGAGGTCGAGATCATCGACCGGGCGTTCGCGGAGGGCTGGGTGCGCCCGCAGCCGCCGGCCGTCCAGACCGGCAGGCGGGTCGCGGTGGTCGGCTCGGGGCCCGCGGGCCTCGCCGCCGCCCAGCAGCTCACCCGCGCCGGACACGACGTCACCGTGTACGAGCGCGCCGACCGGATCGGCGGCCTGCTGCGCTACGGCATCCCCGAGTTCAAGATGGAGAAGCGGCACCTCGACCGGCGCCTCGCCCAGATGCGCGCCGAGGGCACCGCCTTCCGGACCTCGGTGAACGTGGGCGTCGACGTCACCGCCGACGACCTGCGCGCGTCGAACGACGCCGTCGTCCTGGCGGGCGGCGCCACCGCGTGGCGCGACCTGCCCGTCCCGGGACGCGAGCTCAAGGGCGTCTACCAGGCGATGGAGTACCTGCCGCCCTCCAACAGGGCGCAGGAGGGCGACTACGACGAGTCCCCCATCTCCGCGGAGGGCAAGCACGTCGTCGTCATCGGCGGCGGCGACACCGGCGCCGACTGCATCGGCACCGCGATCCGGCAGGGCGCCGCGTCGGTCACCCAGCTGGAGATCATGCCGCGGCCGCCGGAGGCGCGCCCCGACGGCCAGCCGTGGCCGACGTACCCGATGCTGTTCAAGGTGGAGAGCGCCCACGAGGAGCTCGCCGGCATGGGCGGCGACCGCGTGTACGCCGTGTCCACCACCGAGTTCCTGGGCGACGCGGACGGCAACGTCCGCGCGTTGAGGCTGGTGGAGGTCGGCGGCCCGCAGACCGGGTTCGCGCCCGTCGAGGGCAGCGAGCGGGAGATCCCCGCCGAGCTGGTCACGCTCGCCATGGGCTTCCTCGGCCCGGAGCGCGAGGGCCTGCTGGAGCAGCTCGGCGTCGAGCTGGACCAGCGCGGCAACGTGGTCCGCGACGGCGACTACCGGACGTCCGTGGACGGCGTGTTCGCCGCGGGCGACATGGGCCGCGGCCAGTCGCTGATCGTCTGGGCCATCGCCGAGGGCCGCGCCGCCGCGCACGGCGTCGACGCCTTCCTCGGCGGCCGGACCGACCTGCCGTACCCGATCCCGCCGACGGCGCGCCCGATCGCCTGACCCGCACAGCGAGCGGTGGGGCCCTGGAGGAGCGATCCTCCAGGGCCCCACCGCTGTACGGGGTGTTCACCGGTCGGCGGGCCGGTCTCCTGTCGGTGCGGTGTGCCAGCATCGGCCCATGGGAAACGTTCGGACGGGCGCGCCGCCCACCCTGGACACCGGCGTCCTGCGCCGGATGAGGCTCGCCCGCGACGCCATGGACCGCGAGTGGGCGGAGCCGCTGGACGTCTCCGCCGTCGCCGCCCGCGCCGGGTACTCGCGCTACCACTTCGTCCGGCTGTTCCACGACGTCTACGGCGAGACGCCCGGCGCCTACCTCACCCGCCGCCGCATCGAGCGCGCGCAGGACCTGCTGCGCACCGCCAACCTGACCGTCACCGAGATCTGCATGCAGGTCGGCTTCACCAGCCTCGGCACGTTCTGCACCCGGTTCAAGCAGCAGACCGGGGCGACGCCCACCGAGTTCCGCAGGCGCGCCCGCGCCGGAGCCACCTCCGCCATCCCCGGATGCTTCGTGATGTTCTGGGCGGGCGGCTTCCGCGAGCAGCAATAATCGAGAAGGCCGGGCGGCCCGCCGCGCCCTAGCGTGAACGCGTCATCCCCGTTCACCAAGGAGGCACCGGCATGATCACCAACCTCGGTCTGGCCACGGTCTGGGTACTCGACCAGGAGTCGGCCAAGAAGTTCTTCACCGACAAGCTCGGCCTGGAGGTCCGCGACGACCTGACCCTCGGCGAGGGCGGCATGCGCTGGGTCACCGTCGGCGCCAAGGACCAGCCCGAGCTGAGCCTCGCCCTCATGGTCCCCGGCCCGCCCACCATGGATCCCGATTCCGCCGCCCAGATGAGGGCGCTCATCGCCAAGGGCGTCCTCGGCGCCGGCGCCTTCAACACCGACGACTGCCAGGCCGAGTACGAGCGCCTGTCGGCCAACGGCGTCGAGTTCGTCCACCCGCCCCAGAAGCGCCCGTACGGGATCGAGGCGATATTCCGGGACGACTCCGGCTGCTGGTACAGCCTCACCCAGCCCTTCGACGAGCTCGACGAGACCGTTCCCTGGGGCTGAGCGGCCCCGGGGGGGCGGATCAGCCGGTGAGGCGGGCGCCGAGCTCGCGGAGCACCTCCACCAGCCGCTCCACGTCGGACTTCGTCGTCCGCCAGTTGAGCGGCGCCGGACGGAACACCGTCATGCCCCGGTAGGTGCTGGTCCCCGCGTAGACGCGGCCGTCCGCGAGCAGCGCCTCGCCCAGGCGCGCGTTCAGCTCGTCCAGCCGCTCCTCCGGGACGCCCTCGGGCCGGTACCGGAAGCACGCGATGCAGAGCCGCACCGGGGCGAGCAGCTCCAGGTCGGGCGCCGCCTCGACGAGCCCGCCCAGATGGGCGGCCACGTCGAGGTGACGCTCCACCATCTCCCGGTACCCGTCCCGCCCGTACGCGCGCAGCGTCGCCCAGATCGGCAGCGCCCGCGCGCGGCGGGACGACTCCGGGCCGAGCATGTTGTAGTTGATCCGCTCCTCGTCGGCGTCCGGCAGGTACGCCGCGCCCCACGCCCCGAACGCCCGGCTCAGCGACGCCGGGTCGCGCACGAAGGAGAACCCGCTCTCGTAGGGCACGTTCAGCCACTTGTGGCCGTCCGCCGTCACCGAGTCCGCCCGCTCGACGCCCTGCGCGAGATGGGCCGTCCGGGGGCTGAGGGCCGCGAACAGCCCGAACGCGCCGTCCACGTGCAGCCAGGCCCCGTGCCGCTCCGCGAGGTCCGCCAGCTCGGCGATGGGGTCGCTGTCGCCCGTGTTCACCTCGCCGAGGTTCGCCACGATCACCGCGCGCCCGCCCGCCCCGGCGAGCGCTGCGTCCATCGCCTCCAGATCGACCCGCCCCGCGTCGTCGCGGCCGAACGTCCGCAGGGTGTCCCGGCCGCAGCCGAGGATCTGCAGCGCCTTGCGGGTGCTGACGTGCACGAGCCCGCTGGTGAGCACCGGCATCGCCGGCAGCCCCGCCAGGCCCTGCGACGCGACGTCCACGCCGTGCCCGGCCGCCCACCAGTGCCGCGCGGCCGCCAGGCCCGCGACGTGCGCGAGCGTGGCGCTCGGCGTCAGCACGCCGCCGAACCCCGGGGGCAGCCCGAACAGCTCCTTCAGCCAGCGCAGGACCACCGTCTCCGCCCGCGCCGCCAGCGGCGACGTCAGCCAAAGCCCGGCCGCCTGGTCGAGCAGCGACGCCGCCCAGTCGCCCGCCATCGCCGCGGGCGTCGACCCGCCCACCACGAAGTGGAAGAACCGCGGCCCGGACGAGTGCGTCGCCGCCCGGGTGCCGATCCGCACCAGCCGCTCGACGGCGGCCACCGCGCCGTCCCCCGTGTCCGGAAGCGGCCCGTCCAGCTCGTCCAGGAGGGGGTCCTGCGCCCGGTCGTGGACGGGGCGGTCCGGCAGGCTCGCCAGGTACGGCTCAGCGGCCCGCGCCACCACCGCGAGCGGGGCACCGGCGATGTCACGTTCGTCAAGCGGATCGCTCATGACGCAAGGAGATCACAGAGACGGTGCCATCGGGAATGTCGAGAAACATGAGGAAGAGGGCGACTTGTGGTCTTCGTGCTGGTCGGCTACGGTCCCGCCTGGGTTCGCCCCCGCGGGACCTCAGGGGCCCGGCCACCCACCGCTGGGGTGGCCGGGCCCACCGCCCCGCCCCCGCGAACGGCGTCCGTTTCCTACAAGACGCCCGGCCGCCCCACGCCCTAACGTCACCAGCATGAAAGTCCTGCACGAAACCGGCCTCGCGCGCGCCGCGGAGTTCATGCGCCTCAACGGCCGCCTCATCGACCGGCACCGCTTCGCCCTCCACTTCCGCGGCGGCCCCGCCGCGCCCGTCCTCGCCGCCCTCAGGGCCTACGAGAACCCCGACGGCGGCTACGGCCACGCCCTCGAACCGGACCTGCGCGGCGAGGCCAGCCAGCCCGTCCCCGCCCAGCACGCCCTGGAGATCCTGCACGAGGCCGGCGCCGACGACGACCCCGCCGTCACGCGCATCGCCCGCTACCTGGCCTCCATCACCACCGACGGCGGGGGAGTGCCGTTCGTCCTGCCGACCGTCCGCGACGCACCCCACGGCCCCTGGTGGCGGACACCCGACGACCCGCCCGGCGCCATCAACCCCACCGCCACCCTCGCCGGCCTGCTCCACAGGGCCCGCGCCGACCACCCCTGGCTCGAACCCGCCACCGCCTTCTGCTGGCGCTACCTGGAGACCCCCGGCGCCGAACCCGGCGGCTACGACGTCCTCGCCGTCCTGACGTTCCTCGACCACGTCCCCGACCGCGACCGCGCGGAGGCCGCCTTCACCCGCGTCCGCGGCGTCCTCGCCGCCCACGCCACCAGCGACCACCAGGGACCGCTCGACTTCGCGCCCGCCCCCGGCGGGTACGGGCGCCGGCTCTTCGACGCCCGCGAGATCGACGCCGGCCTCGACGCCCTCATCGACGAGCAGGGCGACGACGGCGGATGGGACGTCGACTTCCCCATCTGGACGCCCGTCACCGGCCCCGAATGGCGCGGCAACGTCACCGTCGAACGCCTCAGGACCCTGCGCGCCTACGGGCGCCTCAAGCCCTGAGCGGGCCCGGAGGCGCTCACAGCAGGTTCCGGACGGGCTCGCCCGCCAGGTCCCTCACCTCGTGCGCGAAATGGGCCTGGTCGGCGTAGCCCGCCGCGAACGCGACCTCCGCCAGCGGCCCGCCCGCCCGCGCCAGGCCCAGCGCCCGCTGGAACCGCAGCACCCGCTGCAGCGTCTTCGGCCCGTAACCGAACGCCGCCAGCGACCGGCGCCGCAACTGCCGCTCGCCGATCCCGAGCGCGTCCGCCACATCGCGGACCGACCCCTCGGCCAGGCCCGCGACCACCGGGCCGACGAGCGGATCAGCCGGGCCCATCCGCCCCCGCACCGCCGCCACCAGCGCCGCGCGTCGATCGCCCGCCGCCGCCACGGCCGCCGCCAGCCGGTCGGCCTCACCGCCCCACAGCTCCCGCAACGGCACCCGCCCGTCCCGCAGAGCGTCCGCCGGGACGCCCAGCACCGGCGGCGCCGTCCCCGGCGCGAACCGCACCGCCGCGATCTCCTCGCCCGGCCGCATGGCCGCCGGCATCGGGCCCGTGTCCGGCCCCGCCACCACGATCCCGCCGGCCGTCCAGAGGAGGTCGACGCAGCCGTCCGGGAGCACGCGCTGGACGAACGGCCCGGCGTCCGGAGGCAGCGCCGCCGTCCACGAGCAGGCCAGCCCCGGCGTCCGGTACTCGCGGTAGCCCGTGGGGTTCATCCTTCCTGCATACCACCCGCGTTCACGGGCAGGGGCCCCAGTACACACCGACCACCGGAGGAGACCATGCCGAACAACGATCTTCAGGGCGGGGCCGTCGCCTTCCTGTGCGCCCCCGAGGGCACCGAGCAGGTCGAGCTGACCGAGCCGTGGAAGGCCGTGGAGCAGGCCGGCGCCACCCCGCGCCTGGTGTCCACGCAGTCCGGCCGCCTCCAGGCGTTCGACCACCTGGACAAGGGCGACACCTTCCCCGTCGACACCACCGTCGACGCCACCGACCACAGTGAGTTCGACGGCCTCGTCCTTCCCGGCGGCGTCGCCAACCCGGACTTCCTGCGCACCGATGCCGGCGCCGTCGCTTTCGTCCGGTCGTTCTTCGACGCGGGCAAGCCCGTCGCCGTCATCTGCCACGGCCCGTGGACCCTGATCGAGGCCGACGTCGTCCGGGGACGGACGATGACGTCCTGGCCGAGCCTCCAGACGGACCTGCGCAACGCGGGGGCCACCTGGGTGGACGAGGAGGTCAAGATCTGCGAGGACGGCCCCAACGTCCTGGTCAGCAGCCGCAAGCCCGACGACCTCAAGGCGTTCTGCCAGGCCGCCGTGGAGGCGTTCAAACGGTGACGCGGCCACATGTGGTCTAGACCTCTGACCTAGACCACTCGGTGAACCCCGGGCGACCATATCCTGCACGAATATCCGTACCGGCTGGTAACTAAGTACGGTTGTGCACGTGACCCGTCGAGCGAAGATCGTCAGCACCATCGGTCCGGCCTGCTCCAGCAGCGAGCAGATCCACGCCCTCGTCGATGCCGGCATCGACGTCGCCCGCCTCAACATGAGCCACGGCGACTACGGCGTCCACGAGGAGGTCTACCACCGGATCCGCGCCGCCGCCGACGCCACCGGGCGCGGCGTCGGCATCCTCGCGGACCTGCAGGGCCCCAAGATCCGCATCGGGCGCTTCCCCGACGGCCCCGTACGGCTCACCCTCGGCGACGAGTTCACCATCACCACCGACGACGTCCCCGGCACCCGCCGCGAGGTGTCCACCACCTACCAGGGGCTGCCGGGCGACGTCAGCCCCGGCGACACCGTCCTCATCGACGACGGCCGCGTCGCCCTCAAGGTCACCTCCGTCGAGGGCACCCGCGTCCACACCACGGTCACCGTCGGCGGCATGGTGTCCGACAACAAGGGCCTCAACCTGCCCGGCGTCCCCGTGAGCGTGCCCGCCCTCACCGAGAAGGACGAGCGCGACCTGCGCTGGGCCCTGCGCCTCGGCGTCGACCTCGTCGCCCTGTCCTTCGTCCGCACCCCCGCCGACGCCGACATCTGCTACCAGATCATGGAGGAGGAGGGCGTCCGCGTCCCCCTCATCGGCAAGATCGAGAAGCCGCAGGCCGTCGAGCGGCTCCCCGAGATCGTCGCCGCCTTCGACGGCATCATGGTGGCCCGCGGCGACCTCGGCGTCGAACTGCCCCTCGAGCAGGTGCCGATCGTCCAGAAGCGCGCCATCGAGCTGTGCCGCGAGAAGGCCCGCCCGGTCATCGTCGCCACCCAGATGCTCGAATCCATGATCTCCGCGCCCCGCCCCACCCGCGCCGAGACCTCCGACGTCGCCAACGCCGTCTTCGAGGGCGCCGACGCCGTCATGCTCTCCGGCGAGACCAGCGTCGGCCAGTACCCCATCGAGTCCGTCCTCACGATGAGCCGCATCGTGCAGACCGCCGAGCAGGCCGCCCTCCAGGCCACCCACACCCTGGAGCGGATGCCCGAGACCGTCGGCGGCGCCATCGCCCGCGCCGCCGCCGAGGTCGGCGCGATCGTCGGCGCCGAGGCCCTCGCCGCCTTCACCATGTCCGGCGAGACCGCCCGGCGTTTGTCCCGCTACCGCTCGCCGATCCCGCTCCTGGCCTTCACCTCCGTGCCCGCCGTGCGCGGCAGGCTCGCCCACGTCTGGGGCGTCGAGACCTTCATCGTCCCCCAGGTCGACCACACCGACGCCATGTTCCGCCAGGTCGAGCAGGCTCTCCTCGAACTCGGCCGGTGCCAGAAGGGCGACAAGGTCGTCGTCGTCGCCGGCTCGCCCCCCGGCACCGCCGGCTCGACCAACGCCCTCCGCGTGCACAGCCTCGGCGAGGCCATCGCCATTCCCCACTGACCCACCACCCCTGCCGGGCACCGCGCGACCCGCACCCCGCGCGGTGCCCGGCTTCCTCCACACC
Organism: Actinomadura sp. NPDC048955; assembly: GCF_040649435.1. Taxonomy (NCBI): domain Bacteria; kingdom Bacillati; phylum Actinomycetota; class Actinomycetes; order Streptosporangiales; family Thermomonosporaceae; genus Actinomadura; species Actinomadura sp. NPDC048955. The sequence continues at coordinate 274,978 of NZ_JBEZJI010000001.1, forward strand.
CGCGGACCGCGCGCCAATCACCGCCCGGTCTCAATTCCACGACGCTCCGGAAACCCGCCGAGCCCTCAGAACTTCGGCCCGACGAACGCGTCCAACCGCGCCACCGCCTCCCTCTTGGCGACCGAGATGTTCGTCGCGTTCATCTGCGTCCACGCGACCCCGAGCCGATCCAACGCACCGGTGAACATCCCCTGGATGTCCAGCGAGACGTTCGTGAAGTTGTAGCGCGGGTACTCGTACCAGCGGTCCCCGTCCTTGAGAGGGCGCCGTACGCGGTTGACGAATCGGCACCCGTCGGAGTGGAGCAGTCCGCGGACGAACTCCTCGGCGAACTCGTCCACGATCTTCTTCTGCCAGGGAAGTAACTCGATCTTCCTCTCGTGCTTCTTGCCCGGCCCGTGCTGGGGGAACAAGCGGGGCCAGTGCCTGGAGTGGCTGTTGACCTCGACGCAGCCGACACGCTGGATGGTTCGCACCTTGTTCCCCGGCCGGATGGCCTTGACGGCCTTCACGCACTCCTCGATCAGTCCGGGCCAGGCGTCGGCGCAGGCGATCCGGAGAGCCCAGATCATCTTTGTGCGGTCACCCACCGGACTGATGTAGCCGTCGCCCAGGTACAGGCCGAGGAGGTAGGCATAGGAGTCCTCCGGTTCGGGCGACCTCGGTAATGCGGTGCACCGTGGACATACTCGGTGGGGGTGCACATAAAGCTCGCGTCCTTGCTCTGCCCGCAGGAGCCATTCGCGGAGCGCGCCACGCGAAACACCGGTCCGGCGGCTTACGTCGCTGATCGTGAGGCCCTGTTCCAGCAATGTGAGAGCGCGGCGGCGCACAGTGATGTCATACATGCGCACAGTGTCGCGGTGGGCTATGACAGAACCGTGCCCACGTAGAGGAGGGGACTACGGGGCGGAAAAGCGAACTAGGGGAGCTTTGTGGAGAGGTGCCCCGAGTGGGATTCGAACCCACACTTGATGTGGTTTGAGCACATTGCCTCTGCCATTGGGCTATCGGGGCTAATGTCCTAATAATTTGGACATCTAGGTTATCCGCGAGAGCAGGGCTCTCCGGGCGGCCCTGACGGGGACCAGGGTAGCGGGTTTCGGTAGGGTCGTGGGCGTGGAGAGCGCTCGGCGAGTTGTGATCGCGGAAGACGAGGCCCTGATCCGGCTGGACCTGAAGGAGATGCTTCAGGAGGACGGCTACGAGGTGGTCGGGGAGGCCGGTGACGGTGAGACGGCCGTCCGGCTGGCCGGGGAGCTGAGACCCGACCTCGTGATCCTCGACGTGAAGATGCCGGTGCTGGACGGCATCTCGGCGGCCGAGCGGATCTCCGCGGAGCGGATCGCGCCGGTGGTGATCCTCACCGCGTTCTCCCAGCGCGAGCTCGTCCAGCGGGCGACGGACGCGGGCGCGATGGCCTACCTCGTCAAGCCGTTCTCCAAGACCGACCTCACGCCGGCGATCGAGATGGCGGTGAGCCGGTACACCGAGCTGCGCGCGCTGGAGGCCGAGGTCGCGGGGCTGCAGGAGCGGCTGGAGACGCGCAAGGTGGTCGACCGCGCCAAGGGGCTGCTCCAGCAGGCCCACGGCTGGTCCGAGCCCGAGGCGTTCCGGTGGATCCAGAAGACCTCGATGGACCGGCGGCTCACGATGCGGGCCGTCGCCGAGGCGGTCGTGGCCGGCGCCTCCGGAGGCCGGGACGAGTCCGCCGCGGGCTGACTCCTCAGCGTGGTCCAACCCCTGGTTGTCAAGGTCCAAAGCGCAGGTGCCGGACCGGGCCGCAGGTGTCACGTTTCGTAATCGTCCCAGGCAATGCCCTGTATCGGATGGGCACAGGGGCGTAACGAACGAGTAACCCTTCGATCCGGGGGTCCTGTTCTGGGGTGGGTCGACGGTGTACGACATACCTGGTCCCCGAGTGACCGGTTTCCTCCTTTGAGGCGTCGGCGTCGGGGCTTCACTCGTACCCGATCCACCCGGATCCGGATGGAAAGGTTGGGCACCTTGCGGCGCAACATGATGAGGATCACCGGCGCGGTTGCGGTGAGCGCGGCGCTCGCGCTCAGCGCCGTGGCGTGTGGTGACGGCGATAGCGACTCCGGTAACGGCAACGAGGTCACGATCGGGTTCATGGGTGACCTGACCGGTGAGAACTCGGGCCTGGTGATCCCGCCCAAGCAGGGCGCGCAGCTGGCCATCGAGCAGTACAACGCCACGAACCCCAAGGTCAAGATCAAGTTCAAGACCTACGACAGCCAGGGCAAGCCGGAGCAGGCGACGACGCTGGCGCAGGGCGCGATCAAGAACGACAAGATCGCCGGTCTGATCGGCCCGGCGTTCTCCGGTGAGTCGCAGAGCGTCGCCCCGATCCTCGAAGAGGCCAAGGTCCCGAGCGTGTCGCCGTCGGCGACCAACATCACGCTCGGCGAGAAGGGCTGGAAGTTCTGGCACCGGGTCGTGGCCGACGACGCCGTGCAGAGCGACGGCGCCGCGAACTTCCTGGTGAACTCGGTGAAGGCGAAGAAGATCTTCACGGTGTCGGACAACCAGGACTACGGCAAGGGCCTCGCCGACGCCATCGGCAAGGCCGCCGGCGCCAAGGGCGTGCAGACCCAGACCGACGCGGTCGACGACAAGGCGACGGACTACTCCTCGACCGTCAACAAGATCAACCAGTTCAAGCCGGACGCGGTCTACTTCGGTGGCTACTACGCGGTGGCGGGCCGGCTGTTCAAGCAGCTGCGCGAGGCCGGCTACAAGGGCAAGATGATGTCCGGCGACGGCTCGCTGGCGACCGGCCTGATCGAGGGCGCCGGCCAGGAGAACGCGCAGGGCGCGCTGCTGAGCTGCGGCTGCCTGATCGACGCCGAGGGCAAGACGAACCCGAAGGCCAAGAAGTTCGCCGACGACTACAAGGCGAAGTTCAACTCCGAGGTCGCCATCTACTCGACCGAGGGCTTCGACGCCGCGACGGCGTTCATCGAGGCGGTCAAGGCCGGCAAGACCGAGCCGGAGGACATCAACAACTTCCTCAAGACCGAGGACATCCAGGGCGTCGGAAAGCAGATCAAGTTCGCCGAGAACGGCGAGCTGGCGGCCAAGGACATCTTCATCTACGAGGTGAAGGACAACAAGCTGCCGCTGCTCGGCAACAGCAACGAAGCGAAGGTCTCGTAGGCGTCACCACGCCCGGACCGACCGCCCCCGGCCCCGGGGGCCCCTGATGGCGCGGGAGCGGGAGCGCTACAGCGCTCCCGCTCCTTTTGACGAAGGCGACCGAAGGTGCTCGACGACTTCATCAATCAATTCTGGCCGTCGACCGTCGACGGCCTGGCGCTGGGCGCGATCTACGCGCTGCTGGCGCTGGGCTACACGATGGTCTACGGCGTGCTCCGGCTGATCAACTTCGCGCATGCCGACATCTTCATGGTCGGCACGTTCGCGGCGCTGTGGACGGTGCGGACCCTGGACGTGTCCGCGGTGGGCGGCGTCGCGCTGATCGGCGTGGTGGCGCTCATGGCCGTCGTCGGCGGCGCGGTCGCGGGCGGCGGCGCGATGCTGCTGGAAGTGGCCGCCTACCGGCCGCTGCGCAAACGGGGGGCGTCGAGACTCGCGGCGCTGATCTCGGCGATCGGCGCGTCGATCTTCATCCAGCAGCTGATGGGCACGGTGCTCATCCACCGGGTGTTCGGGACGTCCAAGGAGGGCGGCAAGCTCGACGTCAACGAGCACTTCAAGAAGCTGTCGGACGTCGTGGACGTCGGGCCGATCCTCATCCGCAACGACCAGCTGATCGTCTTCCTGGGCGCGGTGCTCATGATGGTCGCGCTGGACCAGTTCGTGAACCGCACGAAGCTCGGCCGCGGTATCCGCTCGACGGCGCAGGACCCGGAGACGGCCGTGCTGATGGGCGTGAACATCGACCGGGTCGTGCAGGTGACGTTCCTGGTCGGCGGGGTGATGGCCGGCGTGGCCGCCGCGCTGTACTTCCTGCGCTTCGAGAGCACGAACTACTTCGTCGGCTTCCTGCTCGGGATCAAGGCGTTCACGGCGGCGGTGCTCGGCGGCATCGGCAACATCCGGGGCGCCCTGGTCGGCGGCTTCACCCTCGGGTTGCTGGAGATGTACGGTTCGAGCTTCTTCGGTTCCCAGTGGCGCGACGTGGTCGCGTTCTCCGTGCTGATCTTGGTCCTGATGTTCCGTCCCACCGGCATCCTCGGTGAGTCGCTCCAGAAGGCGCGCGCATGAACCTCACGAAGAACGGAAACGGCAACGGCGGCGCGGGCGGTGTCCGCTCGGCGCGCGACAAGTTCTCCCTGGACCCGCTGCGCGACTGGTGGGCGTCGGCTCCCGGCGCGGTGCGGTGGGCGGTCTACCTGCTGCTGATCGTCGGCGCGCTGCTGCTGCCGAGCGAGGCGATCGGCTCGTTCATGGCGCCGAGCGGCAGCGACTGGCCGTCGATGCTGAGCAGCCAGATCGCGATCTACGTGCTGCTGGCGATCGGGTTGAACGTGGTGGTCGGGATGGCCGGCCTCCTCGACCTCGGGTATGTGGCGTTCTACGCGGTCGGCGGCTACACGATGGCCATCTTCGCGACGCGCTACGAGTGGAACTTCTGGGAGTCGCTGGGGCTGGCGATCGGGTTCTCGGCGCTCGCGGGGGTCATCCTCGGCGCGCCGACGCTGCGGTTGCGCGGCGACTACCTGGCGATCGTGACGCTCGGCTTCGGTGAGATCGTCAAGCGGACGGCGAACAACAGCTCGTACGTCAACGGCCCGCGCGGCGTGCAGGGGATCCCGCACCCGCCGTCGCTGTCGGAGTTCGAGATCCTGGGCGTGCAGCCGCTGAAGTACGGGCTGCTGGACGCGCGGCCGTACTACTACCTGCTGGTGCTGTTCATCATCATCGCGATCGTCTTCGTGAAGCGGCTGGAGCGGTCGCGGGTGGGTCGCGCGTGGGCGTCGATCCGTGAGGACGAGGACGCGGCGGAGCTGATGGGCGTGCCGACGTTCAAGTTCAAGCTGGCGGCGTTCGCGATCGGCGCGGCGATCGGCGGCAGCGGCGGCGTGGTGTTCGCCGGCCAGATCACCTCGATCAACCCGCAGAACTTCGAGTTCCTGGTCTCGGCGCTGATCCTGGCCGGGGTGGTGCTCGGTGGTTCGGGCAACCTCCCGGGCGTGATGCTGGGCGCGGCGGTGCTGGCGTGGCTGCCCGAGCGGTTCCGGTTCCTGCACGACTACCGGATGCTGATCTTCGGTGCCGCGCTCGTCATGATGATGATCTTCCGTCCGGAGGGCCTGTGGCCGTCGCGGCAGCGGAAGGCGGAGCTGGCCGAGGGCACCGGCGGCATGGGCAGCATGGGCGCCGAGGTGGCCGGTCCGGGCCAGTCCGGCGCGGCCGCCGTGGAGGAGGGCAAGTGAGCGAGGCGAAGGGCGCGTCGCCCGTCCTGGAGCTGCGGGACGTCGTCATGCGGTTCGGCGGCGTGGTCGCGCTCAACAAGGTGGACATCACGATCCGCGAGGGCGAGATCTTCGCGCTGATCGGCCCGAACGGGGCGGGGAAGACGACGGTGTTCAACGTGACCACCGGCGTCTACCGGCCGACCGAGGGCCAGGTGGTGTTCCGCGGGAAGCGCATCGACGGCAAGAAGCGGTACGCCGTGACGAAGCTGGGTGTGGCGCGCACGTTCCAGAACGTGCGGCTGTTCCACAACATGACGGCGATGGAGAACGTCATGGTGGGCGCGGACGCGCACCACCGGACGGGTTTCGTCGGGGCGGCGCTCGGGCTGCCGTGGCATCACCGCGAGGAGCGCCGCGGGCGCGAGCGTGCGCGGGAGCTGCTGGAGCTGGTGGGGATCCCGCACCGCGGCGAGGAGGCGGCGAAGAACCTGCCGTACGGCGACCAGCGGCGGCTGGAGATCGCGCGGGCGCTGGCCACCGAGCCGAAGCTGCTGCTGCTGGACGAGCCCGCGGCGGGCATGAACCCGGCCGAGAAGGTGGCGCTGCAGCAGCTGATCCGCGACATCCGGGACACCGGGGTGACGGTGCTGCTGATCGAGCACGACATGAGCCTGGTCATGGGCATCAGCGACCGGGTCGCGGTGCTGGACTTCGGCCAGAAGATCGCGGACGGCCTGCCGGCCGAGGTGCAGAACGACCCGCGGGTCATCGAGGCGTATCTGGGGGCTCCGGCCGATGCTTCTTGAGATCAGTGACATCCACGTCCACTACGGGAAGATCGCCGCGCTGAAGGGCATCACCGCGGAGGTCGGCCAGGGGGAGATCGTCACGCTGATCGGCGCGAACGGCGCCGGGAAGACGACGACCCTGAAGACCGTCTCGGGGCTGCGCGGGCTGTCGTCGGGCGCGATCCGGTTCGACGGCCGGGACATCAGCAAGATGCCCGGGCACAAGCGGGTGCTGGTGGGGATCGGGCAGGCGCCGGAGGGCCGGGGGATCTTCCCCGGCATGACGGTGGAGGAGAACCTGCTGATGGGCGCCTACGCCCGCAAGGACGACCCCGCCAAGGAGCTGGCCGAGGCGTACGAGCTGTTCCCGCGGCTGGCCGAGCGCCGCAAGCAGATGGGCGGCACGATGTCCGGCGGCGAGCAGCAGATGCTCGCGATCGGGCGGGCGCTGATGGCCAAGCCGAAGGTGCTGCTGCTGGACGAGCCGTCGATGGGCCTGGCGCCCATGCTCGTCCAGCAGATCTTCTCGATCATCCAGGAGATCAACCGGCGCGGCACGACGGTGCTGCTGGTGGAGCAGAACGCGCAGCAGGCGCTGCAGATCGCGCACCGGGCGTACGTGCTGGAGACCGGCCGGGTGGTCAAGTCGGCCCCGGCGGCGGAGCTGCTGGACGATCCGGAGGTCCGGGCCGCCTACCTGGGCGGTGAGATGGGCGACGGGGCCGCTCCCGCGGCCGGGAACGCCGCTCCGGCGGCCGGGGACGGCGCTCCGGCGGCGGAGGACGGCGCTCCGGCGGACGAGGGCTCGGCGGACGGGTCCGGCGAGGAGACCGCGAAGTAGCGGCGCGTCCGGGCGTGTCAGGCCCGCTCGGCCCGGTTCGTCCGGGTCGGGCGGGCCTCGCGCGTCCCCGGGGTCAGGGGAGCCTGATCTCGGCCGGGGCGGGGTCGGTCGTGGCGCCGACCGGCGGCGACCCGTACAGCCGGACGGCCCTGGTCTTGGCGCCGCGGGGCACGTCGAACCACAGGTCGAACTCGACGCGCATGCTCGCCCCGACCGACAGCCGCTCCGGCTGCCGCTTGATCATGGTGGCGTTGACGTCGGGGGAGTGGGTCCGGCCGTCGGTGGTGACGAGCCGCTGCCGCCAGGTGTCGAAGACCTGGATGTCGCGCCCGGTGTTGACGGCGAGGACGCGCACGCGGGTGAAGGCGCCCTTGGCGTTCATGGAGGCGTGGGTGCCCATGACGTCCGTCATGGCCTCGCGGAAGCCGACGACGGTGAACCGCATGTCGGCGCTCTTGCCGGTCTTGCCCTCGGGGACGGCCTCGTCCTCCCGCGCCCTCTCGGCGGGGATCTTGTAGTCGGGGAGCGAGGCGGTGCCTTCGGAGCCGGAGCATCCCGCGAGCGGGAGGGCCGCGGCGAGGACGAGCGCGGCGCCCGCGAGGGCGGCGCTCGCACGGGTGCCCGCACGGTGCCGGGTGCGCGTGTCAGGGTGGCGCATGCCTCGGAAGGTACGTCCGGCGCCGGGGGCGGGTGAACGGGCGGGATCGTTTCGCAACGCAACCGCAACCGGTGATGAACCTACACCGGTGTCGGCCGGCGGGAGGCGTCCCCGGACATGCGTTGACCCGGGGTCACCTTTGGGGCCGTACGAACCTTCCCCGGGCGCGTACGTTGTCTACTCGGTGACCCCGGGCCGGTCCGATCCACGCTACAGACCCGGGGCGGCGCATCGCAAAGAAAGCGCGGATCACGCCGTGTCAGCGGCCGGGCGGCGCGTCGCGCAGCATGCAGGTGAGGCGCGCGGTGCAGACCCGCCGGTCCTGGTCGTCGGTGATGACGATGTCGTAGGTGGCGAGGGTGCGGCCCCCGTGCGCGCGGGTCGCCACGCCCGTGACGTACCCCTCGGTCGCGGACCGGTGGTGGGTGGCGTTGATCTCGATACCGACCGCGATGCGGTCCGGGCCCGCGTGCAGAGCCGAGCCGACCGAGCCGAGCGACTCCGCCAGGACGCAGGAGGCGCCGCCGTGCAGCAGCCCGTAGGGCTGGGTGTTGCCCTTGACCGGCATGCGCCCCACGACGCGCTCGGCCGAGGCCTCCAGGTACTCGACGCCCATGTTCTTCGCCAGGTCGCCGTGCGCGTCGAACTCCTCCCCCGCGAGGATCTTCGCGCCCAGGTCCTCCGGGCTCGCGCCGCCGGTGTCAGTCACTTACGCCTCCACAAAACTGTCCTACGCGCAGACTAGAGTCCTGGTGTGGCGACCTCACCGACGACCCCTGACAAGCGCGACCGGCTTCTCCTGCTCGACGGCCATTCCCTGGCCTACCGGGCGTTCTTCGCATTGCCCGTGGAGAACTTCTCCACGACCGACGGGCAGCCGACCAACGCCGTGTACGGCTTCACCTCGATGCTCATCAACGTCCTGCGCGACGAGCAGCCGACCCACATCGCGGTGGCGTTCGACCGCTCCGAGCCGACGTTCCGGCACGAGCAGTACGTGGAGTACAAGGCCGGCCGGCAGAAGACGCCCGACGAATTCCGCAGCCAGGTCAGCCTCATCTTCGAGGTGCTGGACGCGCTGCGCATCCCGCGGCTGTCGGTCGCCGGGTTCGAGGCCGACGACATCATCGCCACGCTGTCCGTCCAGGCCACCCGCGCCGGGATGCAGACCCTCGTCGTCACCGGCGACCGCGACGCGTTCCAGCTCGTCGACGACTCGGTGACGATCCTGTACCCGGTCCGCGGCGTGTCGGAACTGGCCCGGATGGACCCGGCCGCCGTCGAGGCCAAGTACGGCGTCCCGCCCGAGCGGTACCGCGAGCTCGCCGCCCTCGTCGGGGAGAGCAGCGACAACCTGCCCGGCGTGCCCGGCGTCGGCCCGAAGACCGCCGCCAAGTGGCTCACCAAGTACGGCGACCTCGACACCCTCGTCAACCGGGTCGACGAGATCAAGGGCAAGGCCGGCGACAACCTGCGCGAGCACCTGTCCGGCGTCCTGCGCAACCAGCAGATCAACAAGCTCGACACCGAGGTCGGCCTGGAGCTGGCGCCGCCGCAGCTGTCGATGGGCCAGTGGGACCGCGAGGAGATCCACACCCTGTTCGACTCGCTGCAGTTCCGCGTCCTGCGCGAACGGCTGTACTCCTCGATCTCGGCCGCCGAGCCCGAGGCCGAGGAGGGCTTCGACGTCGAGGTCGAGGCGCTCGAACCCGGCGCCCTCGGCGCCTGGCTCGACGCCAACACCGCCGGGCGGATCGGCGTCGCCGTCACCGGCACCTGGGGCCGCGGCACCGGCGAGATCACCGCGCTGGCGCTGGCGTCCACGAAGGGCCCCGCCGTCCACCTCGACCCGGTCGAGCTGATCGAGGACGACGAGCGCGCCCTCGCCGCCTACCTCGCCGACCCCGCCCGCCCCAAGGCGATCCACGAGGCCAAGGGCCCGATGCTGGCGCTCGCCGCGCGCGGTATGCGGCTGGAGGGCGTCACCAGCGACACCGCGCTCGCCGCCTACCTCGCGCTCCCCGGCCAGCGCACCTTCGACCTCGCCGACCTCGTCCTGCGCTACCTGCACCGCGAACTGCGCAGCGAGACCGAGGACTCCGGCCAGCTCACCCTGGACGGCTCCGGCGAGGAAGAGGCCGCCGAAGCCCTCGCCGTCCGCGCGCGCGCCGTCACCGAACTCGCCGACGTCCTCGACAAAGACCTCGACAAGCGCGGCGCCACCCGCCTCCTGCACGAGGTCGAACTGCCCCTCGTCGGCGTCCTCGCCGACATGGAACGCGCGGGCATCGCCGTCGACGCCGACCACCTCGCCGGCCTGTCGGCGTCCCTGGGAGGCCAGGTCAAGGAACAGGAGCAGCTGGCCCACGCCGCCGTCGGCCGCGAGTTCAACCTCGGCTCGCCCAAGCAGGTCCAGCAGGTCCTCTTCGACGAGCTGAACCTGCCGAAGACCAAGCGCACCAAGACCGGCTACACCACCGACTCCGAGGCCCTCACCACCCTCCTGGAGAAGGACGGCCACCCCGTCCTGGAACACATCCTGCGGTGGCGCGAGGTCGCCAAGCTCAAGAGCATCGTCGACTCCCTCATCCCCATGGCCGACGACGCCGGCCGCATCCACACCACGTTCAACCAGATGATCGCCGCCACCGGCCGGCTCTCCTCCACCGACCCCAACCTGCAGAACATCCCGATCCGCACCGCCGAAGGCCGCCAGATCCGCGAGGCCTTCGTCGTCGGCGACGGCTACGAGTCCCTCCTCACCGCCGACTACTCCCAGATCGAGCTGCGCATCATGGCGCACCTGTCAGAGGACGACGCCCTGCTGGAGGCGTTCGGCTCCGGCGCCGACTTCCACACCATCACCGCCTCCCGCGTCTTCGGCCTGCCCCCCGAACAGATCGACTCCGAGCTCCGCGCCCGCATCAAGGCCATGAACTACGGCCTCGCCTACGGCCTGTCCGCCTACGGCCTCTCCCAGCAGCTCCGGATCTCCCCCGACGAGGCCCGCGGCCTCATGGAGGAGTACTTCGAGCAGTTCGGCGGCGTCCGCGACTACCTGCGCGACATCGTCGCCAAAGCCCGCCAGGAGGGCTACACCGAGACCATCCTCGGCCGCCGCCGCTACCTGCCCGACCTCAACTCCGACAACCGCCAGCGCCGCGAAATGGCCGAACGCATGGCCCTCAACGCCCCCATCCAGGGCTCCGCCGCCGACATCATCAAGGTCGCCAGCCTCAACGTCGACCGCGCCCTCCGCGACGCCCGCCTCACCTCCCGCATGCTCCTCCAGGTCCACGACGAACTCGTCTTCGAAGTCGCCCCAGGCGAACTCGACGACCTGAAAACCCTCGTCAGCAACCAGATGGCCGCCGCCTACGAACTCCGCGCCCCCCTGAGCGTCTCCATGGGCACCGGCCGCACCTGGCAAGACGCTGCTCACTAGTTTTTTGCGTTTTTCTCCTCCTTCGGGCCTGGCGGCCCTCCATCGTCGATAAACGCTTGCGATCGCTGGCATCGCTTCGACTCGCCTTGCGGCTCGCTGCGCGATCAGATTCTTGCTTCGCTTGAATCTGCCTTCGGACGCGATCGCGGCCCTGAGGTTGTTGCGTGGTTGGTGTGGGGGCTGGGGTGGTCGTGATGGTGGGGGCTTGGTGGCCTGGCGGGCCTCCATTGTCGGTAAAGGCTTGCGATCGCTGGCTTCGTTTCGGCTTGCCTTGCGGCTCGCTGTGCGATCAGGTTCTCGCTTCGCTTGAACCTGCCTTGGGCGCGATCGCGGCCCCCAGGTTGGTGCTGGGTCGTGATGGTGGGGGGGTGGTGGCTTAGCGGGCTACTGTGCGGCGGTAGGTGTTGTCGGTGGCCAGAAGGTCGCGGTGGGTGCCTTCCTTGGCGATGACGCCGTCGTCCAGGACCAGGACGCGGTCGGCTACGTCGAGGAGGGCGGGGCTGGTGGTGACCACGAGGGTGGTGCGGCCCCGGCGCAGTGCGGCGATGTTGCGGGCGATGAGCTGTTCGGTGACGGCGTCCACGGCGGTGGTGGGGTCGTGCAGGACGAGGACGGGGGCGTCGGCGGCCAGGGCGCGGCCCAGGGACAGGCGCTGGCGCTGGCCGCCGGAGAGGTTCGCGCCGCGGTCGCGGACGGGATGGTCCAGTCCGGCGCGGTGGAGGGCGACGACGTCGGTCAGCATGGACGCCTCGACCGCCTCGGAGACCAACCGGGCGGTCCCCGAGGGGTCGATGTTCGTGCGCAGGGTGCCCGCGAAGATCTCGGCGTGCGAGGGGTTCACGAGCAGGTGCTCGCGGAGCGCACCGACCTCCAGGTGTGCGGTCTCCCGCCCGCCGACCCGCACCGCGCCCTCGAACGCAGCCGGCGGAACCTCGCCGGACAGGACCGCCACCAGGTCGGCCGCCGAGCGCTGCCCGTAGGCGGCGATGGCGACGAAGCGCCCGGCGGGCACGTCGAACCCCAGTTTCCGCAGGGACCCGTACTGGACGCAGTCGACCTCCAGGCCCGCGTCCGCGGCGGGACGGTCCGTGCCCGGCGTCGCCACCGGCGGCGCGGCCAGCACCAAGGCCATCCGCTCCGCTGACGCGCGAGCGACCATGATGTACTTCGGCATCTCCGAGAAGAGCTTGAGCGGCTCCATGATGAACTGCGCCAGCCCGACGGCCATGACGAGTTCTCCGGTGGTGATCTGGTCGCGGAACGCCAGCCGGCCGGCCATCAGGGTCACGGCGGTGGCGAGGGCCATGTTGAGGGCCACCGCCGTCCCCGTGTAGGCGCCGTTCGCCCGGGCGACGGCGATCGCCTGGTCCCTCGCCTCGCCGCTGGCCCCGCGGTAGGAGCGCAGCGCCGCGTGGTTGCCGCCGAAGCCGTGCAGCGGGCGCAGGCCGGCGATCAGGTCGGCGACCTTCGCGCCCGCCCGCGCCACCCGGGCCTGCTGCTCGCCGGTGCGGGAGCCGATGCGCCTCGACATCACGCTCAGGACCGACAGGATCGCGACGGTCCCCGCGATCACCAGCAGACCGAGCCCGAGGTCGGCCGTGCCGAGCGCGACCGCCGCGATCAGCACCGCGACCAGCGAGCTGACCAGCAGCGGAACCACCTCGATGATGTCGGCGGTCTGGTCGGCGTCCTCGGTGGCGATCGTCAGCACCTCGCCGGACTTCAGATCGACGCCCCGGGCCACCGGCTGGAGCCCGCAGGCCGCGACGCTCACCCGCCGGCGGTGCGCCTCGGTCGTGTTGGCCCTCTGCAGGATGCGCATCCCGAACCGCCACGAGAACGACACGGTCGTGATGATCGCGGCGAGTGCGGCGAACGACAGGGCGAGGGCACCGAGACTCCGGTCCCCGAGCGCGTGCTCGACGATCAGACCGAGCGCGATGGGGAAGGCGGTCTCGGCGGCCTGGTACAGGCCCATGAGAACGGTGCCCGCGGCCATGGCGCGGGCGTTGCGGCGCAGCGCGGTCCGCAGGATGCGGGCCCCCGTGGTGGGGGCCGGGCTGTCCGGGGTCGTCATCGCAGGTTCAGCGCCCCGTCCGCCATGCTTGCCACAGCCGCGCGTACGCGCCGTCCAGGGCCACCAGTTCGTCGTGCGTGCCCTGTTCGACGACGCGGCCGCCGTCCAGGACGGCGATCCGGTCGGCCGTCCTCGCCTGGGTCAGGCGGTGCGCCACGAGCAGCGACGTGCGGTTCCGGCACGCGGCGAGGACGGCCCGCTCCAGTTCGGTGGCGCCTTGACTGCCCGCCTCCGCGGTGGACTCGTCCAGGACCACGACCGGGGACCGGTTCAGCACCAGGCGGGCCAGGGCGATCTGAGTGGCCTGTGCGGCGTCGAGGCGTTGACCGCCCTCGCCGACGAGGGTGTCCAGCCCGTCGGGCAGCGCGTCGACCCATCCGTCCGCGCCGACCGTGCGGAGCGCGTCCGCGAGGGCGGCATCGGTCGCCTCCGGCGCGGCCAGCCGGAGGTCTGCGGAGAGCGGGCCGGAGAAGACGTGCGTCTCCTGCGTCAGGATGCTCACCAGTGCGCGCGCTCCTGCCTCGTCCAGTCCGGCCAGGTCGGTGCGTCCGATGCGCACCGATCCGGCCTGTGGGGTCCCGATGCCCGCGATGAGGGCGGCCAGGGTCGACTTGCCCGCGCCGGTCGCGCCCACCAGCGCCAGCGAGCCGCCCGCCGGGATCGTCAGGTCGACATCGCGCAGGACCGGTTCGGTGGTTCCGGGATAGGTGAACGTCAGCCCCGCGACCGTCACCGGGTGGGCCGCGGCGCCCTCCGGCGCGGCGGCGCTGCCCACCAGCCGCTCGTCCGGGGCCTCCGCCAGCACCCCGACGAGCCGGGCCAGGCTCGCGCCCGATTTCTGGGCCTCGTCGAAGGTGAACATGATGGCGCCCAGGGGGTTGAACAGGCGGTGGAAAAGCAGCGGGGCCGCGGCCACCTCTCCCAGGCTCGCGGAGCCGGCCTCCAGCAGGGCGTACCCCACCGAAATGATCAGGACCAGCCCGATGAACTCGGCGCGGTTCTCCCTGCCGACGAACCGGCCGAAGAGGCGGAACACCTCGATGCCGATCTCACGCACCCGCCACGACTCGCGGGTGACCCGCTGCTGGAAGGCGTCTTCGAGCCGGTACGCCCGGACCGTCCCGATCCCGTCCAGGCCGCTGATCAGCTCCTGTGCCCGGTCGGCCTGGGCCGTCCGCTGCTCGGCGTAGAGCGGGGCCGACCTCGGCAGGTACCAGCGCAGTGCCAGCGCGTACGCGGGCAGCGCGCCGAGGCCCGCCAGACCGAGCCGCCAGTCGAGGCCGAACATTCCCGCTGTGGCGACGGCGACCAGCACTCCCGCCGACAGGACCGTGGGCACGGCCGTGCGGATGCCCTTGGACAGGACGGCGACGTCGTCGCCGACCCGGGAGAGCACGTCTCCCCTGCCGGCCCGCTCCACGCTCGTGATCGGCATTGCGAGCACCGCCCGGACGGCTCCCTCGCGCAGCCGCGCGAGCAGGTCCGCGCCCAGCCGTCCGATGAGGTGCGTCGACGCCGCGGAGGCCGCCGCGGCGAGCGGCGCGCCGACCGCCATGAGCACCCCGATCGTGAGCAGGGTCGATTCGGGGCCCCCGCGGGCGACCTCGTCGACCACCCTTCCGAGCAGGAGTACGGGCAGTACCTGGAGCGCCGCGCCGGCCACCGTGGTGAGAGCGGCGGCGGTGGTCGTCCACGGCGTCCGACGGCAGCGCGCCGTGACCCATCGTGCGGCCTCCCGCCCGGTCGCCGTGCGCAGGGCGGCCGGGGCGGGGCGCGTGCCGGTGGCGCTCACGCGGCTAGGCGGCCGACTCGGCGATCGCGTCGATCGCGTACGGCAGGGACGGCAGGGTGCCCTGGGAGATGGCGGCGCCGACCGCCGGCCCCTCACTGTCCAGCAGGTAGGACACCTTGCCGCCCTTGACGGCGGAGAGGTTGGCGAACAACGCGAACTTCTTCAGCGCCTCCTGGTCCGCCTTGTCGTTGATGACGAAGATGCGGTCGACGTCGACGAGGTCGATGCGCTCGGGGGACAGCACGGTGAAGAACTTGCCGCCCGCGATCTTGTCGATCTCCGTGGCGCCCTTGAAGCCGATTCCGGACACCAGCCGCCCGCGCACGTCGGTGGTGGTGAAGGGCGCGACCGAGTTCTTGTACCAGGACAGCACGACGGCGGTCTGGCTCCCGAACTCCGGGTGCGCCTTGCGTGCGGCGTCGAGCTTGGCCTGAATGGCGGCGACCTTCTGCCTGCCTTCCGCCTCCTTGCCCAGGGCCTTGGCGATGTGCACCGCGTTGTCCTGCCACGGCGCGCTGAACGGCTCCTTCTCGGCCTTGGTGCGGCCCACCGTCGGGGCGATCTTGGAGAGCTTGTCGTAGCCGGCCTTGTCGATCTCGGAGTAGACCGCGATGATCAGGTCCGGCCGCAGGGCGGCGATCTTCTCGAAGTTCGGCCCGGAGTCGCCGTTGCTCATGACGACCTCGGGACGGGCGCCGCCCCACTTGTCCTTCACCCAGGGCCACTGGGTGTTGATGTCGGGAGTCCGCCCGGGCGGGTTCGGGTACTGGTCGACCATGCCGACCGGCTTGACGCCGAGTTCCAGGATGGTCTGGTCGTCGGTGTAGCCGACGGAGACGACCCGCCGCGGGGCCTCGGTGATCTCCGTGGATCCGAAGGCGTGCTCCACGGTGACGGGGAACACGCCGCCCGCGGCCGCGGGGGCTTCGCCGCCCGGCTCGCCGGCCGGGCCGGAACCGCACCCCGCGAGGAGGCCGGCGCCGAGGAGCGCGGCGGACAGTGCCGCGGCCAACCGGCGCCAGGAGATCGTGGGTGTCATTCGGTGGGGGGTCATGCAGGATCCTCGCTCTGTGCACTGTCCGATGCGGCGCGTACGGGCCATCCGCAATGGAGGTTAAGTTAGGAAAGGCTAACCTAACTCATTGTCGGATCCGGGGTGCCGCCGCGTCCCGGCCGGGTGTGCGCGCGACCGATCGGAACGATGAGCGGCCGGTCTCCCACCGGGTCGCCGATCACCTCGGCGCGCAGCCCGAACGCCTCGTCCAGCAGCTCGGCGGTGATCACGTCCCGCGGATGCCCCTGCGCCAGGATCCTCCCCGCCCGCATCACGACGAGGTTGTCGCTGTAGCGCGCGGCCAGGTTGAGATCGTGGAGGACCATGACCACGGTGCGCCCCGCCTCGTGCAGGTCGTCCACCAGGTCCAGGACGTCGACCGCGTACGCCAGGTCCAGGTACGTGGTCGGCTCGTCCAGCAGTAGCAGGTCGGTGCCCTGCGCCAGGATCATCGAGATCCAGACGCGCTGGCGCTGCCCGCCCGACAGGGTGTCGACCGGACGGCCCGCCAGATCCGACACCCCGGTCATGGCCAGCGCGCGTTCCACGACGTCGGCGTCATCGGACGACCACTGCCGCAGCCAGCTCTGATGCGGATGGCGGCCCCTGGCGACCAGGTCGGCCACCGTCAGCCCCTCCGGCGCGACCGGCGCCTGCGGGAGCAGACCCAGCTTCCTGGCCACGTCCCTCGTCCGGAGCCCGGCGATGTCGGCGCCGTCCAGCACGACCGAGCCGCTGTCGGGCCTGAGGAGCCGCGCCAGGGTGCGCAGCAGCGTCGACTTCCCGCAGCCGTTGGGCCCGATGATCGTGGTGATCACGCCGGACGGGATCCGCACGTCGAGCCCGTCGAGGACCGTCCGCCCGCCGTACCCGACGGCGACGTCCCTGGCGGCGAGCCGCGCCCCGCCGTCGCCGCTCCCGGCCGGGGCGGCCGGCAGGTCCGTTCCGGATCTTCTCCGCCACGCCATCACGCCGCCTTCCTCACGTTCGCCCTCACCAGCAGATAGACCAGGAAGGGGCCGCCGACCGCGGCGGTCACCACCCCGACCGGCAGCGCCACCGGCAGCGCGGTGCGCGCCACCAGGTCGGCTCCGGTCAGCAGCGACGCCCCCACCAGGCCCGAAGCCGCCAGCGGCGGCGTCGGACACCTCGCCAGCCGCATCGCCACCTGCGGCGCCACCAGCGCCACGAACGGGACCGGGCCCGCGACGCTGACCGCCACCCCCGCCAGCAGCACCGCGCACAGCAGCATGACCGCCCGCACCACCGGGTACCTGACGCCCAGTCCCGCGGCCACCTCGTCGCCGAAGTGCAGCGGCCCGAACTGGAAAGCGGCCCCCGCCACGACGGCCAGGAGGACGAGCGTGCAGCCGAGCGCGGTCCAGGCCTGGCCCGGCGACCGGCCGTCCAGCGAGCCGACCAGCCACACCTGAGCCCGGGCCACGTCGGTGATGTCGGCCGTGACCAGCAGCCAGGTCGTGACCGCCTGCATCGCCGCGCTCACCGAGACGCCGATGAGGACGAGCCGGAAACCGTCGATCCCGCGGCGCCACGCCAGCGCGTACACCACAAGGCCGGTCCCGAGTCCTCCCGTGAGCGCCGCCGCGGGGAGCCCGACGGATCCGGTGACCGCCGCGGTGGCTCCGCCCGACACCGTCAGCAGCGCCACCGCGACCGCGCCGGCGCCCTGGGTGATTCCGAGGACGTCCGGGCTGGCCAGCGGGTTGCGCGCGAGGGACTGGGTGATCGCCCCCGAGACCCCGAGCGCGACGCCCGCGGCGAGCCCGGCCAGAGCGCGGGGCAGCCGCAGGTCCATGATCACAAAGGTGTCGAACCGTTCGCCGCGGCCGAGGAGCGTGGCGAGGACGCGGGGGAGGGCGATGGGGAAGTCGCCGGCGCCGATGGACAGGCAGAGCGTCAAGAAGGCCGCCGCCGCCAGCAGCACCGTGACCAGGGCCGGCCAGGGCCGCCAGACGAACGACACCGGGCCGAGCCGCACGCCTGGCGCCACGGGCCGCTTCAGATCGGTCCCGCTCATGCGTTCCTGAGCTTTCCGCGCCACACCAGGGCCGCGAGGAACGGGGCGCCGAGCAGTGCGACGACGATGCCCGCGTCCAGCTCGCCCGGCCTCGCGACCAGGCGTCCCGCGATGTCGCAGGCCATCAGGACGGCTGCGCCGAGCAGTCCCGCGTATGGAACGAGCCAGCGGTAGTCCGGGCCGGTCAGGTACCGCGCCACATGGGCCACCATGAGCCCCAGGAACGCGATGGGGCCGCACGCGGCGGTCGCCGCGCCTGCCAGAAGGGTCACGGCGACGATTCCGACCGTCCGGCTCAACGTGGTGTTCACCCCCGCCGCCCGCGCGACGTCGTCGCCCAGGCTGAGGAGATTCAGGGCGGGCAGCGTGGTGAGCGCCAGGACGAGCCCGACGGCGACGAACCCCGCCACCGGCCATATGACGGGGAACTTCACCCCGGCCACCGACCCCGCGTTCCAGAAGCGCAGCGCGTTCAGCGACTGCCGGTCCGACAGCGCGACCGCCGTCGTCATCGCCGCCAGGAACACCGTGACCCCCTGCCCGGCGAGTGCGAGCGTCAGCGGGCTGCCTGCTCCTCGGCCGATGCTCGCCAGCCCGAACACCACGCCTCCGGCGAGTCCCGCCCCCAGGAACGCGAACCAGACGTACTGGAACGGGCTGGTGAACCCGAGACCCGACACCGCCGACACCACGGCGAACGAGGCCCCGGAGTTCACCCCCAGCAGGCCCGTGTCGGCGATCGGGTTGCGCGTGCACCCCTGGATCAGCGCCCCGGCGACACCGAGGGCGGCGCCCGCCACGACCGCGAGCACAGTCCGGGGCGCCCGCACCGTCCGCACGATGAGCCTGATCTCGCTGAGCCGCTGATCGGAGTCCGGCGCCGCGAACAGCCCGTCCCAGACCTCGCCGGGGCTCAGGGCCCGCGCTCCGACGGCCAGCGACGCCGCGCCCGCCGCCGCGAGCACCGCGACGAGCAGGCCCAGCCCCGCCAGGCGCCTTCTCCGCGCCGCCGCGGTCCCCGCCTCGGGACGGGACGCGGGCGGGTTCTCCGTGACCGCGCTCATCCGCGCCTGTCGAGCCCGGTCAGCACTGCTTTCCTCCGACATCGGCCGCCAAATAAGGGAAGCCTAACCTAACGCGATGCGACCGGGCGCCCCGCCCTCCGCCGCGGCGCCCGGACAGGTGGGACGGACGAGCGGCCCGCGCCTGTGGGCAGGCCGGCGGGGCCTCGGCGCGCCATCCGCGAGACCGGCGCCGCTGCGCGGAGGTGCCGGTTCTTCGGCTCGGCGTTGGTCGTCATGACGGGAGGGGTGGATGGCAATTTGGGCTTTTTGTTCTTTTAGTGGTTATTCGTCGCTTTCTTGTATGGGACGGGGCTCGGTGATGGGGGTGTTGTTTTCGGGGGTGAGCGCGTTTTACCGGGGGTTTTCGGACTTTGGTTGATGTGAGGTGAGGCGGGGGTGGTGGGCAAGGGTCATATGGGTACGTCGGTTGGTGTCCTTAGATGTCCGGGGGGTCGTACGCTGTCCTCCTGGTCCTGTTCGGGTCTACCGGCGGGGGTAATGTGCCTCTCCTTCACAAGATCGCTGGAGTTGTGGTCGTCTGCGCCGTGATCCTGGGGCTGACACTTCCCGGGGGGCGGAAAGAGCGCGGCAAGGAGAACGTGGCGCAGCGCGCTGGAGCCGCGTCCCAGGTGACGCCCACCGCGCAGGCGGCCAAGGCGGGGATCACGCCGGGGCCCGGGGCGCCGGGGGCATCGGGGAGCGCTACGCCTTCCGTGACGGTGTCCACGCCCATTCCCGCGGCGGCGGCCGCGGCGGTCGCGGCCAAGGCGAACGAGCTGGGGCAGATCCCGGTGCTGATGTACCACCGGATCATGAAGAAGCCCGAACTGTCGCTGGACCGGTCGAGCAAGGAGCTGTACGACGAGCTGACCGGGCTCGCCAAGGACGGCTACTACCCGATCACCGCGGCCGAGTTCGTCAGCGGGCGGATCGACGTGCCGGCGGGGCGGCATCCCGTGGTGCTGACGTTCGACGACAGCACGCCCGGGCACTTCGGGCTGGACCCGCAGGGCAACCCGGCGCCCGACACGGCCGTGGCGGTCATCGAGCAGGTCGCGCGGGAGAACCCGGGGTTCCGGCCGGTCGCGACGTTCTACCTGAACAAGGAGTTGTTCGGGATGGACGACACGCAGGCCGCCGCAGGGCTGAGGTGGCTCCGGCAGCACGGGTTCGAGCTCGGCAACCACACCGTGTCCCACCCGAGCCTGTCGGGCATGTCCGAGAAGGGCGTGCACAAGGAGATCGGCGACATGGAGGACCGGATCGTCCGGCTCACCGGGGCGCACGCGACCACGTTCGCGTACCCGTTCGGGGCCGTCCCGAAGAAGAAGGCCTGGGCCGAGAAGCAGGACGGCCGGTACGCCTTCCAGGGGATCTTCCTGGCCGGGTGGCGGCCGTCGATCTCGCCGTTCGACGCCGACTTCGACCGGTGGAACATCGACCGGGTGCGCTCCGAAGGCAAGATCAAGGAGAACGACTGCACCAAGTACTGCTCCACGGCCTGGCTCGAGTACCTCGACAAGAACCCCGGCGAGCGGTACACATCGGACGGGGACCCGAACACGGTGACGTTTCCCAAGGCGGCCGAGGACCGGCTCGCCAAGCAGTACAGGGGTTTCGCGCGGACGTACTGAGGGCGGGCGCCGGTGGCGGATTGACCCCGGGAGTTCGGTCCCATATCCTGATCGCTGCGCTGTGGGCCTGCGCGCGCTTCGGACGGAGCAGGCTCGCGCTCGGTCAGGTCGGCGACATCGGTTCGGTTCATTTACGCGGTTGCCCGCGTTCCCTTCCGGTCTTCGGCAGGGCGGATAACGGCCCTCCGCGCAATGCCCATCACGACTTCCATGTCCGTACCGGAGCCAGCCGACACATGACGAGCAGCACCGAGGCCACCTCGACCACCCCGCAGGTAGCGGTCAATGACATCGGGTCCGAGGAAGCCTTCCTCGCCGCGATCGATGAGACCATCAAGTACTTCAACGACGGCGACATTGTCGAAGGCACTGTCGTCAAGGTCGATCGTGACGAGGTCCTCCTCGACATCGGCTACAAGACCGAGGGCGTCATTCCCTCGCGCGAGCTGTCCATCAAGCACGACGTCGACCCGAACGAGGTCGTCTCCACCGGAGACCACGTCGAGGCCCTCGTCCTCCAGAAGGAGGACAAGGAGGGGCGTCTGATCCTGTCCAAGAAGCGCGCCCAGTACGAGCGCGCCTGGGGCACGATCGAGAAGATCAAGGACGAGGACGGCATCGTCACCGGCACGGTCATCGAGGTCGTCAAGGGCGGTCTCATCCTCGACATCGGGCTGCGCGGCTTCCTGCCGGCGTCGCTGGTCGAGATGCGCCGGGTCCGCGACCTTCAGCCCTACGTCGGGCGCGAGCTCGAGGCCAAGATCATCGAGCTGGACAAGAACCGCAACAACGTGGTCCTGTCCCGCCGCGCCTGGCTGGAGCAGACGCAGAGCGAGGTCCGCCAGACCTTCCTCAACACCCTGCAGAAGGGCCAGGTCCGCAAGGGCGTCGTGTCCTCGATCGTCAACTTCGGCGCGTTCGTCGACCTCGGCGGCGTCGACGGTCTGGTGCACGTCTCCGAGCTGTCCTGGAAGCACATCGACCACCCCTCCGAGGTCGTCGAGGTCGGCCAGGAGGTCACGGTCGAGGTCCTGGACGTCGACATGGAGCGCGAGCGCGTCTCCCTGTCGCTGAAGGCGACCCAGGAAGACCCGTGGCAGCAGTTCGCCCGCACCCACCAGATCGGGCAGGTCGTCCCGGGCCGGGTCACCAAGCTGGTGCCGTTCGGCGCGTTCGTCCGCGTCGAGGAGGGCATCGAGGGCCTGGTGCACATCTCCGAGCTGGCCGAGCGGCACGTGGAGATCCCCGAGCAGGTCGTCCAGGTCGGCGACGAGATCTTCGTGAAGATCATCGACATCGACCTCGACCGGCGCCGGATCAGCCTGTCGCTCAAGCAGGCCAACGAGGGCGCCGCGGGGATCGAGGAAGAGGACTTCGACCCGACCCTGTACGGCATGCCGGCCGAGTACGACGACCAGGGCAACTACAAGTACCCCGAGGGCTTCGACGCCGACACCGGCGAGTGGCTGGAGGGCTTCGACGAGCAGCGCGAGACGTGGGAGCGGCAGTACGCCGAGGCCCGCGGCCGCTTCGACGCCCACCGCAAGCAGATCGAGGAGGCCCGCAAGGCCGAGGCGGAGGCCGGCGCCGAGCCCGCGAGCAGCGGCGAGACCTCCTACTCCGGCGGCGGCGAGAGCGAGTCCGGCGGTGGCGCCCTGGCCACCGACGAGGCGCTCGCCGCACTGCGGGAGAAGCTCTCCGGCGGGCAGTGACGCCCAGCCGACGCGCCGTCCGCGCGCGGCCGCTCCGGCGGCCCGCGCGGCGGCCGGTGAGATCCTGAACACGGCCGGAGAACGATCTTTCGAGATCGGCCTCCGGCCGTGCTGCGGTTGCGCCACCATGACCGTGAAGGCACGCGCCGGTCCGCGGCGCTCCGCAGCATCCGCACGTCCCGAAGGTCCGCTCGTCCCCCGGGAGCAGTCGTTCAATTGGCCAGCACAGACGTAGGCACAAGGACCGGCGGCCCGGCCGCGGCCGGCCCCCCGATCGTCCCGCAGGGCCCCGCCAGACTCGCGCTGATCGCCGTCACCGTCGCGGTGCTGGCGCAGACACTGCGGTTCTCGCTGCCGCAACTCGACCACTTCGCCGACGAGGCCGGGACCGCGGCCGCCGCCGGCGCGGTGCTCGTGGTCTACCTCGCCGGGTTCGCCTCCCCCCTGATCCGCCGCTTCGCCGGCCCGCGCGGGCTGCTGCTCGCCGGCGTCGGCGGGCTGTTCGCCGTCCGGCTCCTCGCGCAGGCGCTCGACCCGCGCACCTGGCTCGCGTTCGCCGGCACCGCCATCGGCATGATCGCCGTCGCGGCGCTGTACGAGGGCGCCCGCGGCCTGTCGGGGGTCGGCTTCGCCACCGCCACCGTCGCGGGCCTGTCCATCGACGGCGCCGTGCGGATGTGCTTCGCCACCTGGGACCCGGTGTGGCGCGACGGCATCGGCCCCTGGCTGGCCTGCCTGGCGTTCGTCGGCGTCGGCGCCGCCGCGCTCTACCGCGAGCTGGCCTCCGGGCCCGTCAGCGCGCCCGGCGTGTCCTGGCGGGACGCGCTCGGCGCCGCGGCGTTCGGGCCGTTCCTCGCGCTGCAGATCCTCGTCCTCGCCAGCCCCGCGTTCGTGGCCTCGTCCGGTTGGCAGTCGCTGACCGGCGCGCACGTCGCGATCGTCATCGGGCAGGGCCTGGCGCTGGCGTTCCTCGCGTCCGGGCTCGCGGTGCGGGCCGTGCCGGGTGGCGTGTGCGTGCTCGGCGGGACGCTCCTCGGCGTCGGTGCGGGCGCCGTCGCCGGGACGTACGCGGTCTCCGGCATCGAGGTCGTCCCCGTCGTGATCGTCGGGCAGGTGGTGTCGGCGTGGCTGCTGGCCGTGGCGTGCCGCGCGCCGCTGCGCCGCGCCGGGACCGGCGGGCCGGTCTGGCGGGTGGACGCCGGCGCCGCGCTCGGCGGCCTGCTCGTCGCCGCGATCCTCATCCCGTACCAGGTCAGCGCGGTCTCGCCGCTGCCGGTCCCCAACAACCTGCTGCCCGGGCTCGCCGGCATCGCGCTCGGCGCGCTCGCGGCGATCGCCGCGGCGCGCGGCGGCCCGCTGCCCGCCCGCGCACCGCTGCGGGCCCTCACCGCCGGCGCCGCCGCGCTGGTGCTGCTGGCCGGCACCCTCGTGTTCACCGTGGCCGCGCCGGACGGCGAGGCCCCGGCGGCGCCCGCCGGGGGCCAGGTGCGGGTGCTCAGCTACAACATCCACGACGCGGTCAACCAGTCCGGGCGCCTCGACCCCGAGGGCGTCGCCCGCGTCATCGAGGGGCAGCGCGCGCAGGTCGTCCTGCTGCAGGAGGCCGGGCGCGGGTCGCTGCTGTCCGGGACCACCGACGTCGCCGTGTGGCTGTCGCGGCGGCTCGGCATGAAGCTGATCTGGGGGCCCGCCGCCGACGGCCAGTTCGGCAACGCGATCCTGACGTCGCTGCCGGTGCGCAGCTCCGGGACGGGCCGGATGCCGAAGGGCGACTGGTCGCAGATCCGCGGCTACGTGTGGGCGCGGCTCGCCGTCGGCCGGACCACGGTGGACGTGTGGTCGACGCACCTGGAGGGCGGCGACGACCGGGGCCGCGAGCGGGCCCGGGAGATCGCGGCGCTGCTGCGGGCCTGGGGCGGCGCCCCCCGCACGATCATCGGCGGCGACTTCAACGCGGGCCCGGGCAGCCCGGAGCTGACCGCGATGACCGACGGCACCGACCTGCGCAACACCGCGATCGGCGGCGAGCAGTACCCGACCAGGTCCGACGGCACCAGCACCGACTGGGTGTTCGGGTCGGACGGGGTGCTCGTCACCGACTACGACGTGCCCGAGTCCGACGCCTCCGACCACTACCCCGTCGCGGTCACCGTCCGGATCGGGCGGTGAGCGGCCGCCGGGGGCGCCCGCTAGGGTCGTGCGCATGAGCGCCGAGACGGTCGCGATCGAGCGGGCGGCCCCCGGGGACGCGGGGGAGATGATGACCGTCCAGCGGGCCGCCTACGTGTCGGAGGCCCAGCTGTACGGCGACCCGTTCATCCCTCCGCTGGTGGAGTCGATCGAGCAGCTGCGCAAGGTGCTGTCCGGCGACGCTGTGGCGTTGAAGGCGGTCATGGACGGCCGCCTCGTCGGTGCCGTCCGCGCCCAGTTCAGCGACCGGACGTGCCTGGTCGGGCGCCTCGTCGTCGTCCCCGACCAGCAGGGGCGGGGCATCGGGCGGCGCCTGATGACGGAGCTGGAGAGCGAGATCGCCGGGCGCGTCGACGCGTGCGTGCTGTTCACCGGCCACCTGAGCGAGGCGAACCTGCGCCTGTACCGGCGGCTCGGCTACTCCGAGACGCACCGGGAGCGCGTCGCCGCGCACCTCACCCTCGTGCACATGCGCAAGGCCGTCGTCCCCGCCGGGACCCCCTAGCCGCCCGAAGCTGTCAGCGGCCGCGCCGCTAGGGTGTGTCCCGTGCTGAAAGTGGGACTCACCGGCGGGATCGGCTCCGGCAAGAGCGAGGTGTCGAAGCGGCTGCGCGAGCACGGCGCGGTCGTCATCGACGCCGACAGGATCGCCCGCGAGGTGGTCGAGCCGGGCACCCCGGGCCTGGCCGCCGTGGTGGCGGAGTTCGGCGAGGACGTCCTGCTGCCGTCCGGCGCCCTCGACCGGGAGAAGGTCGGCCGCATCGTGTTCACCGACCCGGACCGGCTCGCGGCCCTGAACGCGATCGTCCACCCGCTGGTGGGGGAGCGGATGCAGGAGCTGATGGACGCCGCCCCCGCGGACGCGGTCGTCGTCTACGACGTCCCCCTCCTGGCGGAGAACGGCCTGGCCGGCATGTACGACGAGGTCGTCGTCGTGGACGCGCCCGAGGAGGTTCAGCTGGACCGCCTCGTCGCCCGCCGCGGCATGACCGAGGAGGACGCCCGCGCGCGCATGGCCAACCAGGCGTCCCGCGCCGACCGCCGCGCCGTCGCCACCCACGTCATCGACAACTCCGGCACCCTCACCGACCTGAAGACCCAGATCGACACCCTCTGGACCACCCTCGCCCAGCGCACCGCTCCCTAGAAGGGGGCGTCGAGGGGGAGGCGGTGGACTTCGGGGAGGTAGGCGTCCAGTTCGCCTGGCTCGAAGCGGCACATGCCCACGGCGTACCAGAACTCGGCGGTGGCGTTGCCCTCCCACTTGTAGCGGCCGTCGGGGGCCAGGGCGGCCCAGCCCTCGGCGAGGCCGAGGAGGGTGGCGCGGCGCGCGGGGGCGGCGCGGTTGGCGACGTCCCACAGGATGATGGCGCCGTCGTCGCCCGCGGTGGCGAGCAGGGAGCCGTCCGGGCTGAACGCCGCGGACCAGACGCGGCGGGTGTGGCCGGTGAGGGTGTGCAGGAGCCGCCCGTTGGACGGGTTCCAGAGGCGCACGACCATGTCGTCGCCCGCACTGGCGAGCATCGCTCCGGACGGGTGGAACGCGGTCGTCCACAGGCGCCCGCCGTGCTCGGTGAGGGTGTGCAGGAGGTCGCCGGTGGACGGGTCCCAGAGGCGGACGGTCCCGTCGTTGCTGGCGCTGGCGAGCTTCTCCCCTGACGGCGAGAAGGACACCTGGTAGACGCGGTCGCCGTGGCCGCGCAGGGCTGCGGTGAGTTCGCCCGTGCGGGGGCTCCAGAGACGGACGACGCCGTCGTCGCAGCCGGTGGCGACCAGGGCGCCGCCGGGCTGGAAGTCGATGGAGCGGACGCGGCCCCTGTGGTCGGCGAGGTTGACGGTCTCGCGGCCGGTCGTCCAGTACCAGAGCCGGACGGAGTCGTCGTCGTTGGCGGTGGCGAGGACGTCCCCGGACGGGGCGAACGCCTGCGCCCAGACGTGGTCGGTCTCGACGTTCAGTTCGCGTTCGAACGTGCCCGTCCCGGCCTGCCACAGGTGGACGCCGCCGTCGTTGGTGGCGGTGGCGAGCTGGGAGTCGCGGGTGTTGAACGCGGCGGAGGTGAGGTTGTCGGCGACGCCGCGCAGCTCGCGGATCATCCGTCCGGAGCGCGGGTCCCAGAGCCGGACGAGGCCGTCGTTGCCGCTGGAGGCGAGCAGGCCGCCGTCCGGGCTGAACGCCACGCCGGTGACGCGGCGGCCGTGGCCGCGCAGCACGACGCGGCACTGCCCGGTCTCGGCGTCCCACAGCCGGGCCGTGCCGTCGTTGCTGCTGGTGGCGAGCTGGGCGCCGTCCGGGCGGAACGCGAACGGCCACACGGCGCCGCGGTGCCCGGCCAGTTCGAGGCGCTGCCGGCCGGTGCGCGGGTCCCACAGGCGGACGGACCCGGCGCTGTCGGCGGTGGCGAGGCGGCCCCCGTCCGGGCTGAAGCCGGCCTGGTAGATGCCGCCGCCGTGGCCGGTGAGGACGCCGCGCTGCCGGCCGTCCTCCCAGATGCGGACGGTCCCGTCGGTGTCGCCGGTGACCAGCAGGTCGCCGTCGGGGTGGAACGCGATGGCGTAGACGCGGCCGGTGTGGCCGAGGAGCTCCTGGCGGATCTCGCCGGTGCGGATGTCCCAGAGACGGACGACGCCCGCCTCGTCCCCGGCGGCGAGCAGGGAGCCGTCCGGGTGGAACACGGCGCGGAACACCGCGCCGTGGTGGCCGGCCAGCTCGCGGCGCAGCGCGCCCGTGGCGAGGTCCCAGACGCGCAGGGTGCCGCCCGCGTCGCCAGTGACCATGAGCGAGCCGGCGGGGTCGAACACGGCGGTGTAGACGGGGGCGGTGTGCCCGGGCAGCTCGTGCAGGAGCAGGCCGGACACGGTGTCCCACACGCGGATGGTCCCGTCGGCGGCGCCGGCGGCGACGAGGTCGTCGCCCGCCGGGGAGCGTCCCCCGACGACCAGGGGCCACACGCCGTCGGGGTGGACGGCGAAGGTGTGCGTGGTGTGGCCGGTGGCGAGGTCCCACAGCCGGACGGAGCCGTCGGCGGATCCGCTCGCCAGGAGGCCGCCGGCGCGGTCGAAGGCGACCGCGTAGGCGCGGTCGGTGTGGCCCTGGAGGTTGCGCAGCGGTGTGCCCGTCACGGCGTCGCAGATGAGGACGCCGCCGTCCTCGCTGCCGACGGCCAGGACGGAGCCTCCGGGGCTGTAGGCGAGCGGCTGGGGGAGGCGGCTGGTCTGGAAGTGGAAGCCGTAGGGGACGCCCACCGCGGCCGGCGCGACCTGGATGTCGATCGGGCGGCCCGGCGCGATGGCGGCCTCGCGCAGTTCGGGGGCGGCCGCGAGGTGGTCGGGGAGGGCGGCGTCGACGAGGGCGGCGCGGGTCCAGCGGCTGCCCTCCACGGCGACGTCCCGCAGGTCGGCGCGGGCGAGGCGGGCCCGGGACAGGTCGGCGCCGCGCAGGTCGGCGCCGGTCAGGGTGGCCTCGTCCAGGCGGGCCCCGGCGAGCGAGGCGTCCCGCAGGACGGCGCGCGAGAGGTTCGCGCCGACGAGCTGGGCGTCGGTGAGGTCGGCGCCGGTGAGGTCGACCTCCTGGAGGTCGCGGTAGGAGAGGTCCTCGCCCTGTAGGCGGGCGCCGCGCAGATCGGTGTGCGCGGGGGTGCGCAAGCGCGTCGTGATGCGGATCGCGTTGGCGCGGGCGATGTCGTCGGCCTCGGGGTCGGCGAGCACTCCGGCCGTCCACTCCTGGCAGGCGCGCGTGTCGGCGAGGTCGCACAGGAAGTCGACGGTGAGCTGGGTCAGGGCGCGGCGGCCGAGGGCGGCCGGTGCCTCGCCCTTGGCGAACTCGTCGGCGATGTGCCGGGCGACGAGCCACTCCATGACGGACGTGTGGATGAAGCCGAACAGGCCCTCGGGCGTGCGCACGAGCAGGCTCCCGGCGCCGACGGCGTGGGTCACCTGGTGCGGTGACATCCGCCCCCCGGCGAGCCCGGTGAGGGCGTCGGAGACGTCGGCGAGCTCGGCGAGGCGCAGGAACTGCTCGTTGCCCTCCCACAGGCGTAGCGCGAGGGTGCCCACGGCCTGCCACATGTCGTCGGTGCCCAGGCCGGACGGGCCGCCCGCGCCGCCGACGCGCTCGGCCTCGTACGCGAGCCAGGACGAAAGGATCTCCTGGTAGAGGTCGGCGGGGCTGACGGCGCGGCGCGCCTGCGCGACCGCGCGCAGCCGGTCCTCGGGGAGGTCGGCGATGAACGACAGCATCCGCGGGTTGGACGTCAGCGCCAGCAGCTCCTCGATGCCCGCCAGCAGGCTCAGCCGGTCCTCGGCCGCGCCCTCGTCGCCGTACCGGTTCACCAGGTAGGAGCGGACCTGCGGGGGAGTGAACTCCTCCAGGGAGAGGACGCGGCGGTGCGGCAGCACGCCGACCTTTTCGCCGAGGGCGGTCAGCACCTGGGCCTGCGACTTGAAGTGTTGCGTCCGGCTCGCCACGACGATCTTCGCCTTGTCCTGGGCGGCCTGGAGCAGGGTGTCGAGGTGGTCGGCGGCCCGGTCGTAGGTCATCCGCGTCACCAGCTCGTCGAAGCCGTCGAAGAGCAGGACGATGCGGCCCTGGCGGAGCATGTAGTGGAACGCCTTGAGGTCGATGAGCTCCTCGCCGTGGTTGGCGAGGTGCGCGGCGACGAGGCCGTCCACCGAGTGCGCCTTGTCGAGCGCCCGCAGCTCGATGAGGATCGGGACGACGTGCGGCAGCTCCTGCGGGATGCGGCGGGCCAGTTCCCGCAGGGCGAAGGTCTTGCCGCGCCCGAAGTCGCCGAGCAGCAGCAGGAACCGCCCGTGGTCGGCGGCCAGCAGCCGCAGCATCTCGCCGACCACGTCGTCGTGGACGTCCGCGCCCGCCCGGCGCTCGTCGTCCGGGCCGCCCTCCGGGAGGAACCGGTCGAGCTCCCGGTAGCGCTGCGGGACGTACAGGGACGGCGGGTAGAGCCCGCCGGCGGACAGCCGCCCCGTCTGGGCGACCACGTACTCCGACAGGTCGACCAGGCCCTGGAACTCGGTGAGGCTGCGCACCCGGATGCCCCGGCGCAGCGCGTCTTCGCGCAGGGACCGTGCCGGGGCCGGGCCCAGGTACACCAGTTCCGAACCGTGGTCGGTGCCGTCGGCGTGGACGTGCCGCACGAACGCGTCCACGTCCGCCTCGGTCACCTGCCCCACGTGGGCGCCGATGCGGTACTGGCGGACGAAGCCGTCCTCCAGGTGGGTGAGGAGCAGGTGCGGCGGGTCGGAGCGGCCGTCCTCGCGCGCGGGCGGGACGACGCGCCGGATGGTGGCGCGCTCGAACCGCGTCTCGCACGCCTCCGTCAGACGGTCGAGCAGGCGCCCCGTGGGGTCGGGGACGGGGTCGGCGGTGCCGTCCCCGCCGGGGCCGAGTTCCGGGGCGGGAGGGGCCGGAGGGGACTGCGCCAGGGGCGGCGGGAACGTTCCGCCCACGGCCGTCCAGGACCGTTCGAGGCGTTCCGGGCCGCGCCGCGCGGCGTCCTCGGGGATCCAGCGCTCCAGCCCGTCCGCGCGCACGACGACGAGCTGGTGCCTGCCGGGCCCCAGCGCCGGGACGGACGGGACGTCGCCACTTGCCAGCACGGGGACGGCGCCGTACTCCGACTCCGTCCCCTGGAAGAACAGGTTGATGTGGGCGGCGAGGAGCGCCTCCACCGTCTCGGGGTCGCGCAGCGCGCCGGGCTCGCCCGCGATGGGCGTGTGCCCGATGGCGCCGAGCCGCAGCCATCCCTCGTCCTCGAAGTGCCGCAGCCGCTGGTTGAACCAGGCGGCCTGCGCCTGGCCGACGCGCCCGTAGCGGTCCTCCTCGCGGTGGGTCTGCGGCAGCGTCGAGTTGAGCCCGGCCACCACGACCTTCAGATCGGGGACGGGAAACAGTGTCCACGGCTGGGCGCTGTCGAAGATGAGCGCGTCGATGCCCTGGTAGAACTCCTTGAACAGCCCCGCGTAGTGCCGCCACTTGGGCCAGTACGGCGGCTGGGGCTCGATGTCGTCGGCCTCGCAGCTGGAGAAGTACGCCTGGCAGGCCGCGCGGGTGACGTCGTGGGTGCCCGGCACCAGCACGACGCGCTGCGCCTCCAGGCCCAGCAGCGCGCGCAGGCTCGTCAGGAAAGACAGCGCCTCGGCGAACTCCTTGCGGCTGCCCGAGTGGGTGATGTCGCCGGTGACGACGAGGAGGTCGGGCCGCGGCACGCCGGAGTCGGCCAGCCGGGTCACATCGCTCCAGATCCGGTCCTGCAGCTCGGTCGCGGTCGTCGGCTCGCCGGGCTCGGCCAGCGTCCGGCCGAACCGGGGGCCGGAGACGTGCAGGACGGTCAGGTGATCGCGCGGCTCCCGCCCGGCGTCCGAGGCCGGGAACGCGGGCGCGGCGACGGGCGCGCGCCGGGCGGGCCGCTCCCCGGTCGGCCCGGGCCGACCGCCTCCGGGCCCGTCAGCCTCCTCCAGACGCCCCATCAGCGGTTCCCGGCCACCGGGAAGCGGCCCGGGGCGGTCGCGCCCCGCTCCGGGGAAGCCAGGACCTTCGAGGGGGCGCGCGTGGCCGGCGAGGGCCTCCTGGATGCGCCGCATCAGCAGCCGCCGCGCCTCGTCCGGGTCGTCCACCCCCACCAGGTCCACGTAGGTGATCGTGGAGAGCAGGCCGTCGATGGGGCAGTCCTCGATGCGGACCGTGACCAGCTTGCGCGCCGGGTCGTCCGGGTCGGCCCGCAGCGCCGCCATCCACTCCAGCCGCCCGTACCGCGAGCGCAGGTAGTTGCGCGACAGCACCGCCACGACGGCCTTGGCCTCCGACAGGCCCCGGTCCATGTAGTCGATGAAGTTGGTCCCGGGCACGAAGTCCCACGCCTGCATCATCGTGCGGTGCCCGGCGGCCTCCAGCTGCCAGGCGATCCAGGACGCCCACCGCTCGTCGGCCGGCGAGTAGCTGATGAAGAAGTCGGTGGGACGCTCCTGGGGGTGGCCGGGGGTTGTCATGGCGCCAGTATCGCGCGGCGTACGGCCGGACGCAGCGACACGACCGCCTGTGGAATCATGACGCGCGTGCCGCCCCCTCCGACCGAGGCCCTGCGCCGTGCCGCCGCCTCCCTGGGCGCCCTCGACTGGATCCGCATCGCCGTCCTGGCGCTCGGTCTGGTGTTCGTCGCCACCGGCCTGCTGCCCGCCGACACGGCCCGCTCCAGCGTCGGACGGATCGCCCCCCTGCTGCTCTTCCTGTTCAGCGTCATCATCCTGGCGGAGCTGACCAAGGAGGCGGGCGTCTTCGACGCGATCGCGCAGCGGATGGCCAAGGCCGGGCGCGGCAATTACGCCGCGCTGTTCCTGCTGTGCGTGGCGTTCGCGTCGCTCACCACCGTGTTCCTCAATCTGGACACGACCGCAGTACTGCTGACCCCGGTCATGCTGGCGTTGGCGGCGCGCGCGCGGATCGCGACCCTCCCGCTGGCCATGACGACGGTGTGGCTGGCCAACACGGCGAGCCTTCTGCTCCCGGTGTCCAACCTGACCAATCTGCTCGCCGCCGACCGTGTGGCTCTGGAGACCCGCGCGTTCGCGGCGCGGATGTGGGTGCCGCAACTGGCGGTCCTGGCCGTGACCATGGTGCTGCTCTGGGTGTTCTACTGGCGGCGTCGGATGCGCGGCGAGGAGACCTACGACCCGCCCGCCCCAGTCCCCGTCCAGGACCGGGTGCTGTTCTCCGCCACGGGTGCCGCGTGCCTGCTGTTCATCGCGGCGATCCTCGCGGGCGTGCACACCGGGATCCAGCTGGGCGTCGCAGCGACGGCCGCCGCGGTCGTGGCCGTGGTCGCCTTCGCCGTGCGCGACCGGTCGGTGCTGCGCCCCGCGCTCATCCCCTGGCAGCTCATGGTGTTCGTCACCGGGCTGTTCCTCGTCGTCCCCACCCTGGAGCGGTTCGGGCTGGACGACGCCATGCGCGCCCTGATCGGCGACGACGGCGGTACGGCAGGCGCGGTGCGGGCGGCGTTCTCGGGGGCGGGGCTGTCGAACGTCCTCAACAACCTCCCCGCCTACGTGGCCGGGGAGTCGGCTGTGCCCGCCTCGAACAAGGACCAGCTGCTCTCCCTGCTCGTAGGGACGAACGTGGGACCCGTCATCACGCCCTGGGGGTCGCTGGCCACGCTGCTGTGGTTCGAGTGGTGCCGGCGCTGGGACGTGCGCGTGCCGATGCGCACGTTCGTCCTGGCGGGCACGGCCCTGGCCGTGGCGGGCTCGGCCGCCGCCGTCGGAGCCCTCCTGCTGACCGGCTGAGTCCGCTTCCGGCCGCGAAACCGGCTCACCGGGCGAGGGGGGCGCGCCCGTCCCGCGGGTCGATCTTCGCCGTGGTCTCCAGGAGCCGGTCGAGCAGTTCCGGACGCGCCGCGACGAAGCCCAGCTCGGACGGCGGGCGGTCGATGCCCAGCTCGTACGGCGCCCCGTCCAGGCGGCGCAGCTCCGCGCCGGCCTCGGCGGCCACCAGCATCCCGGCGGGCAGGTCCACGATCTCGGGCAGATAGCCGACGATGCCGTCGATGTCGCCCCTCGCCAGCATCGTCCACGCCACCAGCGGCGCCCACAGTTGCAGCATCCGCGCGCAACGCAGCTCCAGGGCCGAGCGCATGGCGAACGCCACCGGATCGCCCGCACCGACCTGGTGGCCCTGCGTCCACGCCAGGAGCGGGTTCCTCTCCCGTCCCGGCCTGGGGCGGTCGGCCAGCGTCAGAGGGCCCCCGTCCGGTCCCATGGCGCCCCGCCCGCGCACCGCCGACCACGTCCGGCCGCTCACCGGGTCGTGCACGACGCCCAGGACCGGCTCGGCGCGCGCGCACAACGCCAGCCCGACCGCGTACACCGGCATGCCGATCGCCACGTTGTTGGTGCCGTCCAGCGGGTCGACGAGCCAGACCATGTCCTCGCCGGGCGCGCCGTCGAGGATCCCGGACTCCTCGGCGATGATCCGGTGCCCCGGATACGCGGCCCGCAGCCGCTTCACGATCAGGTCCTCGGCGGCGGTGTCCAGCTCGGTCACCACGTCCCCGCCCGCGCCCTTCGGACGCACCCCGAGGGGGCCGTCCACGCGGGCGCTCAGCAGCGCGCCCGCCGCCTCCGCCGCCTGAACCGCCACGCGGCGGGCCCTGGAAAGATCGACCGGAAGGGCCGCTGACGGGGGCGTGGGTCTCATCGGGCCTCTCCAGGGGGATCCGGCGTCCGGCTACCGGCGCGGCGAGCAGTGGGCGGCGGCGATCCTGCGGGCGGAGCGACGCAAGGCCCGCAGCGTGTCGGCGTGGTCGGAACGCGAGCGGCGCACCCTGTGGCTGGGAACGTCCAGAGGGCCGAGCGACAGATCGCCCCCGCCCGGCGTCTGCCGGCCCAGGGCGACCGTGGCCGCGTCCAGGCCGTCCTCGATCAGCGTGCTGTGGAAGACACCGGCGGGCAGGGTGTACGACTCCCCGGTCCGGTGCGTGCTGGACCTGGCGGGAGCGCAGTGGACGGCGCGCCCGGTCGCCCTCAGCTCGTCCAGGTCGCCCTGGCTCACGACCTCGAAGACCTGCTGCGTCCCGGTGGCGGACGCCTCACTGACGTCCATCCGCACGTTCCGGACCGTCCCGTACAGGACGAAGCTGAGCAGATCCCAGCTGTGGCAGTGGACCGGCGAGGTGGTGGACGGCGCCGGACGCACCTCCGGCGTCCAGATGTGCAGGCACACCCCGAGGTCACCGCTGCGCTCCAGGGGAAGGCACAGGAAGCCCAGCGGGTGCCGCACCGCCGGAACGCGGGAGCGGCCCCCCGCGGCGTCGTCCAGGACCCCGCCCAGGATCCGCCCGACCCGCTCCGGCAGCGTCCGGGCCGCGGTACCGGCGTGGATCTCCTCGCGGATCTCCTCGTACCTCACTCCGGCGGCCTCACCCTTCACCGTCACCGTCGCCCCCCGGACCGTCTCCCGCGCCCCGCACCGTCATCCGCGCGTCACTCGTAGGGGTCCTTGGCCCGCAGGGCCTTACGTATGATCTCGATGACGTCGCGGTCGGTATAGCCCTGCGCGAGGTCGATTCCGATGACCTCGAAGAGCTTGCGCACTTCCTCCACGGTCGGCTCGTCGTCGAGGGGCGCCAGCCTGGCCTGCTCGACCGGGACGCGCCGCGCCTGGTCGAGGCTCGTCTGCAGCTCCGCGCTCACCCAGCTGTAGTAGAACTTGGCGCTGTCGACGACCAGGGCCTCGCCGCGCGGATCGTCGCGGGTGACCACCACGCCCGAGGAGGCGAGGTCGTAGCGCAGCGTCGTCATCGTCTGCGCGAGGCCGATGTCGATGTCGAGCATCGCGAACCGCTGCTTGTGCCAGCACGCCGCCAGGATCGTGGCGTACGCCTCCTTGCGGGTGCGTTCCAGCGTCCACGGCTCGCCCGTGGCGTCCGGCCCGTCCGACACCGAGCGGCGGTGACGCGCATACGCCTCGCACACCTCCACGTTGGTGGGGTCGAGGATCTCCATGCGGAACAGCAGCGTCCGCCGCTCCCGCCGCGCGGCCGCCACGCACTCGGGCAGCGTGCGCGCGCGGATGTAGGTGCCCGTCCCGCCCTTGAAGAACCACCGGTCGGTGGCGCGGCGGGCCTCCGCCAGGACCTGCGCGACCTGCGCCCCGCTGATGACCCGCACGACCGTGGTCTCGTCCAGGGCGCGCTTGGTGTCGGACAGGACGCCCTCGAACGCCTCGATGTGGGTCAGCTTGGCGTCGAGCTCACCGAGCGTGGCCGCCGAGGCGCGCAGCGTGTCGCGCACCTCCGCCTCGACCGGGACGCGCCGCCCGCGGTCGCGCAGCACCGACGTCGCCAGCAGGCCGATCACCGCGAGGATCCCGCTGTTGGTGATCTCGGTCTCGTTCGGCAGGTTCACCCCGAGCCCGAGCACCGCCACGACGACCGCCAGCACCAGCGCGATCACGGCGTCGGCGTTCTTCCCGAACCAGTTGGCGAATCGGGCCATTGTGCGGTTTCCCCGTCCTAGTCGGCGCCGGGGCGCTCGGGGCGCCGAGGGGCGGCCCCCTCGAACGGCCCGACCGGCGCGGTCATCGTAACCACAGCGTCCATTCGCTGGAAAAGCCCTGCAGGTAAGGGCTGTGCTCACATGTGCGACAGGCGCCCTTTAAGTCGCTATAGGCTCATCGCCATGCGCGTACGGGGATGGTGGTCGGGGGCATGGCCCACCCGGCGTTCCCGTGCCTTCGACGTCGCGATCGCCCTGACATTCGCGGTGGGCGACGGCCTCTTCCTGTGGTTCGCCGAACAGAGCTTCTGGCTGCCGCCCCCGGTCGTGTCGGCCTGCAGCGTCGTGCTCGGCCTGGCCCTGATCGTGCGGCGCTCCCACCCGGTGGGGCTGGCGGTGTTCGCGGTGGTGTACGGCACCGTCACGGGCGCCGGGGCGTTCAGCACCCTCATCGTCCTGTACTCGCTCGCCGCCTACACCGCGTCCCGCCGCACGGTGGTGGTCATCGCGCTCGGCGGCTACGTCGCCAACCTGGTCTTCCCTGCCCCCACCGCGGCGACGGAGTCCTTCCTCGCACAGTCGATCTTCGGGATCGCGTTCGTGGGGGTCCCCGTCCTGCTGGGCCTCTACATGGGCGCGCGCAAGCAGCTCCTGGTCTCGCTCCAGGAACGCGCCGCGAGGCTCGAACGCGAGCAGCACCTGCTCGCGGAACGCGCGCGCGGGGAGGAACGCACCCGCATCGCGCGGGAGATGCACGACGTCGTCGCCAACCGCATCAGCGTGATGGTCGTCCACGCGGGCGCGCTGAAGGCGATCGCCGTCCGCGACCCGGAGCGGGCCGCCGAGACCGCCTCGGTCATCGGCGACATGGGGCGGCAGGCGCTGGAGGAGCTCCGCCATGTCGTCGGGGTGCTCAGGCAGGGGGAGGAGGCCCTCCCCCAGCAGGAGGTGACGCTGGCCCACCTCCGCGAGCTGGTCGGCCAGTCCGGCGCCGCGGGCCTGCGCGTGGACCTGACGATCCGCGGCGAGGAGCGCCCCATGCCCGCCGCCGTCGGCCGGACGGTCTACCGGCTCGTGCAGGAGGCCCTCACCAACGTCCACAAGCACGCCGGCGCCGCCGACACCCGCGTGCACCTCGGCCTCCTCCCGGAGGCGGTCGAAGTGGAGATCGCCAACGAGCCGCCCACCGCCGGGCCCCAGCACCGGCTGCCCTCCGGCGGGAACGGCCTGGTCGGGCTGCGCGAGCGCGTCACCGCCCTCGGCGGCAGCTTCGACGCCGGCCCCCGCGGCGGCGGCTACGCCGTCCGGGCCCGGCTCCCGCTGCCCGCCTCCTGATCCCGCGCGACGCCGCCCGCGCGGCCGCGGAATGTCCGAGCCCCT
Organism: Actinomadura sp. NPDC048955; assembly: GCF_040649435.1. Lineage (NCBI taxonomy): Bacteria > Bacillati > Actinomycetota > Actinomycetes > Streptosporangiales > Thermomonosporaceae > Actinomadura > Actinomadura sp. NPDC048955. The sequence goes on from NZ_JBEZJI010000001.1 coordinate 312,060, forward strand.
GCATACAGTTGGGAGAGCAGGGAGAACGCCGGATCCAGGGGAGTGTCGATGCGCCCAGTCACGGACCTGCGGCGTCGCGTGGCGCCGTTCGAGGTCGTCACCGAGATGACGCCGTCGGGCGACCAGCCGCAGGCGATCGCCGAGCTCGCCGCCCGCGTCTCGGCGGGTGAGAAGGACGCGGTGCTCCTCGGCGCGACCGGCACCGGCAAGACCGCCACGATCGCGTGGCTGGTGGAGAAGCTCCAGCGGCCCGTCCTCGTCATGCAGCCGAACAAGACCCTCGCCGCCCAGTTCGCCAACGAGCTGCGCGAGATGCTGCCCAACAACGCCGTCGAGTACTTCGTGTCGTACTACGACTACTACCAGCCCGAGGCGTACATCCCGCAGACCGACACCTACATCGAGAAGGACTCCTCGATCAACGACGAGGTCGACCGGCTGCGGCACTCGGCGACCAACTCGCTGCTCACCCGCCGCGACACCGTCGTGGTGGCGTCCGTGTCCTGCATCTACGGCCTCGGCACCCCGCAGGAGTACGTCGACCGGATGGTCCGGCTGCACGTCGGCCAGGAGATCGACCGCGACGACCTGCTCCGGCAGCTCGTCGGCATGCAGTACACCCGCAACGACCTCGCCTTCACCCGCGGCACGTTCCGCGTCCGCGGCGACACCGTCGAGATCATCCCGCAGTACGAGGAGCTCGCCGTCCGGATCGAGATGTTCGGCGACGAGATCGAGAAGCTGGCGACCCTGCACCCGCTCACCGGCGAGCTGATCACCGAGGACGAGGAGCTGTACGTCTTCCCCGCCTCCCACTACGTCGCCGGGCCCGAGCGCATGGAGCGCGCCATCGCCCAGATCGAGGCCGAGCTGGAGGAGGCCCTCGCCGTCATGGAGCGGCAGGGCAAGATGCTGGAGGCGCAGCGCCTGCGCATGCGCACCACCTACGACATCGAGATGATGCGGCAGGTCGGCACCTGCTCCGGCATCGAGAACTACTCCCGGCACATCGACGGCCGCGGCCCCGGCACCGCCCCCAACACCCTCCTGGACTACTTCCCCGAAGACTTCCTCCTCGTCGTCGACGAGTCCCACCAGACGGTCCCGCAGATCGGCGCCATGTACGAGGGCGACGCGTCCCGCAAGCGGATGCTGGTCGAGCACGGGTTCCGGCTGCCGTCCGCCATGGACAACCGCCCGCTGAAGTGGGAGGAGTTCCTCGAACGGATCGGCCAGACCGTCTACCTGTCGGCGACGCCCGGCCCCTACGAGATGAACCGCGTCAAGGGCGACGTCGTCGAGCAGGTCATCCGCCCCACCGGCCTGATCGACCCCGAGATCGTCGTCAAGCCGACCAAGGGCCAGATCGACGACCTCATCCACGAGATCCGCGAGCGCACCGAGCGCGACGAGCGCGTCCTGGTCACCACCCTCACCAAGAAGATGGCCGAGGACCTCACCGACTACCTGCTCGAACTCGGCATCCAGGTCCGCTACCTGCACAGCGAGGTCGACACCCTGCGCCGCATCGAGCTGCTGCGCGAGCTGCGCGCCGGCGACTACGACGTCCTCGTCGGCATCAACCTGCTCCGCGAGGGCCTCGACCTGCCCGAGGTCTCCCTCGTGGCGATCCTGGACGCCGACAAGGAGGGCTTCCTGCGCTCCGAGACGTCCCTCATCCAGACGATCGGCCGCGCGGCCCGCAACGTGTCGGGCCAGGTCCACATGTACGCCGACACCGTCACCCCGTCCATGGAGCGGGCGATCGACGAGACCACCCGGCGCCGCGCCAAGCAGCGCGCCTACAACGAGGAGCACGGCATCGAGCCGCAGGCGCTGCGCAAGCGGATCGCCGACATCCTCGACTCCCTCGCCCGCGAGGACGCCGACACCGAGACCCTGATCGGCGGCGGCGGCCGCCAGCAGAGCCGCGGCAAGGCGCCCGTCCCCGGTCTCGCCTCCCGCACCAGGGAGGCCGGCCGGCACGCCGCCGACCTGGTCGGCGAGCGCCCCCGCGAGGAGCTGGAGGGCCTCATCGAGCAGATGACCGACCAGATGCACCAGGCCGCCACCGACCTGCAGTTCGAACTCGCCGCCCGCCTCCGCGACGAGATCAAGGAACTCAAGCGCGAACTACGCGACATGAAGGAGGCGGGCGTCAAGTAGCCCCGTGGCGGTGGCGCCCCCTGCCCCCTGGACCGCCGGGGCCGCGATGATCGGGAGACGGCCGTTGAGAGCGGCCCTTCAGGGCCGGGCTGGTGGCGTGAAGGCGAGGACGAGGCGGTCTTCGACCGGGCGGTAGCCGAGGCGGTGGTAGACGCCGTTGCTGGTCGGGTTCGCGAGGTCGGTGAACAGCACGACCTCCGCGGCTCCGGAGTCCTGGGCGGCGCGGGTGACGGCGGCGGTCACCGCGGCCCCGTACCCGCGGCGGCGGTGCCCGGCCGGGGTGTACACCGGCGCCACGCGCGCCGTCCCCGCGACCGCCGATGTCCGTCCCGCCAGGGCCACCGGGCGGCCGCCCGCCTCCCACAGCATGATGCCGCCCTCGGTGAGCCTGCCGTCGACCAGCGCCGGGTTCGGGTCCCCGTAGCCGCCTGCGTCCCGGTGGAACGCCGCGTACCAGTCGAGCACCAGTTCCCGGTCCCCGCCGTCCGCGACCCGCGCGGCGCCGTCCGGCGGCGGATCCGGCAGGACGAGCCCCGCCAGCCGGTGGAGCCGCGCGCGGCGCGCGACGCGGGCAGGGCTCCCGGTCCGGCGGGTCCACGCGGCCGCGAAGCCCTCCGCGGCCTCCGGCGTCCCGTTGACGCAGGGGACCTCCGCCTCCCGCTCGGCCAATGCCTCGGCCAGTTCAGGCGCCGCGGGCGCCGGCATCGCGCTGAGCATGACCGGGTACGCCCCCCGTCCACACGCAGGTGCCCGCCACGTCGCCGCCCGCCGTCCACCAGCCGAACAGCGCTTTGGGAAAGAGGCCGGGGCCCTGCGCCCGGATCGCCTTGGTCACGGTCAGCGGCACGGTGTTCGCGACGGGATCGGCGCGCAAGAACGCATCCGCGCGCGCTAGGAACTCTTCGACATCACCGGTCAGTTTCCACGCCATGCCCCAGCATGGCCACTGTCACGTCCCGGACGCAGCCCAATTTCGGTGCGCTGAGGTCGCAGCCGGGTGCGGTGCCGCTGGTCACCGCCGGGGTGGTGTGCCTTCGGTTAGGGTGCTGCATGTTCACGGTGTGGTCAGGGCGGTCGGGGACGGGCGCTGCCTGCGGCGGAGGCAGTAGGCGACGGTCGCGGCGGCGAGGAGCGGGCCCCAGGCGATGAGGGGGCCGTAGGAGACGGCGAAGAGGATGAGCCTCCAGCCTTCGAGCCGCACCGCGGTCCCGTCCGGCGCGGTGAAGTCGTTGAAGCCGGGGAGGGCCGTGAGCGTTCCGATGGTGAGGACGGCGGCGCCCGTGCCCGCCGGGACGGCGGCGGCCAGGACCGGCACCCTGCGCCCGGCGAGGCCGGGGATCCAGCGCGGGACCACCTCGCCCCACCGGGCCACCAGGCCGACGGCGAGGAAGGCCAGCGCCTCGCTGAGGACGCTGAGGAAGATCGTGTAGCCCCACATCGGGACCCAGCCGGGCAGGTCGCCGCGCGCGTCGCCCATGTCCCCCCGCAGCGGGCCGATCGGAGCGCCGAAGCCGAGGGCGATCCGCCACAGGCAGGAGGGCAGGACCACCAGGCTGGCGGCGTAGGCGGAGACGACCGCCCACCGCGGGGCGCCCTCGACGGTGTCTCCGTGCATCCGGCGGATCATCGCCGTCGGGTTCCTCAGCATGTTCGCCCTTTCGGTCGTGCGGCCTGTCTGCACGGCCAGTGAACGGCTTCCGCCCGCTGGGGTACCTCCCTCCCGCGCGTGATCCGGCTCCCCTCCGGGAGGGAGCGGTCACCTGGACCGTGGTGGCTCCCTTGCGCTCAGCGGGTGTCCGAGCGTCGGCGGGGAAGGGCCTGGCGCGGGCTTCCTTCGATGCATGGCGCCGGGCCGCCCGATGATCTTCGCCGGGACGCGCGGCCGGCGGGTCGGTAGCGTGTCGGGCATGGCGGACATGGCGGGCGATCGGATGCTGGGGTGCCTGTTCGGCGGGGCGGTCGGGGAGGCGCTCGGACGTCCCGTGGAGGGGATGTCGATCGCCGAGATCCGCGCGGGCTACGGGCCCGCGGGCGTGACGGGCCTGCCGGGACGGGCGGAGATCGGGGAGGCGACGCAGCTGAGCCTGCTCACCGCGCAGGCGGGCGTCCAGGCGTCCATCCGGGCCCGGGCGAAGGGGATCGGCGGCGCGTACCTCGGGCTGGTGCAGGCGAACTACCTCGCGTGGCTGCGCGCGCAGGGCGAGCGGATGCCCGAGCAGGATCTGCTGGTGAGCGGGCCGGCGCTTCGCGATCCGGCGGTGACGGCCCGGCGCGGCGCCGGCCGCACCACCCTCGCCGCGCTGCGGATGGCGGCGGAGCGCGGCAAGCCGGGGTGGCCCCTAGGCAGGGTGGACGAACCCGTCAATGACTCCAAGGGCTGCGCCGGAACGGTACGGGCCGCGCCCTGCGGCTTCGGGTATCCCGATCCCGGGGCCGTCTTCACCCGGGGGCAGGGGACGGCGGCGCTCACCCACGGCCACCCGTCCGGCCGCCTCCCCGCGGGCACGCTCGCCGTGGCGGTGTCGGCGCTCGTCCACGGCGCCACCCTCGTCGACGCGCTGGGGCACGCCATGGCGCGACTGCGCGAGCACGAAGGGCACGAGGAGACGACGGGGGCGCTGGAGAAGGCGCTGGCGCTGCCGCGCGGCGGTCCGGCGTCCCAGGCGCCCGAGCGGCTGGAGAGCCTCGGCGGCGGATTCACCGGGCCGGAGGCCCTCGCCATCGCCGTGCACGCCGCGCTGGCCGCGGAGGCCGCGGGCGGCCACCCGCTGGAGATCGTCCCGCGCGGGACGCTGCTGGCGGTCAACCACTCCGGCGACAGCGACTCCACCGGCGCCATCTGCGGGAACCTTCTCGGCGCCCGGTACGGCTCCCGGGCGGTCCCCGAGCACTGGCGCGCGGGCGCCGAGGCCGCCGGCGTCATCGCCGTCCTCGCCGAGGGCAGCGCGGTCGAGTTCGGCCCGAGCCCGCCCGCCGACTCCTACGGCGAGCCGCCGATGGACTGGCACTCGCGCTTCTACGCCTGAGGCGCCGTTTAATCGGGGGACGGCGCTCGGGGGAGCGCCTACCATCGCGGCATGGAGCATGAGGTCCGGACGGCGCGGGGCGGTGACCTGGCGGGGCTGGCGGAGATCGAGAACTCGGGCGACGCGATGTTCGGCGAGATCGGGATCGTGTTCCCGCCCGGCCCGACCGTGGCCGAGCAGATGATCGGCAGGGGCGCGGAGATCGTGGTGGCCGGTGACCCGCCGGTCGGGTTCGCCGCCGTCGAGGAGGTCGACGGGGCCGCGCACCTGGAGCAGATCTCGGTGCGCGGCGACCTGGTGGGGCGGGGGATCGGCGTCCTGCTGCTGGACGAGGTCAAGGCGCGGGCCGCCGCGGCAGGGCGGCCCGGGGTCAGCCTGCTGACGTTCCGGGACGTCCCGTGGAACGGCCCCTGGTACGCCCGGCACGGGTTCGCGGAGCTGCCGCGGGAGCGGTGGGGGCCGGGGATCAGGTCCTACTGGGACGCCGAGATCGCGGCCGGCCTGCACGAACTGGGGCCGCGGATCGTCATGTGGGCGCCGCTCCGGCCCTCCAGTTAAAGATCTACAATGTAAAGGCGGGAACCCGGGGCGCTCGGCGGACGTCTGGCCCATGGACGTCCGGCGCGTGGACGAAGGAGAACGATGATCAGCCCGGTCGCATGGGTGCGGGGCCGTCTCGGCGAGCGGGGCGCCGCGCTCGCGCTCCTGGCGCTGCTGCTGGCGCTGGCGGTCGTCCCGCTGGTGGCGATGCCGGCGGCGCGGTGCGAGGTGTTCGGGAGCGGCTGCCGCGCTACGGATCCCGAGCGGCGCGCGGACCCGGTCGCCGCGGCCACCCCGGCGATCACCCCGGTCGAGGTGGCGACGCGGGGCGCCTATGTCGCGCTGGGGGACTCCTACTCGGCGGGCGTCGGGGCGGAGGCGACGGTGGGAGACCAGAACCCGCTCGACCGGTGCCACCGGACGTCCAAGGCGTACTACCACGAGGTCTCGCAGGCGTTCCGCTTCGCGAAGGGCAGCGCGTTCTGGGCGTGCTCGGGCGCGACCACCGACGACGTGCTGGACGGAAGGGGCGGCGAACCCCCGCAGATCGGCCGTGTCGGGCGGGACACCAGCCTGATCACGATCAGCATCGGCGGCAACGACGTCGGGTTCTCGCGGGTGCTCGCCGGCTGCGTGGTCAAGCTGCCGTGGGGGAGGGGCTGCTCCGGGCAGGGCGAGGAGATCGCCCGGCGGATGGCCGGGCTCCGGGAGAGCCTGCCCGCGCTGCTGGCCGAGATCACCGCGCGGGCGCCGGAGGCGCGGGTGATCGTGATGTCCTACCCCAAGGCGTTCTCCGAGGTCAGCGGCGTGGACGGGGACAACATCACCGTGCCGGACCAGCGCTGGCTGAACGCGCGGGCCTACGAACTGGGCGGGGTGATCCGGCAGTCGGTGATGGAGGCGGACGCGCGCAAGGTGGCCGGGCACCGGCACGGCAGCGTGGAGTTCGTGGACGCCTTCAGCGCGTTCGCCGGCCACGAGGTGGGCAGCCGCGACGCGTACATGAACGGGCTCACGCTCAACCTCGCGGCGCTCGAGGCGGAGCCGCGCAGCTACCACCCGACGGTCGCCGGGCAGCAGGCGCTCGCCCGGCTCATCGTCGACCAGATCAAGAAGGGCCCGGGCCGCGCGCTCTCCTGACCGCGCCGCCCGATCTCGCAGAGCCCGATCTCGCAGAGCCCGATCTCGCCGGGCCGGTGAGAGCCGTCCCCGACCAGGGCACGACTGTCCTAGGGGGTTCTGCGCATGGCCATCACGATCGCGCTCGCCGGAGACACGATGCTGGGACGCGGCGTCGCGGAGGAGATCGCCGCGTTCGGCCCGCACGGCCTGTTCTCCGACGGGGTGCGCGAGGTGTTCGGCGAGGCCGATCTCGCCGTGGTGAACCTGGAGTGCTGCGTGTCCGGGCGCGGGCGGCGGTGGGACGCGCCGGGCAAGCCCTTCCACTTCCGTGCGCCGCCGGCCGCGGCCGAGACCCTCGCCGACCTCGGCGTGGACTGCGTGACGCTCGCCAACAACCACGCCCTGGACTACGGACCGGACGCGCTCGCGGACACGCTCGACCTCCTCGGGCGCGCGGGCATCCGGACCGTGGGCGCCGGCGAGGACCTGGAGCGGGCGCGGGAGCCAGCCGTCCTGGAGGCCGGGGGAGCGCGGGTCGCGGTCCTCGGCGTCACGGATCATCCGGCCGACTTCGCGGCGGGGGCGGACCGTCCGGGCGTCGCCTATGCGGATCTGGAGGACGGCGTCCCCGGCTTCCTGCTGGAGGAGGTCCGGCGCCTGCGCGGCGGGCACGACGCCGTCCTGGTCATGCCGCACTGGGGCCCGAACATGATCCCGGTGCCGCTGCCCTACGTGCGGCGCGCGGCGGGGAGGCTGGTGGACGCGGGCGCGACGCTCGTCGCCGGGAGTTCCGCGCACGTCTTCCACCCCGTGGCGTGGCCGGTGATGTTCGACATGGGCGACTTCATCGACGACTACGCGGTCGACGCCCTGCTGCGCAACGATCTCGGCCTGCTGTTCCTGGTGACGCTGGACGACGCGGGGCCGTCCCGGATCGAGGCGGTCCCGATCCGGCTGGACTTCTGCCGCACCCGCCTGGCGGCCGGCGCCGACCGTGCCTGGATCATCGACCGGTTCGCCAAGGCCTGCGCGGCGTTCGACACGCCGGTGACCGTCCGGGACGAGCGCCTCGTCATCGAACGGCTCTAGGGGAGTCAGCGCAGCACGGCCGCGACGACGCCGGTCACCGTCCTGCGCACGGCCTCGTCGTCCGGAGGCGGGGCGGTCCGGTCGGCGAACAGCAGGTGGCCGGCGCCGACCAGGGTGGGGGCGAGCAGGTCGACCTCGGCGTCCGCCGCGATCCGGCCGAGGTCGCGCTCGGCGGAGAGGTAGGAGGCGATCATCTCCACGGCCTCGGTCAGCACCGGCACCCCGGCAGGCCAGGTCCGCCGCAGCCGGGCGCGCAACTCGTCCCGGAAGGTGATGAGGGGGACGATCGCGACGGCGACCGACGCGTAGACGGCTCTCAGGGCCTCGGAGAGGTTGCCGACGACGGTGCCGGTCCCGGCGGCGTCGCGCAGGGCGGCGGTCTCGGCGTCCATCCGGTCCACGCGGTCCAGCACGAACTCGGCGAGGAAGGCGTCGAAGTCGGCGAAGTGCCGGTGCAGGACGCCCTTGGCGCAGCCCGCCTCGGTGGTGACCGCCCGGCTGGTCAGGGCGCTCGGCCCGTCCCGCAGCAGGACGCGCTCGGCGGCGTCGAACAGCTGCTCGCGCACGTCGCGCATGGCGACCCCTGTCGGCACGGCGGTTCCTCCCTTGACGAGTGGGCAAGCGCCCATTCATAGTGGGCGCATGCCCACTATATCGACCGGCCCTCCCCCCGAACCGCACCGCGCCCGCGAGGTGGCGGAGTCCTTCGGCTCGGACGCCGAACGCTACGACCGCGCCCGGCCCCGCTATCCCGACGCTCTCGTGGAGCGGATCGCCGCCGCCAGCCCCGGGCCGGACGTCCTGGACGTCGGCTGCGGCACGGGCATCGAAGCCCGCCAGTTCCAGGCCGCCGGCTGCACGGTGCTCGGCGTCGAGCCCGACGCGCGGATGGCCGGCTTCGCGCGGCGCGGCGGGCTGGAGGTCGAGGAGGCGACGTTCGAGTCCTGGGACCCGGCGGGCCGGGACTTCGACGCCGTGATCGCCGGGACGGCCTGGCACTGGGTGGACCCCGTCGCCGGAGCGGCCAAGGCGGCGCGGGTGCTGCGGCCGGGCGGCCGGCTGGCGGCGTTCTGGCACGTGTTCGAGCTCCCGTCCACGGTCGTGGAGGCCTTCGCCGCCGTCTATCGACGGGTCGTGCCCGACTCGCCGTTCGACATCCGGACGGGCAGGTCGGCCATGGACACCTACCAGCTGATGTTCGCCAAGGCCGCCGACGGGATCCGGAGCGCCGGGGGCTTCGGTGAGCCGGAGCAGTGGCGGTTCGACTGGGAGCACACCTACACCCGCGACGAATGGCTGGACCAGATGCCCACCCACGGCACGCTGACCAGGCTCCCGGACGCCGACCGGGCGCAGGTGCTGGAAGGCGTCGGCGAGGCCATCGACGCCATGGGGGGCGCCTTCACCATGCCTTACGCCACCGTGGCCGTCACCGCGGCGCGCGACACCGGCCAGGGGTGACACGCGGCATGGATCCGCGGCCGGGTCAGGTCTGCGGTACCGGGTTCACGCGGCGGCGGGTGTCGATGCCGGCGGCGTTGCGCGGGTCCCGGCCCGGCAGGTGAACCTCGAATCCGGTCGCGTCCGCGTGGTAGAGGCGCAGCGGTGCGCCGCCGCTGAGCTCGTCCGGCCGGAAGGCCACGGCGTCGGGATCGACCTGGGGGAACGCGTCGGCGCAGCGTCGCGGCAGCTCCTCGTCCGCGACGACGGAGGCCACGGCGTCGATGTACACGGCGCGGCCCTGCCCGATCTCCACGGTCGAGTCGTAGATGACGATGGCGACCTCCGGACGCGCGGCGATGTTGCCCGAGTGCAGCGCGTCCGGGGAGGACACCCAGTAGAACGTGCGGTAGCCGGCGTGCGTGAAGTACACCGGCGACAGGCGGGGCCGGTGATCGGCTTCGCTCGTCCCCAGGGTCATGTACCGGTTTCCGTCGATCACCGTGCGCGCCAACGCGTCCAAGTCCTCTGGCAGGCTCATACGGAGGAGTGTGGCCCAGGGGACTGACATCGCGGGGACGGTCGCGGGGCGCCTGGCCTGGATCTTCGAGCTTTCATCGTCTATCGTCGATTAACGATGGATGCTGAGAAGGGCCCGCTGGACCGGCCCACCGCCGCCGAGTACGCCTCCTGGTTCAGGGCCCTGGCCGACCCCACCCGGATCCAGATCGTCTCGCTGCTGGCCCGCCGGGACCGCCCCATGAGCGTCGGCGAGATCGTGAAGGCGGTGGAGGTCGGCCAGTCGACCGTCTCGGCCCATCTGAGGGTGCTGGCCCGGGTGCGGTTCGTGCTGGCGGAACGGCGGGGCACCGCCTCCTACTATCGCGTCAACGCCGCCTGCGTCGGCTGCTTCCCGTCCGCCGCCGACGTCGTCATGGGCAGGCCCGTCCCCGCCCTGCCCGCCGGATCCCCGGAGGGACGGCCGTGACCGACCCCGAGGCGGGCCCCGGTGTCACCGTCAGGGCCATGCGCGCGGACGACGCCGGACGAGTACTGGCGATCTACCAGGACGGCCTGGACACCGGGCAGGCGAGCTTCGAGACCAGCGCCCCCACCTGGGAGAAGTTCGACGCAGCCAAGCTGGACCGCCACCGGTACGTGGCCGTCGACGCGGCCGAGACCTCGCCGGGCGACGTGCTCGGCTGGATCGCCGCCAGTGCCGTGTCCGACCGCTGCTGCTACAGCGGTGTGGTCGAGCACAGCGTGTACGTCTGCCCTGGAGCCCGGGGGCGTGGCGTCGGGTCCGCGCTGCTGGCCGCCCTGATCGCCTCCACCGAGGCCGACGGCATCTGGACGATCCAGTCCGGCGTCTTCCCCGAGAACGCCTCCAGCCTGCGGCTGCACGCCAGGGCCGGGTTCCGCGCCGTGGGCGTCCGTGAACGCCTCGGCCGCCTCCACGGGCGCTGGCGCGACGTCGTCCTCCTCGAACGCCGCAGCCCCCTCGTCCTGTAGCGGAACGTCATGCGCCCCTGAGCCGGCCCCCGCCGCGCCCGCGATGATCGCCCGGACCGTCCGGACGGCCGAACCGTACCCTCACGCCCGGCGAGTACAACACGCTCACCGGCTCCCCGAGCGGCCCCGGCAGACCCGCCGCCGCCACGAGGTTCTCCTCGCAGCGCAGGAGCGACGCCCGGTGCAGAGGCCACCGCGGATGGAAGTTGGGCAGGAACGCGACACGTCCGAGAAAGGCGTTGTGCATGCCCCAGCGGGCGGTCAGGAAGTGCTCCAGTTCCGAAGGCTCCTCCATCCGTTCGCCGATCCGCACGGCGATCCGGCTGCAGGCGCCGCGCGGGCCCGGCCAGCGTCGCGAACCGGCGTAACTGATCACGTCGCCCCGGGCCCGGATGGCCATGCGCGACCACTGGTACGGCAGCCGGAGCCCCGCCCGTGCGATCACCACGGGCAGCAGCCGCGAGGCGTCGAGCGACCGGAAGACCACACCGCGCCGCCCCTGCGCGTCCACCGAATACAGCCGCACGTTGGTCTCCGGGAACGTCCCCAGGTACGGGATCCCGGGCAGCCCGAACCACCCGATCCGGTGCATTCGGAACGCGATAAGGCCGACATAGGTGGTGCCGTACAGCGTGTCCGGAACAACGCCTCTGGGCAGCAGCGGCGCCACTCGTCGCGGCTCCACGGCCCAGTGGAGGAACGCCAGGTCAAGCCACCACTGAGTGAGCCACGGCCTGGGGACGACGCCGGGCGGATCGGCCGCGATGGGCTGGGGAGCGGGCACCGTGTCATCGTTCCACACTGTTGATCAAGTGACCTGCCGGCCTGTCTCCATGACCCTGGCGCGTCCAGGTGATCAGGGGGACGGACCTCCGCGGCACGATCTGGTGCGCCGAAGGGAAACGCTGAACGAGCGCTGCGGGCGGCGGTGTGGATGCGGTTCTCCGGCCCTCTCAGGACCGCGTGGTCGGCTCCTCGCCGGTGACGGCGTTGAGCCGATCCACCGCGTCGGCGAAGTCCTCGACCATGTCGTAGACGACCTGGCGTGCGGGCTTGACGGTGTTCATCAGGCCGACGCACTGGCCGACGAAGTAGTTCGCGAGGGCGCGGGCGCCCGGGTTGCCGGACTCGGCCACCTTGGTGATCTGCCGCATGGCGCCCTCGGCCACGATCATCTGGAGCGGCATGCCGAGCGGGCCGGGGCTGTCCGGCCCCTCCCACTCCTGCGTCCACGCCGAACGCAGCTGCCGGGCGGGCTTGCCGGTCCGCGACCGCGACCGGATCGTGTCGCGGGACGTGGCGGCGAGCAGCTTCTCCTTCACCGGCGGGGACGTCTCGGCCTCCTCGGTGGTGAGCCACACCGAGCCGCACCACACGCCGGACGCGCCGAGCGCGAGGGCCGCGGCCATCTGGCGCCCGGTGGCGATCCCGCCCGCGGCGAGGACGGGCACCGGCGCGACCGTGTCGACCACCTCGGGGACGAGCACCATCGTGGAGATCTCGCCGGTGTGCCCGCCCGCCTCGCCGCCCTGCGCGACGACGAGGTCGACGCCGGCGGCGACCTGGCGGCGGGCGTGCTCGGACGTCCCGACCAGCGCGGCGACGGGGATCCCGGCGGCCTTGGCCTTCTCCACCATCAGCGGCGGCGGGGTGCCGAGGGCGCTGGCGATGAGGCCGATGGGGTGGGCGAGCGACACGTCGATCAGCTCGGTCGCGCCCTCCTTGGTGACCTGCGCGCCGCCGCGCGCGTTGGACCGCCGGGCCTTGTCGAAGTCGGGCGGCGGGACGTCGTACTTGGCGAACAGGCCGACGAGGAAGCGCCAGTGCTCGTCGGGGACGGCGGCGAGCAGGGCGTCCAGGCCGCCGCCGCCCTCCGCCGCCTTGTCGATCTTGCCGGGGACGAGCACGTCGACGCCGTAGGGGCGGCCGCCCACGTGGTCGTCGATCCAGCGCAGCTCCTCTTCGAGCCGGTCCGGCGTGTAGGCGACGGCGCCGAGGACGCCGAACCCGCCGGCGTTGGTGACGGCGGCGACCACGTCGCGGCAGTGGCTGAAGGCGAACAGCGGGAACTCGATGCCGAACCGTGCGCAGACCTCGGTGTTCATGGGGCGACGCTAACGGACCGAACCGCGTTCGGTCCAGGGGCGGAACAGCACGTACGACTCGCCCTCGTCCGGATGCTCGAACGCCGCGCGCAGCGCGAGCCCCTCGCGCAGGTCCGCGCGCTCCACCCCGTCCAGGCGGGCGTGCAGCCAGGGCCCCTCGGCCAGCTCGACGAGCGCCAGGAACGCGGGCGGCTCCTTGGGCAGGATCGTCCAGGTCACCAGGGTCGCCGCGCCGCTCGCCTCGGCCCAGCCGAGCTCCTCCTCGCCGCAGCCGGGGCAGCCGCTCGCGTCCGGCGCGAACCACCGGTCGCACGCCTCGCAGCGCCGGACGACGAGCCGGCCGGCGGCCGTGCCGTCGAAGAACGGGTCGGTGCGCCCGTCCCGCCGCAGAACGCCGATGTCCATGGCTAGGCCCCCTTCTCGTGCGGGCTGACGACCAGCGTGGAGTGGTGGTCGAGGATCCCGCCGTTCCCGCTGACGAGGATCACGTCGGTGGAGGGCGCCTGCCGCCGCCCGCCGTCCCCCCGCGCCTGGATCACGGCCTCCGACAGCGGCGTCATGCCCCACATGTAGTACGCCGACAGCTGCCCGCCGCCGGTGTTGGTCGGCAGCGACCCGCCGGGCCCGAGCGCGCCGGACGCGGCGAACGCGCCGCCCTCGCCCTTGGCGCAGAACCCGTAGTCCTCCAGCGTCACCAGGACGGTGTAGGTGTAGCAGTCGTACAGCTCGCACACGTCCACGTCGGCCGTGGTGATCCCGGCCATCTTCATCGCCGCCGCACCGGACGCCGCGGCGCCCGTCGCCAGGCCGAAGTCGCTGCCGCGCTCCTTGCGGTGCCCCGGGTGGCCCTGCCCCCAGCCCCACAGGTGGACGGGCGGTCGGGCCAGGTCGCGGGCCCGGTCGGCGCTCGTCACGATGACGGCGATCGCACCGTTGGACACCAGGCAGCAGTCCAGCAGGTGCAGGGGTTCCGACACCCAGCGGGAGGCCTGGTGGTCCTCGATCGTGATCGGCTCCCGCATCTGCGCCAGGGGGTTGCCGGACGCCCAGGCGCGGGTCGCCACGGCGATCGCGCCGAGCTGCTCGCTCGTCGTCCCGTAGCGGGCCATGTGCCGCTGGGCGGCGAGGGCGTAGTGCGAGTTCACGCTGCGCAGGCCGAGCGCCGCCGTCATCCCGCCGAACCCGTACCATTCGCGTGAACTGCGGTTGTAGGCCGAGCCCGCCGACTGCTCCGGCTTCAGCGGCGCGTCCGCGAACACGCACGCGACCGTGGTCGCCGAACCGTTCAGCACCGACATCGCCGCGTACGACACCATCGCCCCGGCCGTCGCCCCGTAGGAGTTGACCAGGGCCAGCAGCCGCAGGTCGCGCAGGCCGAGCGTGTCGGCCAGCTCGATCCCGGGCGAACCGCCCATGCCGTGGCTGACCAGCAGGCCGTCCAGGTCGCCGAGCGCCAGGCCCGCGTCGGCGGCGGCCAGCCGTACCGCGTCGGCGGCGAGCCGCCGGGGGCTGCGCCCGTACACCCTGCCGAGCTCGGTCATCCCGAGCCCCACGATCGAAGTGCCCATCGCCTCGCTCTCCTCGTCCGTCGCCGCCACGGTACCGAATCGCGTTCGGTGTGGGGGCGGGCGGGGTGATCGGGAGCCCGGGCGCCGTCGCGGCGGCCCCCGGAAACGGGAGTCGCCCGCGTCCCCGGGGCGACGGGGACGCGGGCGACGCACGGGACGCGGTTCCGGCCGGCGGGCCCGGACCGGTCAGGACGCGAGCACGGCCTGCAGGAAGTCGCGGGTCCGCTGCTCGGACGGCTCGCCGAAGATCTGGTCCGGGGGACCCTCCTCGACGATCTGGCCCTGGTCGAACATCAGGACCCGGTCGGAGATGTCCTTGGCGAAGGTCATCTCGTGGGTGACGCAGAGCATGGTCAGGTCGCTCTGCCGGGCGATGTCGCGCAGCAGGTCCTGGACGCCGACCACGAGCTCGGGGTCGAGCGCCGAGGTCACCTCGTCCAGCAGCAGCACCCTCGGCTGCATGGCGAGCGCCCGCGCGATCGCCACCCGCTGCTGCTGGCCGCCCGACAGCTGGGTCGGGTGCGCGCTCTCCTTGTCCGACAGGCCGACCATGTCGAGCAGGCCGCGGGCCCGCTCGACCGCCTCGTCCTTGGACACCCCGAGCACGCGCACCGGCCCCTCGGTGAGGTTGCGCAGCACGTTCATGTTCGGGAACAGGTTGAACTGCTGGAACACCATGCCGACCTGCTTGCGCATCTCGTGCAGGTGCTTCTGGTTCGCCGGGACGCGCTTGCCGCCGCGGTCCATGTGCCACAGCGTGTCGTCGCCGATCCAGATCAGTCCCTCGTCGAGCGTCTCCAGCGTCATCAGCAGCCGCAGGATCGTGGTCTTGCCCGACCCGCTCGGCCCGATGAGCGTGACCCGCTCGCCGGGCGCCACGGTGAAGTCCAGCTCGCGGAGCACGGCGTTGGAGCCGAAGCGCTTCACCACCTTCTCGAAGCGGATGCCCGGCGCCTCGCCGCGCGGCAGCCCCGCGGCCGGCCCGGCCTTCGTGGCGGTGCCCTTCTGCGTGGAGACGCCCGCGCCGGCGGCCGCCTCGCCGGGGACGGGGGCCGGCGCCTCGGCGGCGCCTTCGGGGGACGGGCGGTCCGCGGTGCCCCCGGGGTCGACTGAGTCGGTGTCAATTGGTGGCATAACGCCTCTCCAAGCGGCGGACGAGTATCGAGGATATGACGCTGACCACGACGAACAACAGGCCGACCATGGTGATCGGCTCCAGGAACTGCAGGGACTTGGACCCGACCTGGTACGCGGAGAACAGCAGCTCCGCGACGTTGATCGCCAGTAGCATCGGCGAATCCTTGAACATCGCGATCAGGTAGTTGCCGAGCGTCGGGATGACCCGCCGGATCGCCTGCGGCAGGACCACGTCCAGCCACACCCGCGAACGCGGCAGGTTCAGCGCGGTGCACGCCTCCCACTGCCCCTTGGGGACGTCGGCGATCCCGGCCCGGTACACCTCGGCCGTGTAGGTCGAGTAGTGGATCCCGAGCGTGATCGTGCCCGCGGTGAGGGACCCGATGGTGACGCCCCAGGCCGGCAGCACGAAGAACACGAAGTACAGCTGCGGGATCAGCGGCGTGGACCTGATGAACTCGGTGACCCACCGGACCACCTGGTTGAACACCCGGCTCGGGGAGCGGCGCAGCAGCGTCCACACCAGCCCGAGGACCAGGGCGATCACATAGCCCAGCAGCGTCGCGGTCAGCGTGTAGCGCAGCCCGTTCAGCAGGTCGGGCAGGATCTCGCCGGAGTAGTGCCAGTCCCAGCTCATCAGCCGCTCACCCCCGCCCCGGGCGCGCCGGCCGCGATCGTCCCGAGGGACGGCTCAGCGGGCAGCCTGCGTCCCAGCATCCGGTCCACGCGCCGCTCGGCGTAGCGGACGAACAGCTGCAGGACCTGAGCGATCACGAAGTACAGGACGAGCACGACCGTGAACGAGGCGACGGTCTGGCCGGTGCTGCCCTGGATGTTCTTGGAGACGCGGGTCAGGTCGACCAGGCCCACCAGGGACACGATGGCGGTGCCCTTCATCAGCTCGATGATCAGGTTGCCGAACGGCGGCAGCATCAGCGCGAACGCCTGCGGCAGCAGCACGCGCCGCATGCGCTGGAACGGCGTGAAGTTCAGCGCGATCGTCGCCTCGTACTGCGCCTTCGGGACGGCGTTGATCGATCCGCGCACCACCTCGGCGCCGTACGCGCCGACGTTCAGGCCGAGGGCCAGCACGGCCGCGAACATCGTGGAGAACCGGAGGCCGATCAGGGGGAGGGCGTAGAAGAACCAGTACAGCAGCACCAGCGTGGCGTTGCCGCGGAAGAACTCCACGTACACGCGGTTCAGCCCGCGCACCCCCGCGCTGCGTGACGTGCCCGCCAGCCCGAAGACCAGCGCGAGCACGAGCGCCAGCGCTCCGCCGAGGAGGGTGAGCCGGATGGTGACCCACGCCCCGTCCAGCCACTGGGGATAGCTGTCGAGGACCTCGGACACGGGTCAGCCCTGGCAGAACTTGGCGGCGGTGTCGTCCGGGCCGGGCATCTCCGCCTGGGTGAAGCCGAACGGCTGCAGGACCGGCAGCAGCTTGTTGCCCTGCTGGAGCTTGGCGAGCTCGGCGTTCCAGGCGTTGAGCAGGTCCGAGTCGGCCTTGCGGAACGCGAACGCGCCCGCGCCGAGCTGCTCCTTGCCGTCGATGACGGGGGTGAACGCGTCGGTGACCTCGAAGCCCTCGCCCTTGTGCTTGGTCAGCAGGTCGGCCAGCGAGATGCGGGTCAGCCAGATGCAGTCGATGCGCCCGGCCTTCAGGCCCTCGTAGGCGCTCGCCTGGTCGGCGAAGGTCTTGACGTCGCCCTTCTTGACGCCGGTCTTCTCGGCGTACCCGGCCTCGACCGCGCCGGTGAGCACGCCGACCTTGACGCCCTTCTTGCCCGGGTCCTCGGCGGCCTTGAGGCCCTTCGGGTTGCCCTCGGGCACCATGAAGGCGCTCTTGGCGACGTACTCGGGGTTGCCGAACGCCGCGGAGGCGCACCGCTCGGGCGTGATGAACATGCCGGCGGCGATCGCGTCGAAGCGCTTGGCGTTGAGCCCGCCGATGAGCCCGCCGAAGTCGACCTGGACGCCCTTGATCTCGTCGATGCCGAGGTTCTTGAAGATGACCCGAGCGAGCTCGGGGGCCTCGCCGGTCAGCTTCCCGGACTTGTCGGTGTAGCCGTAGGGAGCCTCGTTGGCGAACCCGACCGTGATGGTCCCGGAGTCCTTGGCCTTCTGCAGCGTGCCGCCGCCGGCCTTCTCCTTCTCCGGATCCGTCGTGGAGCAGCCCGCCGCGGCCAGCGGCGCCGCGGCGGACAGCAGCACGGCGGTGCGGAGGAAGTCGCGTCTCGAGGAAGTCATCGTCGATCTCCTGGTGATGGGTGCGCTCCGCGCCCGCAGGGAGGCCGGACGGCCCCCTTGCGGGCGCGGAGCGGGGTGGGTCGGGTTATCGAATTGTTAGGTTCAGGCGCCGGCGGTCCCCTCCGCGGCGGGACGGCCCGCCCCGCCATCCGGAGAGGTCTCGACTCCGACGGGAGTGAAGTCACGGGCGCCGATGAAGGAGGGCCGGGGCGCGGGTGCGGAGAACGGCTCGACGCACGTGTTCTCCACGCTGTTGAACACGATGAACACGTTGGAGCGCGGGAACGGGGTGATGTTCCCGTTCGAGCCGTGCATGCAGTTGCAGTCGAACATGGTGGCCGAGCCCGCGGGACCGGTGAACAGCTCGATCCCGTGCTTGTCGGCCAGGATCGACAGGCTGTTGGGGTCGGGCGTACCGATCTCCTGTCCGCGCAGGGACTCCTTGTAGTGGTCGTCCGGGGTCTCCCCGACGCAGGCCACGAAGGTCTTGTGCGAGCCAGGCATGATCATTAGCCCGCCATTGTGCACGAAATTCTCGGTGAGCGCGATGGATATGCTCACCGCGCGCATCCGGGGCATGCCGTCCTCCGCGTGCCAGGTCTCGAAGTCCGAGTGCCAGTAGAAGTCCTTGCCGGTGAAACCTGGCTTGTAGTTGACCCGGCTCTGGTGGACGTAAACCTCCGAGCCCAGGATCTGCCTGGCCCGGCCCACCACGCGGGGGTCGCGGACGAGCTCGGCGAACACTTCGCTGATCTTGTGCACCTCGAAGATGGAGCGGACCTCGTCCGAGCCGCGCTCGGTCACCGTGCGCTCGTCGGCCAGGATCCGCGGGTCCGACGACAGCCGGCGCAGCTCGGCCCGGTAGTCCTCGACCTCCTCCGGCGCGATCAGCCGGTCGACGGACAGGAACCCGTTGGCCTCGAAGGAGTCGAGGGTCGCGCCGTCGATGGGCCCGTCCTTCGCCTCGCCGTACACGACCGGGTCCTGGCGGTACAGCAGCGCGGCCTCGGAGGCCTTCCGGGTGGGGTAGGCGTCGTCGATCGTCGGATGGGACTCGATGATGCTCATGCGTCCTCCTCGGTCAGCAGGGGGTAGACACCGTTCTCGTCATGGACCTCCCGGCCGGTGCAGGGCGGGTTGAACACGCAGACGGTCCGCACGTCGGTGTGGGCGCGCAGGGTGTGGTGCTCGTGGCCGTCGAGCAGGTACATCACGCCAGGCTCGATCTTGTGCTTCTCGCCCGTCTCGTCGTTGGTCAGCTCGCCCTGGCCCTCGACGCAGTACACGGCCTCGATGTGGTTGGCGTACCACATCTTCGTCTCGGTGCCCGCGTACAGGATCGTCTCGTGCAGCGAGAACCCGACGCCCTCTTTGGCCAGCACGAGGCGGCGGCTGCACCAGGTCGGCGCCTGCACGTCGCGCTCCGTGCCGATGATCTCTCCGAGGGAACGAACGATCATTGAAACTCCTCTGCTGTGTCGGTGCCCGGCGGGCTCAGGCGGTGATCTTCTGGCGGACGGCCTCCACCGAGTCCGCGATGATCTCCAGGCCGGTGGCCAGCTCGGACTCGGTCGTGGTGAGCGGCGGCAGCAGCTTGACGACCTCGCCCTCGGGGCCGGAGGTCTCCATCAGCAGCCCGCGGGCGAACGCCTCGCCGCACACCTGCGGCGCCGTCTCCGGGTCCTTCATCACCAGGCCCCACGCCATGCCGCGGCCGCGGACGGCGTCGATGGCGCCGGCGTGCGCGATCGCGATCTCGTTCAGCGCCGCCTGGACCTGCTGGCCCTTGGCGAGGGTCTGCTTCTCGAAGTCGTCGCCGGTCCAGTAGTCCTCCAGCGCGCCGACGGCCGTGATGAACGCCGGGTTGAAGCCGCGGAAGGTGCCGTTGTGCTCGCCCGGCTCCCACACGTCGAGCTCGCGCTTCATCAGCGTGATCGCGAAGGGCAGCCCGTAGCCGCTCAGGGACTTGGACAGGCAGACGATGTCCGGGGTGATCCCGGCCTCCTCGAAGCTGAAGAACGGCCCGGTGCGGCCGCAGCCCATCTGCACGTCGTCGACGATGAGCAGGATGTCCTGCCGGTGGCACAGGTCCTGCAGGCCGCGCAGCCACTCGGCCGTGGCGACGTTGATGCCGCCCTCGCCCTGCACGGTCTCCACGATGACGGCGGCGGGCTTGTCGAGGCCGCTGCCGCTGTCGTCCAGCATCGTCTCGAAGAGCAGGAAGTCGGGCGTCCTGCCGTCGAGGTAGTTGTCGTAGGGCATCGCCACGCCGTGCCCGAGCGGCACGCCCGCACCGGTGCGCTTCATCGAATTGCCGGTGACGGCGAGCGCGCCGAGCGTCATCCCGTGAAAGGCGTTGGTGAAGCTGACGACGGTCTCCCGGCCGGTGTACTTGCGTGCCAGTTTCAGCGCCGCCTCGACCGAGTTGTTGCCCGCGGGCCCGGGGAACTGGACCTTGTAGTCGAGGTCGCGGGGCGCCAGGACGTACTCGTTGAAGCGTTCCAGGAACTCCCGCTTGGCCGAGGTGTACATGTCGAGGCCGTGCACGACGGGGTCGCCGGCGAGAAAGTCCAGCAGCCGGCGTTTCAGCCCCGGGTTGTTGTGCCCGTAGTTGAGGGTTCCTGCGCCGGCGAAGAAGTCCAGGTAGGTTTTGCCGTTCTCGTCGGTCATGTGGCTGCCCTGTGCCGTGGTGAACACCGTGGGCCAGCTTCTGCAGTAGCCGCGGACTTCCGATTCCATGCGGTCGAACACGTCCATGTCTGCCTCCAGGCAGGGTCGGAGAGGAGCGGATGGGGGCGTGGAGCGTGGGTCAGTTCGCGGCGGCGATCGGGCCGATCCTGAAGAGCACCTCGGGCTCGTGTCCCCCCTCGGGGAAGTGCTCCGCGGCGAACAGCGGGCTGCGGGCGAGTTCGCACCCGCGGGCTCTGGCGAAGGATTCGAACATCGCGGTGGAGGCGGTGTTGTCCGGTGTGACCGTGGCCTCCATGTACTCGAGCCCCCGGGGCGCGAGGCGGTCGGCCAGGGCGTCGAGCATGCGGCGGGCGAGCCCCTGGCCGCGGTGGTCGCCGTCGACCGCGACCTGCCACACGAAGAACGTGTCCGGACGGGTCGGGCGGACGTAGCCGGTGATGAAGCCGCACGGACCCGCGTCGTCTCGCGCGACGACGGAGGTGTCCGCGAAGTCGCGGCACCAGAGCGTGTAGCTGTACGGCGAGTTGACGTCCAGGACCCGTGAGTCCCGGGCGAGCCGCCAAAGCGCGGGTCCATCGGCGAGGCTCGGCTCCTGGAGTTGCACTTCCGCGTTCGTCTCGTTCTTCCCGGGGCGTCGGGTCGGTGATTCCAGGGGTTGCGCTGCCATGTCCAGGCAATTTAGCGAATCTCGCGCGATGATCGCAGATAGATGTTATCGACGAGATGTTTAGGTCGCTCGCCAGTGGGTATGATTAATTGCTTTCCCGATTCGGGTGCAATTTGGGCGGTCTTCAGGCGGGCCGCGATCCGCTTTTCCCCGGGATACGCAGGAGGTACTGCCGGGTGCGCCGGAGATGTTGCCGGCATGCTTCCTGAATGCAACCTTAACGTTTCGCCGCGGGGCGGGGAGCCGCTTTTTATATCGGTTATGTGAGGTAAGTCACATGGATCGGGTGACAACGGGGCGGGTGCGGCGGGCGTCACTTCGCATCGCGGGAGGTCGGGCCGCGCGCGGGCGAGGTGGGGCGGGTGTGGGTCGAGGCGCTCCGGGAGGCCCTCTGTGCTGCCCCCTGGGGGCAGGTGCGCTATCCAGAGAGTAAGGCCGGGCTTGCCAACAAGACAGGAAATGTGGATTTTGGTCCGCTTCCGGGTGGCCGGGGCCGGGCGAGGAAACCGGACCCCGACCCGGTTGCGGACATGCTGAAGCTCATTCTCGGTGTGACCGATTCAGGCTCGGCCCCTCAGCGTCCGATAACAGGACGCTATCAAATGACCACCATGAGTCACGTCTTCTCGGCGAAACGGTCGGTCGCCTCGATCAGGTGGTGCAGGATGCCCGGCTCGCTGTAGGCGTGCCCCGCGTCGTCGACGATGTGGAAGTCCGCCTCGGGCCACGCGCGGTGCAGGTCCCACGCCGTGGCGACCGGCGTGCACACGTCGTAGCGGCCCTGGACGATCACGGCCGGGATGTGGCGGATCCTGTCCACGTCCCGGAGCAGCTGGTCCTCCTCGAAGAACCCCTCGTTGGTGAAGTAGTGGTTCTCGATGCGCGCGAACGCCACCGCGTACTCGGGCTCGCCGAAGCCCCCGGCCATCTCCGGGTCCGGCCGCAGCGTGAGCGTCGAGCCCTCCCACGTCGCCCACGCCTTCGCGGCCGTGATCCGCACCTGCGGGTCGGGCGATTCGAGCCGCTCGCGGAACGCCGAGATGAGGTCCTCGCGCTCGTCCTCGGGGATCGGCTCGACGTACTTCTCCCACAGATCGGGGAACAGCAGCGACGCCCCCTCCTGGTAGAACCAGTACAGCTCGAACGGCCGCAGGGTGAAGATGCCGCGCAGCACCAGCTCGGTCACCCGGTCGGGGTGCGTCTGCGCGTACGCCAGCGACAGCGCGCTGCCCCAGCTTCCGCCGAACACCAGCCAGCGCTCGATGCCGAGGTGTTCGCGGATCCGCTCCATGTCGGCGACCAGGTTCCAGGTGGTGTTGCTCTCCAGCGACACCTCCGGGTCCTTCGCGTGCGGCAGGCTGCGCCCGCAGTTGCGCTGGTCGAACAGGACGATCCGGTACGCCTCCGGGTCGAACTGCCGGCGGTGCGCCGGGCTGCACCCGCCGCCCGGCCCGCCGTGCAGCATGACCGCGGGCTTGCCGTCCGGGTTCCCGCAGACCTCCCAGTAGATACGGTTTCCGTCGCCGACGTCGAGCAGCCCCGAGTCGTAGGGCTCGATCGGCGGGTACAGCGTGCGAAGCTCCATGAGGCGCGATTGTTCCATCCGGCCGCCGCCGCGGCCGGATGTGACCCACGGCACCCCGCGGACGGGTCGCGCAGACGACGATCAGGCGTCCTGCGTGCGCGAACGCCGGACGGGTGTCGAGAAGGCAAACCCCAAACTGGGCAAACGTTCCGCTGGTCGGGACTAGAGTGCTCCTAGTGAGCGAAGCGAGGAGCCGCAGGGCCGGCAGCGGAGCGAACGAGATGTGCACAACGACCCCCGCGAACGCGGCCGAGCGCCGCCGGGCGAGGAGACACGTGAGCGATGTGACGAGCCGGCGGGCCGGGAACGCCGCGAGCAGGGCGGGCGGCGTGCCGCCGGCCGGCCCGCTCCCGTCCGGGAGGCGAGGAGACCGGTGAGCGAGCTGAACGGATCCGGCGGTTCCCGAGGAGTCCCCGACGCGGCGACTCCCTGGCCCGCCATGGGACGCGACCCGGGCGGCGCGCAGCAGGCGCTGCCGTCCGCCCAGCAGCCCATTCAGATGGCCAAGCCCGGGCAGCCCGCGCAGCCCGGCCAGCCCGCGCACGGGCAGACGGGGGAGATCATGCGCCCCGACGTCGAGCAGGCCGGGGCCCAGCCCTGGGACATCGTCGAGCGGCTCCGCCAGATGGCCGACCTCATCGGCGACGCGCTCGCCGCAGGGGAGCGCAAGGTCAGCGAGGCGCAGACCGAGACGGCCTCCCAGGTCGCCGCCATCCAGGCGGAGAAGGAGTCGGCGCAGCGCGACGCGGCCGCCGCCTGGGGCGAGGTGCAGCGCGCCCGCGGCCAGGCCGAGCAGGCCGACCGCCGCGCCGTGGAGGCCGAGCGCCGCGTCACCGAGGCCCAGAACGAGACCGCGGCGCAGATCGCGGCCGTCCAGGCGGAGAAGGAGTCGGCGCAGCGCGACGCGGCCGCCGCCTGGGGCGAGGTGCAGCGCGCCCGCGGCCAGGCCGAGCAGGCCGACCGCCGCGCCGTGGAGGCCGAGCGCCAGGTCGCCGACGCCGAGCGCCGCGCCGCCGAGGTGCAGAACGAGGCCGTCACGCAGATCGCGGCGCTCCAGACCGAGAAGGAGAACGCCCAGCGCGACGCGGCCGCCGCCTGGAACCAGGCCCAGCAGGGCCGTGTCCAGGCCGACCAGGCCCGGGGCCAGGCCGAGCAGGCCCGCGTCCAGGCCGACCAGGCGCGCGCGCAGGCCGAGCAGGCCCGCGGGCAGATGGAGCAGTTCCAGGCCCAGGTCGAGCAGGCCGAGCGGCGCGTCGCCGAGGCCGAGGCGACGGTCCGGCAGGCGATCCAGCAGCGCGACGCCATGAGCGAGGCCCGCGACGACGCCCTGCGCGCCGTCGAGGACGCGGTCGGCGGCCGCCGTTCCGCGGAGGCCGAGCGCGACCGCGTCGCCGAGCAGGCGGGTGAGCTGTCCCGCGCGCTGGAGACCGCGCACGCCGAGCTGGCGGGGCTGCGCGCCAAGGTCACCGACGCCGAGATGACCGCGCAGAACCTGCAGCACGCCGTCGTCGCGGCGGGCAAGGAGGCCGACGAGTCCCGGCGCCGCGCCGAGGTCGCCGAGCGCCGCGCGCAGGAGAACGAGCGCCGCGCCCAGGAGGCCGAGCGCCGCGTGCAGGACGCCGAGCGCCGCGCGCAGGAGGCGGCCGGACGGGCCGACGCCGCCGAGGGCGAGC
Source organism: Actinomadura sp. NPDC048955 (assembly GCF_040649435.1). Lineage (NCBI taxonomy): Bacteria > Bacillati > Actinomycetota > Actinomycetes > Streptosporangiales > Thermomonosporaceae > Actinomadura > Actinomadura sp. NPDC048955. The sequence continues at coordinate 336,631 of NZ_JBEZJI010000001.1, forward strand.
GGCAGCAGGCGCTCGACACGGCCGCCCAGTCGCTGGAGGCCGCGAAGAAGGCCGAGCGGGAGCGCGACGGCAGCGCCAAGGCGCGCGAGGCGTCCGAGCGGGCCCGGGAGGGCGCCGTCCAGGCGCAGGCGCGCGCCGAGTCCGAGCTCACCCTGGCCCGGGGCCGCGCCGACCAGGCCGGCCGCGAGCGCGACCAGACCGTCGCGGCGATGCGGCAGCTGGCCGCCGAGCGCGACGCCGTGGCCGAGAAGCTGGCCGAGCGCGACCAGTGGGTCGACCAGCTGGCCCAGGCCGTCACCGAGCAGCGCGCCCAGATCGCCGAGCTCTCCCAGGAACGCGACGCCGCCCGCCAGGCCGCCGACCAGGCCCGCTCCCTGATCGACGAACTGACCCGCCAGCTACGCACCATCATGCCCACAGCCGCCACCCCCCGCCTATGAGCGACGGCGGGGGCACCCCGCCAACGCCACGCCCGCGACCTGAGGGGGCCGGTCGCAGAATCGGCCACGCCCCGCGCCGCCAGGCGCGAGCACGGCAGTAGCGGGCCCCGCCGCAAAGGCCGCGCCTTCAATACGACGAGCCCTCACTGGGCGCGCCAGCGAAGGCGAGGCCGCGGCGCCACGCGAGCGACAGCGCCCCTACCGCGTCGACCGACGGATCAATCGCGCTGACACCAGCCCAAACCGCAACCACGCAACAACCTAGGCACCGCGATCGCGTCCGAAGGCAGGTTCGAGCGGAGCGAGAACCTGATCGCGCAGCGAGCCGCAAGGCGAGTCGGAGCGATGCCAGCGATCGCCGCGGCGCCCCGACGATGGAGGGCCGCCAGGCCCGATGGAGGAGGGCGCTGCCATAAACACAGCGACCTCAGCCACCACGGCAACCACGGCAACCACGCGACGAGCTGGGGCTCGCGATCGCGTCCGAAGGCAGGTTCGAGCGGAGCGAGAACCTGATCGCGCAGCGAGCCGCAAGGCGAGTCGGAGCGATGCCAGCGATCGCCCGCGTTTCTCGACGATGGAGGGCCGCCAGGCCCGAAGGAGGAGAGAAGCGCAGTAAGAACCGCCCGCGTTTCTCGACGATGGAGGCCCCCCGGGCCGAAGGAGGAGAGAAATGCAATAAGCTAGAACCCCGTGGACAGTGCGGTACCGTCCGCCTCGTTACGACCACGGGAGCGCCTTCTTGCCTTCGGCTACCACTGGTAGGTCACGTCCTACCAAGCATCTCTTCGTCACCGGCGGTGTCGCCTCGAGCCTCGGCAAGGGTCTGACGGCGTCCAGCCTCGGGCGGCTTCTCGCCCTCCGCGGTCTTCGGGTCACCATGCAGAAGCTGGACCCGTACCTCAATGTCGACCCCGGCACGATGAATCCGTTCCAGCACGGCGAGGTCTTCGTCACCGACGACGGCGCCGAGACGGATCTGGACATCGGGCACTACGAGCGGTTCCTCGACACCGAGTTGCACGGGTCGGCGAACGTCACGACGGGCCAGGTCTACTCGAACGTGATCGCCAAGGAGCGGCGCGGGGAGTACCTCGGCGACACGGTGCAGGTGATCCCGCACATCACCAACGAGATCAAGGACCGGATCCGGGGGATGGCCGACGACGGCGACGTCGACATCGTCATCACGGAGGTGGGCGGGACGGTCGGCGACATCGAGTCGTTGCCGTTCCTGGAGTCGGTCCGGCAGATCCGGCATGAGATCGGCCGGGAGAACTGCTTCTTCCTGCACGTGTCGCTGCTGCCTTACATCGGCCCGTCCGGTGAGTTGAAGACGAAGCCGACGCAGCATTCGGTCGCCGCGCTGCGTTCCATCGGCATCCAGCCCGACGCGATCGTGTGCCGGTCGGACCGGCCGATCACCGACGGGCTCAAGCACAAGATCAGCCTGATGTGCGACGTGGACCGTGAGGCCGTGGTGTCCGCGGTGGACGCCGCCAGCATCTACGACATCCCGAAGGTGCTGCATTCCGAGGGCTTGGACGCCTACGTGGTGCGCCGCCTGGACCTGCCGTTCCGCGATGTGGACTGGGGCGCCTGGGACGAGTTGCTGCGCCGGGTCCACAAGCCGGCCCGTGAGGTGACGATCGCGCTGGTCGGCAAGTACATCGATCTGCCCGACGCCTACCTGTCGATCACTGAGGCGCTGCGGCACGGCGGGTTCGGCAACGACGCCAAGGTGCACATCCGCTGGGTGAAGAGCGACGACTGCGAGACGCCCGAGGGCGCCAAGCGGGAGCTGGACGGTGTCGACGGCGTGCTGGTGCCCGGCGGGTTCGGTGTCCGCGGCATCGAGGGCAAGCTCGGGGCGATCCGGCACGCCCGCGAGAACCGTGTCCCGCTGCTCGGCATCTGCCTCGGGCTGCAGTGCATGGTGATCGAGGCGGCGCGGACCCTGGGTGGTCTCGCCGATGCCGGCAGTTCCGAGTTCGACGCCACGACCGCCCACCCTGTGGTCGCGACGATGGCCGACCAGCTCGACGTCGTCGCCGGGGAGCGTGACATGGGCGGCACGATGCGGCTCGGGCTCTACCCGGCGGATCTGGCCGACGGGTCGCTCGTCCGGGACCTGTACGGGGAGGCGAAGGTGTCGGAGCGGCACCGGCACCGCTACGAGGTCAACAACTCCTACCGCGACCGGCTGGAGCAGGCGGGGCTGCGGTTCTCGGGCCTGTCGCCCGACGGGCGCCTGGTCGAGTACGTCGAGCTGCCGCGCGACCGGCATCCGTTCTTCGTCGGGACGCAGGCGCACCCGGAGTTCCGGTCCCGCCCGACGCGCCCGCATCCGCTGTTCACCGGCCTGGTGTCCGCCGCTCTCGACTATGCCGAGGCGCGCGCGGGCGAGGGCGGCGCGGGCTCGGCGGACGCCTCGTGAGCGGCGGGGAGCTGGGCCCGGACGATGTCCGCGACCGTCCCGACCGCTGGAGGGTCGTGGAGTCGTCCACGGTGTACCGGGGGCGCGTCTTCAACGTCCGCAGCGACCGGGTCGAGATGCCGCGCGGCGAGGCCACGGAGGCCGTGCCCCGCGACGTGATCGAGCACACCGGGTCGGTCGGCGTCATCGCCGTCGACGACCGTGACCGGGTGCTGCTGTTGCGGCAGTACCGGCATCCGGTGGGGCGGCTGCTGTGGGAGGCGCCCGCGGGGCTGCGGGACGTGGCCGGCGAGCCCCTGCACAAGCTCGCCGAGCGCGAGCTGCTGGAGGAGTCGGGGTACCGCGCGGAGCGCTGGGACACCCTGCTGGACGTGTTCCCGTCGCCCGGCATGGCCGACGAGCGCATCCGGATTTTCCTGGCGCGTGGCCTCACCGAGGTTCCGGCCGACCAGATCGACTTCGAGCGCGTCCACGAGGAGGCCGACATGCCGGTCGTGTGGGTGCCGCTGGAGGAGGCGGTCCGGAAGGTGTTCGCCGGTGAGCTGCACAACATGATCGCGTGCATGGGGGTGCTCGCGGTGCGCGCCGCCCGCGACTCGGGCTTCGCGAACCTGCGCCCCGTCGACGCGCCGGAGGACTGAGCCGGATGAGGTCCCCCTCCGGTCGCCGGAGGGGGCATGATGGGCGGGTCCCCGGAGCCCACGGCCGGAAGAGGTGCCGCCCTGTCCCCGAGCCCGTCCTCCCGGAGCACCGCGCGGCGCCCCGCAGGCGACGCCGGCGCGGGGTCCGCGCTCGACTCGGCCGTGCGCACCTATCTGGGGCATCTGGCCGTGGAGCGCGGCCTGGCCGCCAACACGCTCAGCTCCTACCGCCGCGACCTGCGCCGTTACGCGCAGGTGCAGGCGGGGCGGGGGCGGGAGGCGGTCGGGGAGGTCACGGAGGAGGACGTCCGTGCGTTCCTGGTAGGGCTGCGCGAGGGCGACGAGGACCATCCGCCGCTGTCGGCGGGTTCGGCGGCGCGGGCGCTCGTGGCGGTCCGGGGGCTGCACCGGTTCGCGCTGCGGGAGGGGCTCGCCGCCGGCGATCCCGCCCATGACGTGAAGCCGCCCACGCCGCCGCGGCGGCTGCCGAAGGCGATCTCGCTGGAGGACGTCGAACGGCTGCTGGGGGCGGCGGCCGGGCCGTCCGGTGACCCGGGCACCGCGCGGGGCCTGCGCGATCGGGCGCTGCTGGAGCTGCTGTACGGGTCGGGGGCGCGCATCTCCGAGGCCGTGGGCCTGGACGTCGACGACCTCGACCTGCGGGACGGTTTCGCCCGGGTCGCCGGCAAGGGGGGCAAGGCCCGGGTCGTGCCGATCGGCGACTATGCCCGCGAGGCGGTGGACGCCTACCTGGTGCGGGCGCGGCCCGAGCTGGCCGGGGCCGGGCGGGGCGGGCCGGCGCTGTTCCTGAACGCGCGCGGGGGGCGGCTGTCGCGGCAGGGCGCGTGGATGGTGCTGCGCGCGGCCGCCGACCGGGCGCAGCTGTCGGAGGTGTCTCCGCACACGCTGCGGCACTCGTTCGCCACGCACCTGCTGGACGGGGGAGCCGACGTCCGTGTCGTGCAGGAGTTGCTGGGGCACGCCTCGGTCACCACCACGCAGGTCTACACGCTCGTCACGGTCCAGTTGCTGCGCGAGGTCTACGCGACATCGCACCCGCGGGCGCGGAACTGAGCGGAACCGAGGGGGAACCGGCCCGTCCGCGGGGCGCAACGGACACGCATGAAGGGACGAATCGGGCCGTCCGGCACATCGACAAATCGCGACCTTCGTTGCGCGTCGGCTTGAGCGACGGGGTGGACGGGCCTAGAGTCCCCGTTCTGGATGGCATTTCCGGGCCGCCGGGGAGGGATCTGGTGACCAGCACTAACGGTGCGGATGGAGTCCTTTCCTCCGCCACCATAGAGACCGATCCGAGCCGTGCCCTCGGGCCCACTCAGCGACCCGTCCCGGTGTTCCCGGAGCCGGAGCCGCTGGCCGAGCACGGGCCCGGGCGGATCGTGGCCGTCTGCAACCAGAAGGGCGGCGTCGGCAAGACCACCACGACGATCAACCTGGGTGCGGCGCTCGCCGAGTACGGCCGCCGCGTCCTGCTCGTCGACTTCGACCCGCAGGGCGCCCTGTCGGTGGGCCTCGGCAAGGGCGACCCGCGCCAGCTCGAGGTGACGATCCACAACCTGCTGCTCGAACGCGACACCGAGTGGGAGGACGTCGTCATCGAGACCGGCGTCGACGGGATGGACCTGCTGCCGAGCAACATCGACCTGTCCGGCGCCGAGGTCCAGCTCGTCCACGAGGTCGGCCGCGAGTACATCCTGCAGGGCGCGCTGAAGTCGGCCGTCGACCACTACGACTACATCCTCATCGACTGCCAGCCCTCGCTCGGCCTGCTCACCGTGAACGCGCTGGCCGCCAGCGAGGGCGTGCTGATCCCGCTGGAGTGCGAGTACTTCGCGATGCGCGGTGTCGCGCTCCTGATGGAGACGATCGAGAAGGTGCAGGGCCGGATCAACCCGGGCCTGGTCATCGACGGCGTCCTCGGCACCATGTACGACTCGCGGACGCTGCACACCCGCGAGGTCCTCGGGCGCATCGTCGAGGCGTTCGGCGACAAGGTGTTCCACACCGTGATCAACCGTACGGTGCGGTTCCCCGACGCGACCGTGGCGGGGGAGCCGATCACCTTCTTCGATCCCAGTTCGATGGGCGCGAACGCCTACCGCAGCCTGGCCCGGGAGGTCCTCGTCAGGTGGGCGGAGTTCGAGTGAGGCCGCCCGGCGGCCGCTGACCCGACGGAGCGCACCATGGGCCACCCCCCGCCCGCCCCTTACGGCATGCCACCCGGCGCCGTGCCGCAGCCATCGCCCTCCCGTGGGCCGGGCCCGCTGCTCATCGGGCTGGTGGCCGTGGCCGCCGCGGTGCTCCTCGCGGTCGTCGGCCTCGGGGCCTATCTGGTCCTGAGTGACGACGGCGACGACTCGGCCGCCGCCTCGTCGGGCCCGGTCGACCTGCGGGTACCGCTGACGTTCCGGCTCCTGGCGAGCGCGTCCGCCCCGCCGTGCGCGGGCGGCGCCGTCACCGTCTCCGGCGCCTCCGAGTGCTACACGCTGAGCGCGGACCTCCTGACGGTGCGCCGGCTGGAGGAGGTCAAGGCCGTCCCGCCCGACCCGGCGCGCGGCAGTCCCGGCTGGTCGGTGGCGCTGACGCTGACCTCGGCGGACGCGCCCGGCTTCGCCGCGCTGACCCGCAAGGCCGCCGACGCCTTCGCCGCCCAGGCGCCCGGCGGGAGGATGGCGATGCTCGTCGGAGGGACCCTGGTGTCGGAGCCCGCGCAGGTGATGCAGGCCATCACCGGCGGCCAGGTGGAGATCAACGGGCCGGCCGACAGGTTCACCCGCGCCTACACCGAGGACCTCGTGCACCGGATGACCGGGAAGTAGCGGCGCGGCGCGGCGTCACCGCCGGTGATCACGGCTGGTGCGAGCGCGGGCCGGGGCATGGGACGATGGGGCCGGTGAGCACAGCACGCGAGCGGCTCTCCGCTACCGTGAGCGACGTGGACGCGACGTCGCCCGAGCCGGGGCGGGAGACCGAGGAGGAGCAGGGGTTCCGCGTCCGCCTGGACAACTTCGAGGGCCCCTTCGACCTGCTGCTCGGGCTGATCTCCAAGCACAAGCTCGACATCACCGAGGTGTCGCTGCACAAGGTCACCGACGACTTCATCGCGCACATCCGCTCGCACGGCGCGGAGTGGGACCTCGACCAGGCCAGCCACTTCCTGCTGGTCGCCGCGACCCTGCTGGACCTCAAGGCCGCCCGGCTGCTGCCGTCCGGCGAGGTCGACGACGAGGAGGACCTGGCGCTGCTGGAGGCCCGCGACCTGCTGTTCGCGCGGCTGCTGCAGTACCGGGCGTACAAGGAGGTCGCGCGGGTGATCGCCGCTCGCGTCGCCGACGCGAGCCGCCGGTTCCCGCGGCTGGTCCCGATGGAGCCGAAGTTCGCGGGCCTGCTGCCGGAGGTGCTGCTCGGCCTCGGCCCGCAGGAGTTCGCGCGGCTGGCCGCCAAGGCCCTCACGCCGAAGGCGCCGCCGTCGGTCTCGGTCGAGCACATGTACCAGCCGAAGGCCAGCGTCAAGGAGCAGGCCGCGATCGTCGTGGAGCTGCTCCGCCGGCTCCGCCAGACCACCTTCCGCGTCCTGGCGGCCGACGCGGAGGGCACCTACGAGGTGGTCGCCCGGTTCCTGGCGCTGCTGGAGCTGTACCGGGAGCAGGCCGTCACGTTCGAGCAGCACGAGCCCCTCGGCGAGCTCCACATCACCTGGACCGGCGCCGACGACGGCGACGTGGAGGTCGGCGACGACTACGAGGGCGCCCCGAAGAAGGACCCCGCGCAGGACGCCGCCGGACCCGACCCGAAGACCCGGAAGGACGAGGGAGACGATGAGTGAGGAACCCGGCGCGGACGTGCCGGAGCTTCCGGGACTGCGCGCCTCGATCGAGGCGATCCTGCTCGTGGTGGACGAGCCGGTCACCGAGATGACGCTGGCGCAGCTGCTGGAGCGGCCCCGCGGCGAGGTCGCCGGGACGCTGCGGGAGCTGGCCGCGGAATACACCGAGCAGGGCCGGGGGTTCGATCTCAGGGAGGTCGCCGGCGGCTGGCGGTTCTACACCCGGGACGTCTGCGCCCCGGTGGTGGAGCGGTTCGTCACCGACGGGCAGCAGGCGCGGCTGACCCAGGCCGCGCTGGAGACGCTCGCCGTCGTCGCCTACCGGCAGCCGGTGAGCCGGGCCCGCGTGTCGGCGATCCGCGGCGTCAACAGCGACGGCGTCATGCGGACGCTGACGCTGCGCGGCCTGATCGAGGACGCCGGGCAGGACCCGGAGTCGCAGGCCCACCTGTACCGGACCACCGGGTACTTCCTGGAGCGCCTGGGGCTGCGCGACCTCGACGAGCTGCCCGAGCTGGCCCCCTACCTTCCCGATGACCTTCCAGACGACATAGTTGAGGACGCGTGAGCGAGAACGAGGGCGTACGCCTGCAGAAGGTCCTGGCCGAGGCCGGGATCGGCAGCCGCCGCCACTGCGAGGAGCTGATCGGCGAGGGCCGCGTCACCGTCAACGGGCACAAGGTGTTCCGTTTCGGTGAGCGCGTCGACCCGCGGAGCGCCGTCATCCACGTGGACGGCAAGCGGGTCGAGACCCGGTCCGAGATGCGCTACTACGCCATCAACAAGCCGCGCGGCGTGGTGTCGACGATGGCGGACGAGCGGGGCCGCAAGTCCCTGGCCGACTACGTGGAGGTGCCCGAGCGGCTGTTCCACGTCGGGCGGCTGGACACCGACACCGAGGGCCTGATCCTGCTCACCAACGACGGCGAGCTGTCGCACCGGCTGACCCACCCGTCCTACGGGGTGTTCAAGACCTATCTGGCGGAGATCCACGGCCCGATCCCGCGCGACCTCGGCAAGCGGCTCAGGGCCGGGGTCACCCTGGACGACGGTCCCGCGAAGGCCGACAAGTTCCGCATCTTCGACCAGGTCGGCCGGCGCGTGCTGGTCGAGATCACCCTGCACGAGGGGCGCAAGCACATCGTCCGGCGGCTGCTGAAGGAGGTCGGCTTCCCCGTCCAGCAGCTCGCCCGCGTCGAGTTCGGGCCGATCAAGCTGGGCCAGCTGAAGCCGGGCGGCATGCGGGCGCTCAGCGTCCACGAGGTCGGCGAGCTGTACAAGGCCGTCGGACTGTAGAGGCACCCGACACCACGAGGACACCGGACACCACGAGGACACCGGACACCACGAGGAGGTACGACTGTGGCGGTACGCGCGGTCCGTGGCGCGACGCAGACGGACGCCGACGAACGGGAGCAGATCCTGGAGGCGACGACCGAGCTCGTCGCCGAGGTGATGGCCCGCAACGAGCTGACCACCGACGACGTCATCAGCGTCATCTTCACGGTGACGCCGGACCTGACGGCCGAGTTCCCGGCGCTCGCCGCCCGCAAGCTCGGGTTCCACGAGGTGCCGCTGCTGTGCGCCACCGAGATCGGGGTGCCGGGCGCGCTGCCGCGGGTCATCCGGCTGATGGCGCACATCGCGACGGACCGTCCCCGCTCCGACGTCCAGCACGTCTACCTGCGCGGCGCGACGGCGCTCCGCCTCGACATCGCACAGTAGGGTTTCGGACGTGAGCGAGGACGTGGTGCCGCGGCGGATCGTCGTGGTCGGGACAGGCCTGATCGGGACGTCGATCGCCCTGGCGATGCGGGAGCGCGGCGCCGAGGTGCTGCTGGCCGACCGGGACTCGGCGGCCCTGGCGCTGGCCGTGGAGCTCGGCGCGGGCGAGGCGATGCCGGACGGGGCGCGGCCGGAGCCCGCCGACCTGGCGGTCCTGGCGGTGCCCCCGGCGGCGGTGGCGGTGACGCTGCTGGACGCGCAGAAGCGCGGCCTGGCGACCGCCTACACCGACGTGGCGAGCGTGAAGGCGCTGCCGCTGGCGCAGGCGGCCGAACTGGGCTGCGACCTGACGACGTTCGTGGCGGGCCACCCCCTCGCCGGGAGCGAGCGGTCCGGGCCGAGCGCGGCGCGGCACGACCTGTTCCTCGGCCGCCCGTGGGCGCTGTGCGCGACGCCGGAGGCGACGCCGGAGACGGTCGAGGTCGTGACGGGCCTGGCGAAGGCGTGCGGCGCGATGCCGGTGCAGGTGGACGCCGCCGAGCACGACCGGGCCGTCGCGCTGGTCTCCCATGCCCCGCACGTGGTGTCGGCCGCGGTCGCGGCCCGCCTGACCGGCGCCGACGACGTGGCGCTCGGCCTGTCCGGGCAGGGCGTGCGGGACGTCACCCGGATCGCGGCGAGCGACCCCCGGCTGTGGATCGGGATCCTGTCGGCCAACTCCGCGCCCGTCGCCGACGTGCTGGAGGCGGTCGCCACCGATCTCGCGGTGGCGGCGTCGCTGCTGCGCGACGGCAGCGAGGAGGCCGCCACGCACGTCGCCGACCTGCTGCTGCGCGGGAACGCGGGCCGGTCCCGCATCCCCGGCAAGCACGGCGGTGACCAGCCCGCCTACGCGACGGTCCAGGTGGTCATCCCCGACCGGCCGGGCGAGCTGGCGATGATCTTCCAGGCGGCGGGGATCGCGCGGGTCAACATCGAGGACGTGACCATCGAGCACTCCCCGGGCCGCCCGCTCGGCGTGCTGGAGCTGTCGGTCGTCCCGGAGGCGGCCGAGCGGCTGGCGGAGGAGCTGCGCGCCCGCGGCTGGTCGGTGCCCGGCTAGGCCGCAGTGGTACCGCGCGGCCGGTAATCTGGGGCGCCGAAGACGTGTTCCGGGGGACTTCTGCGCACCGGCGCGGCGACGAGCGCCGCCCGCTTCACGACGAACAGAGAGGGAGCGATCGTGCCGCTCGTCATCGCCATGGACGGTCCGTCCGGGTCGGGGAAGTCCAGCGCGTCCAAGGGCGTCGCCCGGACGCTCGGGCTGCGCTACCTCGACACGGGCGCCATGTACCGCGCCATGACGTGGTGGATGCTGGAGAACGGCGTTCCGGTCGAGGACGGCGCCGCCGTCGCGGCCCGCGCGCAGGACCCCGTGATCGAGTCCGGCACCGACCCGGCGGCGCCGACGATCACCGTGGACGGGACGGACGTGTCCGGCCCGATCCGCACCCGCGCGGTGACGAACGCGGTCAGCGCCGTCAGCTCCGTCCCGGCGGTGCGCGCCCGGCTCGTGGAGCTCCAGCGCGAGATCATCGGGGCGGGCGGGATCGTGGTGGAGGGGCGCGACATCGGGACGGCCGTCGCGCCGGAGGCGCCGGTCAAGGTGTTCCTCACGGCGAGCGCCGAGGTCCGCGCGGCGCGCCGCGCGAAGGACCTGGCCGCCGACCCGGGCGCCTCGGTGACGGTCACGCGGGCCGAGCAGGAGCGCCGGGACCGGCTGGACTCGACGCGCACGGCGTCGCCGCTGGCCAAGGCGGCCGGGGCGCACGAGATCGACTCAACCGGGCTGAGCCTGGACGAGGTCATCGAGGCGGTCGTCCGCCTCGCCAAAGAGCATGAGTGAGCGGGCGGCCTGACGGTCCCCGCCGGGGAATGTGACAGTGAGCGATTTCGAGATCGAAACGGTGGACGTCGTCGAGGACGTCGACCAGGACGCGGGCCCGGCGCCGGTCGTGGCCGTGGTGGGGCGGCCGAACGTCGGCAAGTCCACCCTGGTCAACCGGATCCTCGGCCGCCGCGAGGCCGTCGTGGAGGACGTCCCGGGCGTGACCCGCGACCGGGTCGCCTACGACGCGTCGTGGAGCGGGCGCCGGTTCACCGTCGTCGACACGGGCGGCTGGCTGCCGGACTCCTCCGGCCTGGCCGCGGCGATCGCCGAGCAGGCCCGGCTGGCGGTCGACCTGGCCGACGTGGTGATGTTCGTGGTGGACGCGACCGTGGGCGCCACGGACGTGGACGAGGCCGTGGTGGAGATCCTGCGCCGGTCCGGCAAGCCGGTGGTGCTGGTCGCCAACAAGGTCGACGGCGTGAGCGCCGAGTCCGACGCGGCGCTGCTGTGGTCGCTCGGGATCGGCGAGCCGCACCCGGTCAGCGCCCTGCACGGGCGCGGCAGCGGTGACCTGCTCGACGCGGTGCTCGACGCGCTGCCCGAGGAGCCTCCGGCGGAGACGTTCGGCGAGTCCGGCGGGCCGCGCCGGGTCGCGCTGCTGGGGCGGCCGAACGTCGGCAAGTCGAGCCTGCTGAACAAGCTGGCGGGGGAGACCCGCGCCGTCGTCGACTCGGTGGCGGGCACCACCCGCGACCCGGTCGACGAGCTTATCGAGCTGGGCGGCAAGACGTGGCGGTTCATCGACACCGCCGGCATCCGGCGCCGGCACCGCGAGAACCAGGGGGCCGACTTCTACGCGACGCTGCGCACGCGGTCGGCGCTGGAGCGCGCCGAGGTCGCGGTCGTGCTGGTGGACGCCGACCAGCCGCTCGCCGAGCAGGACCTGCGGATCATCTCCATGGTGATCGAGTCGGGCCGGTCGCTGGTCATCGCCTACAACAAGTGGGACCTGCTCGACGAGGAGCGCCGCCACTACCTCGAACGCGAGATCGACCGGCAGCTGCACACCGCGCGGTGGGCGCCGCGGGCGAACATCTCGGCCCGCACGGGCCGGCACATGGAGAAGCTGGTGCCGGCCATCGAGACGGCGCTGGAGGGCTGGGGCACCCGCGTCCCGACGTCCAAGCTGAACCAGTTCTTCGCCGACCTGGTGAACTCGCATCCGCACCCGGTGCGGGGCGGCAAGCAGCCGCGCGTGCTGTTCGCGACCCAGGCGGGGGTGCGGCCGCCGCGGTTCGTGCTGTTCACGTCGGGCTTCCTTGAGGAGGGCTACCGGCGGTTCATCGAGCGGCGGCTGCGGGAGGAGTTCGGGTTCGACGGGACGCCCCTCGACATCACGATGAAGATCCGCGAGAAGCGCGGCAAGGGCAAGAAGTAGCGGAAATGTCACGCGGCGGCCCGCCGGAGATCTTCCCCGGCGGGCCGCCTCCGTGGCAGGATGCATCTGCGAGACGGGTAAGTCTTCCATTACTCGCTGATCTCGCGACGGACGCGTTCGCGACGTCCGGGCGGCCGGGTCCCCCGGCGCCGGGACGCGGTCGAGGGGTGTGACGTGAAGCTCTTGCTGCTCATCGCCGTCGCCGTCGCCTGCGTGGCGCTCAGTTTCGCATGGCGGGAGCCGTGGATCGGCGGTGTCGGGCTGCTGGTCGCCTTCGTCGCCATGTTCACCGACCGCGACGACGTGCGCCTCGACGACGAGCGCGGCAGCTACGAGACCACCAAGTCGGTCCGCGACATGCGGCGCAGGGACCGCTAGCGTTCCCAGCGTGTGTCACCGGCGACGTGCTGGTCGCCGGTCGGCGGCGGGTCCTGGCCGCGCTGGTTCTCCCGCGCGTAGCGCCCGTAGACGAGCGGCTGCGTGGTGTTCGACCCGGGGGGTTCGGGTTCGTTCAGCCGCTGTTCGCGGACGCCGACCACCGCGAACCTGCCGAGCGCCAGCGCGGCGAGGAACACGATCACGACGCCGAGGCCGGTGAAGCCGGCGAGCTGCTCGGCGACGTGCCGGCCGTCGCCCGCGCCGAGCGGCGCGCCGATGCCCTGCACGTTCCACAGCGTGGCGAGGATCGGCCCGACGGCGAACCAGGCGCCGGCGAGCGCGGCCAGCCAGCCGCCGAACATCCCGACGGCGCGGTTGGCGCTGAACAGCAGGATCAGGCCGCCGAGGACGGCGGCGGCACCGGGGGCGATGCTGAGCTGCAGGCGGTCGGTGGTGTAGACCCAGGTGTCGTCCGGTGCGAATCCAAAGTGGAAGTAGGGGCCGACGAGGGGCAGCAGCGCGCCCCAGAGCCCCAGAAGGATCAACAGGATTCCGCTGAGGACGCCTCGGGTGCGCGGAACTCGCATGGTCCCAGCCATGATCGATTCCTCCTGACCGGGAGTGTGATTCTGTTATCAGCAGCGTTTACCCGTTAGTAGGCGGTCCACACGACCGGGAAGGGAGCCGCCGCATGGACGACGGCGTGATCCTCGTCCATGCGAGGGAGGAGCCGCCGGACCGCTGGGACGCGGCCGTGTTCCTGGCCGGCCCGACGCCCCGGACGCCCGGGGTGGCCTCGTGGCGGCCGGACGCCCACGCCGAACTGCGGGCCCGCTGGCGCGGCGGCGGGCGGCTCGTGGTGTTCGATCCCGAGCACCGGGAGGACCGCTACGACGACTACGACGGCCAGGTCGAATGGGAGGAGCGCTGCCTGCATCTGGCCGACGAGGTCGTCTTCTGGGTCCCGCGCGACCTCGCGACCATGCCCGCCTTCACCACGAACGTGGAGTGGGGGATGTGGCACGACAGCGGCCGGGTGGTGTTCGGCGCGCCTCCGGAGGCGCCGAAGAACGGCTACCTGCTGCACTACGCGGACAAGTCCGCGGTGCCGACGGCCGCCGGCTTGCCGGAGACGGTCGCGGCGGCGCTGCGCCGGATCGGCGCCGGCGCGCCCCGGGCCGCCGGGGAGCGCGAGGTCCCGCTGCTGCTGTGGCGGGACGCGGCGTTCCAGCGCTGGTACGCGGGGCAGCGGGACGCGGGCAACGTGCTGCTCGGGGCGCGGGTGGTGTTCCGCTTCGGGGTGTGCTGGGGGCTGCACGTCCGGGTCCGCGTGACCGCGGAGGACCGGGTCAAGGACAACGAGATCGTCATCGGGCGGCCGGACATCTCGGCCGTCGTGCTGTACCGGCCCGGCGCGACGCTGGACGCGACGCAGGTCGTGCTCGTCCGGGAGTTCCGGAGCGCGGGCGCGGACGGGGCCGTCCACGAGCTGCCGGGAGGCTCCGGGCCGGGCGGCCCGGCCGAGGTGGCGCTCGCGGAGGTCGCCGAGGAGACCGGGCTGGTGCTGGAGCCCGCCCGGCTGCGCGGGCACCGCTCCCGCCAGGTGAACGCGACCCTGTCGGCGCACCGCGCGCACCTGTTCTCCGCCGAGGTCACCGCCCGAGAGCTCGATCGGATCCGGGGGTCGGGCCCGCACGGTGTGGCGGCGGCCGGCGAGCGCACCTACGTCGTGGTGGCCCCGTTCGGGCGGATCAGGCGGGAGGGGCTCGTGGACGCCGCCAACCTCGGGATGATCGCGGAGGTGCTGCTGGAGACGCGCTGACTCAGCCGTCCAGGGCGTCGCGGACGAACGCGCCGAGCGCGGCGACCGCCGCGCGCGACTCGGGCAGGTACGGCCCGAACATCTGGAACACGTGCAACTGCCGGTCCCACACCTGGAGCGTGACCGGCACCCCGGCCTCGGCGAGCCGCCGCGCCATCAGCTCGGAGTCGCAGTAGAGCAGTTCGGTGGATCCGGCGGTGAGCAGGACGGGCGGCAGTCCCGCGAGGTCGGCGCGGACGGGTGAGATCGCGGGGTCGGCGAGGTCGAGGTGGCCGAGGAACCCCTCGACGAGGCGTTCCAGCAGCGCGCCGGGGCCGGAGGGGTCGAGGCCCATGTTGGCGTGCGCGAGCTTGCTCGTCAGGTCCATGTCGAGCATGGGGGACAGGGCCGCGAGCGCCGCCGGCATGGGCAGCCCCTCCTCGCGGGCGCGCAGCGCCGTGGCGAACGTGAGGTGCCCGCCCGCCGAGTCCCCCATGATCACGACGCGTCCGGGGTCGATCCCCCGCTCCTCCAGCAGCCACCGGTAGGCGGTGACGCAGTCCTCGACCTCCCGCTCGAACGGGACCGCCGGGATCATCCGGTAGTCCACCGACAGCGCGGTGGCGCCGGACGCGGCGGCGAACGAGGCGATCATCCGGCGGTGCGTGTTGAGGCCGCAGGAGATCCAGCCGCCGCCGTGCAGGTAGAGGATCGCCCGGTCGCGGGGCGGGGCGGCGCCCGGCGCCGACACCCACTCGGCGCCGAAGCCGTCGAAGCGGACCTTCTCCACGCTGATGCGCCGCGGCGTCCCGGCCCGTGCCGCCAGCCGGTCGAGGAGGGCGGCGCGGCGCAGCGCCCGGTCGTCGAACGGCCGGCCCGCGAGCCGGGCGAGGCCGGGGCGGACCAGCCGCCGGACGCCCGCCGAGACCGCGCGGGAGCGCAGGCTCGCCGTCCCGTGCCGTTCTATCACCAGGGTCGCGGGGCCTTGCGCCGTCACGGGTCCTCCTCGCGGTCGGGGGATGTAAGTAGATGGTGACATCCGCGGCGATCGACGGGGAAGGGGGCCTTCCCCTTTCGCGGTTGCGAGGGCATGGGTGCGGTAGATATCGCTGTATCAAGGATGATGCCGCTCTTCCCCTTGCATATGCGGTTGTCTAGGCTTTGCCGGGTGACGACGTTCAGGATCAGCGAGGCCGCCGCGCTTCTCGGCGTCAGCGCCGACACCGTCCGCCGGTGGGTGGACGGCGGCAGGCTCCCGGCGTCCCGGGACGAGCACGGCCACCGGCGGGTGCCGGGCGCGGAGCTGGCCGCCTTCGTGCGGGACCAGGCGCGCGGCAACGGCTCGTCCGACCAGGCCGAACGCTTCTCCTCGGCGCGCAACCGGATGCGGGGGATCGTCACCGAGGTCCTCCGGGACGGGGTGATGGCGCAGGTCGAGATCCAGGCGGGGCCGTTCCGCGTCGTGTCGCTGATGAGCCGCGAGGCGGCCGACGACCTCGGCCTGGAGCCGGGCGTGGTCGCCGATGCCGTCGTCAAGTCCACGAACGTCGTCGTCGAAGTGCCGGACCAGGGCTGAGGAGGCAACGTGGTCAAGCGAACCGCGGCGGTGGCGGCGCTGTCGCTCGCCGTCCTGGCGGGCTGCGGCGACGCCGGCGACTCCTCCGGTTCGGGAGAGCCGGGCGGCGGCAAGACCCTGACGGTGTTCGCGGCGGCCTCGCTCACCGAGGCCTTCACCGAGCTCGGCAGGACGTTCGAGGGCGCGCATCCCGGCGTGAAGGTCAGGTTCCAGTTCGGCGGCAGTTCGACGCTGGCGCAGCAGATCACGCAGGGCGCCCCGGCGGACGTGTTCGCGGCCGCGAGCCTTGCCACGATGAAGACGGTGACCGACGCCGGGGACGCGTCGGGGCGGCCGCAGGTCTTCACCCGCAACCGCCTGGTCATCGCCGTCCCGAAGGGGGACCCGGGCAGGGTCGCGAAGGTGGGCGACCTCGGCCGGCGGGGGTTGAAGGTCGTGCTGTGCGCGGTGCAGGTGCCGTGCGGCGCCGCGGCCGAGACGGCTCTGGCCGCCGCCGGGGTTCAGGTCGAGCCGGTGTCGCGGGAGAAGGACGTCAAGGCCGTCCTGACGAAGGTGGGCCTGGGGGAGGCCGACGCGGGGCTCGTCTACCGCACCGACGTGAAGGCGGCCGGCGGCGAGGTCACGGGCATCGAGTTCCCGGAGGCCGCGAAGGCGATCAACGACTACCCGATCGTGGAGGTCGCCAAGGCGCCGCAGGGCGCGCTCGCCGGGGAGTTCATCCGGCTGGTGGTCGGTGAGCAGGGCAGGGCGGTGCTGAGCCGGGCGGGCTTCGAGGGGCCGTGACGCGACCGCGGAGGGCGTCCCGGGAGGCGCGGGAGGCGGACCGGCTGCCGGGCCGGCCGCCGTGGGTGCTGCTCGCGCCCGCGCTGCTCGGGCTCGGCTTCCTGGTGCTGCCGCTGCTCGGCCTGCTCGTCAGGGCGCCGTGGTCGACGCTCGGCACCCGCCTCCTGCAGGCGCAGGTCCTGGAGGCGCTCCGGCTCTCGCTGCTCACCGCCACCCTCGCCACCGGCCTGTGCCTGCTGCTCGGCGTCCCCCTCGCCTGGACGCTCGCCCGGGTCCGGTTCCCCGCCGCCCGGCTCGTCCGTGCCCTGGTGACCGTTCCGCTGGTGCTGCCGCCGGTGGTCGGCGGCGTCGCGCTGCTGCTGGTGCTCGGACGGCGCGGGCTGGTCGGCGGCTGGCTGGACCGCGCCTTCGGCCTCACGTTCCCGTTCACCACCGCCGGCGTCGTGCTCGCCGAGGCGTTCGTCGCGATGCCGTTCCTGGTGATCAGCGTGGAGGGCGCGCTGCGCGCCGCCGACCTGCGCTACGAGGAGGCCGCCGCCACCCTCGGCGCCGGCCGTTGGACGATCTTCCGGCGGGTCACGCTGCCGCTGGTCGCGCCGGGCGTCGCGGCCGGGTCGATCCTGTGCTGGGCGCGGGCGCTCGGCGAGTTCGGGGCGACGATCACCTTCGCGGGCAACTTCCCCGGCCGGACGCAGACGATGCCGCTCGCGGTGTACCTGGCGCTGGAGACCGACCCGCAGGCGGCGATCGTGCTCAGCCTCGTCCTGCTCGCCGTCTCGGTCGCCGTCCTCGCCGTGCTCCGGGACCGCTGGGTGGGCGGCGCGCGATGAGCGGACCCCGGGGGCTGGACGCGCGGCTCGTCGTCCGCCGCGCCGCGTTCGACCTCGATCTCGCGCTCACCGCCGGGCCGGGCGAGGTCGTGGCGCTGCTCGGCCCGAACGGGGCGGGCAAGAGCACCGCGCTGCGCGCCCTGGCCGGGCTCGTGCCGATGGCGGGCGGGCACCTGCGGGTGGACGGCGCCGACCTGCGCGCGCTGCCGCCCGACCGCCGCGGCATCGGCATGGTGTTCCAGGACTACCTGCTGTTCCCGCACCTGACGGCGCTCGACAACGTCGCGTTCGGGCCGCGCTGCCGGGGCGCCGGGCGCCGCGCCGCCCGGCGCATCGCCGCGGGCTGGCTGGAGCGGATGGGGCTCGCCGAGCACGCGTCCGCGCGCCCGCGGGCCCTGTCCGGCGGGCAGGCGCAGCGGGTGGCCCTCGCCCGCGCGCTGGCCGTCGATCCGGGCCTGCTGCTGCTGGACGAGCCGCTCGCGGCGCTGGACGCGCACACCCGGATGGAGATCAGGGCCGCGCTGCGCCGCCACCTCGCCGGGTTCGAGGGCGCCGCCGTGCTCGTCACGCACGACCCGCTGGACGCCATGGTGCTCGCCGACCGCCTCGTCGTCGTCGAGGGCGGCCGGCTCGTCCAGCAGGGGACCCCGGCCGACGTCGCGCGCCGCCCGCGGACCGACTACGTCGCGCGACTGGTCGGGCTGAACCTGTACCGGGGCAGGGCCGAGGCGGGGACGGTCGCCCTGGGGGGCGGTGCCGCAACCCTCGACACTGTCGACTCACTCGAAGGCGAGGTGTTCCTCGCCTTCGCGCCATCCTCGGTGGCGCTGTACCGGACGCGTCCCGACGGCAGCCCGCGCAACCTCTGGCGCACGCGCGTCGGCGCGATCGAACGGCAGGGGGACCGTGTCCGGGTCCGGCTGTCGGGGCCGCCTTTCGACGCCGTAGCGGACGTCACTCAGGCGGCGGTCGCGGAGCTCCAATTGTCGGAGGGCAGCCCCGTCTGGGCGGCCGTGAAGGCCACCGAGACCCACGTTTACCCAGCTTGAGCGCTCTCGTGCCGTCCGGCGGGTGCGGGTGGGCGGTCGGTTCCCCCATCCAGTGATATCCCTCACAGAACCGGGCATCATGCCCCAAAAGCGGACGGGATTGGTCCAGACCAAATGGCAAAAACGACGGGTCTTGTTCATCATGCAAACATCCTGCGAACAGCTGAAGGAGAACGCCCGTGTCCAACCAGGTCCCCGGCCTCGACCAGGCCCCTACCGGCCACACCGAACTGATTGAGTGGGTGCGCGGGATCGCCGAGCTGACCGGGCCCGACCGGGTCGAGTGGTGTGACGGCTCGCAGGAGGAGTGGGAGCGGCTCACCGGCCTCCTCGTCGAGCAGGGCACCCTGACGCGGCTGGACCCGGCCAAACGGCCCAACAGCTTCCACGCGGCCTCCGATCCCACCGACGTCGCCCGCGTCGAGGACCGGACGTTCATCTGCTCCGAGAAGCAGGAGGACGCCGGTCCCACCAACAACTGGGTCGCGCCCGGCGAGATGCGGGAGACCCTGGGCGGCCTCTTCGCGGGCTGCATGAAGGGCCGCACCATGTACGTGGTGCCGTTCTGCATGGGCCCCCTCGGCGGCACCATCTCGCAGCTGGGCGTGGAGATCACCGACTCCGCCTATGTCGCCGTGTCCATGCGGATCATGACGCGGATGGGCGAGGGCGCGCTGCGCCTCATCGAGGAGCGCGGGTCGTTCGTCAGGGCCGTCCACTCCGTCGGCGCCCCCCTGGAGCCTGGCCAGGAGGACGTCAGGTGGCCGTGCAACTCGACCAAGTACATCACCCACTTCCCCGAGACCCGGGAGATCTGGTCCTACGGGTCCGGGTACGGCGGCAACGCGCTGCTCGGCAAGAAGTGCTACGCGCTGCGCATCGCCTCGACGATGGCCCGCGACGAGGGCTGGATGGCCGAGCACATGCTCGTGCTGAAGCTGACGCCGCCCACCGGTGAGACCCGCTACGTCGCCGCCGCGTTCCCCTCGGCGTGCGGGAAGACCAACCTCGCCATGCTGGAGCCGACCATCCCCGGGTGGAAGGTCGAGACGATCGGCGACGACATCGCCTGGATGCGCTTCGGCGACGACGGCCGCCTGTACGCCATCAACCCCGAGGCCGGGTTCTTCGGCGTCGCGCCCGGCACCGGCGAGAGCACCAACGCCAACGCGGTCAGGACGCTGTGGGGCAACAGCATCTTCACGAACGTGGCCCTCACCGACGACGGCGACGTGTGGTGGGAGGGACTCACCGACGAGCCGCCCGCGCACCTGACCGACTGGAAGGGCAACGACTGGACGCCGGACTCCACGAGCCCGGCGGCCCACCCGAACGCCCGCTTCACCACCCCGGCCGGGCAGTGCCCGATCATCGCCGACGAGTGGGAGGACCCGAAGGGCGTCCCGATCTCGGCGATCCTGTTCGGCGGCCGCCGCGCCTCCGCCGTCCCGCTCGTCACCGAGTCGTTCGACTGGCAGCAGGGCGTGTTCCTCGGCGCCAACGTCGCGTCCGAGAAGACCGCCGCCGCCGAGGGCGCCGTCGGCGAGCTGCGCCGCGACCCGTTCGCCATGCTGCCGTTCTGCGGCTACAACATGGGCGACTACTTCGGCCACTGGCTGGAGATCGGCAAGGCCACGGACCCGGAGAAGCTCCCGCGGATCTACTACGTCAACTGGTTCCGCAAGAACGCCGACGGCAGGTTCATCTGGCCCGGCTTCGGCGAGAACAGCCGCGTCCTGAAGTGGATCGTCGAGCGCCTCAACGGCAAGGCCGACGCGGTCAAGTCCCCGATCGGGCACCTGCCGACCCGGGAGGCGCTCGACACCGAGGGCCTCGACATCGACGACGCCGACCTGGGGACGCTGCTGTCGGTCGACACCGAGGTGTGGAAGCAGGAGGCCGCCCTCGTGCCGGAGTTCTTCGAGCGGTTCGGTGACCACACGCCGAAGGCGCTGTGGGACGAGTACCACGACCTGGTGCGCCGCCTGGAGCACTGACGCGCGGGCGGAGCCGGCCACCGGCCGGACCCGTGGGCCGGTCGCGAACTTTGCGAAGTTCGCGACCGGCCTTTGCGTTCCCCGCAGGCGCCGGCGGTCAACACTGGAGGAGTTCCCCGTCCCCGGGAGGCCGGAATGTTCGACCTGATGACCCGCCACTGGTGGGTGCTCGCGCTGCGCGGCACGTTCGCGGTCATTTTCGGCATCGTCGCCTGGGTGTGGCCGGGCATCACCGTCTGGGCGCTGGTGGTGCTGTTCGGCGCCTACGCCCTGGTGGACGGCGTGTTCGCGGTCGCGCAGGCGATCCGCGGAACCTCCGGCGGCCCGCGCGGCCTGCTCGCCCTGTCGGGGGCCGCCGGGATCGCACTCGGCATCGCGGCGCTGGTGTGGCCCGGCATCACCGCGTTCGTCCTGCTGATGCTGATCGCCGCCTGGGCGGTCGCCACCGGCGTCCTGGAGATCGGGGTCGCGCTCGCGATGCGCAAGGAGCTGAAGGGCGAGTGGGCGTACGTGCTCACCGGTGCCGTCTCGCTGATCTTCGGGATCATGCTGTTCGCGTGGCCCGTCTCCGGCGCGATCGCCATCGTCTGGCTGATCGGCCTGCTGGCCGTCCTGGCCGGCGCCGCCATGATCGGCGCGGCGTTCCGGCTGCGCCGGCTCGGCCACGCGGCCGAGCGCCCCGGCGGGACGAGCCCCGCCGCCCACTACCGGCCCGGCCCCCGCTACTGACCGGGGCCCGGCCGCCCGGCCCGACCTCAAGCGCGGTTGAGGAACGCATAGGATCCGGTGCATGACGCGGCTGGAGCACCGGGTGCACGAACTGACCGTCGGGCAGCTCGCCGAGCGGAGCGGCGTGGCCGTCTCGGCGCTGCACTTCTACGAGTCCAAGGGACTGATCAGCAGCCGGCGCACGGCGGGCAACCAGCGGCGGTTCAGCCGGGACACGCTCCGCCGGGTCTCGTTCATCAAGGTCTCGCAGCGCGTCGGGATCCCGCTCGGCGACATCCGCGACGCGCTCGCCACCCTCCCCGAGGAGCGCACCCCCACGGTGGCCGACTGGGCGCGCCTCTCCGAGAGGTGGCGCGGCGAGCTCGACGCGCGCATCCGGCAGCTCGAACGGCTGCGCGACGACCTCACCGACTGCATCGGCTGCGGCTGCCTGTCGATCAGCAGGTGCGCGCTCGCCAACCCCTACGACCGGCTCGGGGACGAGGGACCGGGACCGCGCCGGCTGCTCGTGCCGGCCGGCCCCGGAGACCCCGCGTCCCGCCCGGCGGACGGGACGCGGGCCTCCGAGGCGGACGGCTGCGCGCGGGTCTGCGCTCCGGAGAGCGGCCCCGCCTAGCGGCCCCGCTCAGCGACCCGCCTAGCGGCGGCGGGGGTCGCGGCCGTGCGGGTCGATGCGCCGCGGCGCGGGCTCCCGGCCCGCCGGCTGTGTCACCGCCGGCCGCACCGGGATCTGCTCGATCGGCAGCTCGACGGGCTCGTCGGCGAGGGTGAACCGCTCGCCGTGGTGCCACAGGGTGAGGCCCCGGCCGTCCAGCAGCTCGTAGCGGGCCGCCTCACCGGTCACGCTGACCTTGATCCGGTTGCCCCGGTACCGCATCCGGAACGCCAGCCGGCTGATCCCGCCGGGCAGCCGCGGCGCGAACCGCAGCGTGCCCTTGCCCGCCCGCATCCCGCCGAACCCGGCGACGAGCCCGCTCCACGCCCCCGCCATCGAGGCGATGTGCAGCCCGTCGCGGGTGTTGTGGTTCAGGTCGTGCAGGTCCATCAGGGCGGTCTCGCCGAGGTAGTCGTGCGCCAGCTCCAGCTGGCCGACCTCGGCGGCGACGACCGCCTGCGTCTGCGCCGACAGCGACGAGTCGCGGACGGTCAGGCCCTCGTAGTAGGCGAAGTCGCGTTCCTTCTGCTCGTCGGTGAACGCGTCGCCGCACAGGTGCAGGGCGAGCACCAGGTCCGCCTGTTTGACCACCTGCTTGCGGTAGAGGTCGAAGTAGGGGTAGTTCAGCAGCAGCGGATAGTGGTCGGGTTTGGTGGCGGAGAAGTCCCAGCGGGCGTGGTTGGTGAAGCTCTCGCTCTGCGGGTGGACGCCGAGCCGCTCGTCGTAGGGGATGAGCATCGCCGCCGCCGCGTCCCGCCACGACGCCGCCTCCTCGGCGTTCACGCCGAGCCGGTCGGCCACGTCCGGGTGGCGCATCGCCGTCTCGGCGGCCTCCTGGAGGTTCCGGCGCGCCATCAGGTTGGTGTAGACGTTGTTGTCCACCACCGCGCTGTACTCGTCGGGGCCGGTGACGCCGTCGATGCGGAACACCCCGCCCACGTCGTGGTGGCCGAGGCTCCGCCACAGCCGGGCCGTCTGGACCAGGATGTCCAGGCCGATCTCCCGCTCGAACTGCTCGTCCTGCGTGGCGTCCACGTACCGGACGACCGCGTCGGAGATGTCGGCGTTGATGTGGAACGCCGCGGTGCCGGCGGGCCAGTAGCCCGAGCACTCGTGCCCGCGGATCGTCCGCCACGGGAACGTCGCACCCTCCAGGCCGAGCTGGTTGGCACGGTCCCGGGCCAGGGGCAGCGTCATGTGCCGCCAGCCGAGGGCGTCCGCCGCGGCGCCGGGGGAAGTGTAGGTGAGGACCGGCAGCACGAACGTCTCGGTGTCCCAGAACGTGTGCCCGTCGTAGCCCGGTCCCGTCAGCCCCTTGGCCGGGATCATGCGGCGCTCCGCGCGGGCGCCCGCCTGCAGGACGTGGAACAGCCCGAACCTGACCGCCTGCTGGATCTCGGCGTCGCCGTCGACCTCGACGTCCGCGCCCTCCCAGAAGTCGTCGAGGTACTCGCGCTGCTCGTCCAGCAGGCCCTGCCAGCCGGTCTGCCGCGCGCCCGCCAGCGCCCCGACCACCTGGTCGTGCAGCGCGGGGCGCGACCGCCGGCTCGACCAGCCGTAGGAGATGTACTTGACGATGCGCAGCCGCTGCCCCGGCTCCAGCCGCGTCGCGACCGTCAGCCGCCCCACGTCCTTGGAGCTCTCGGTGTCGATCGCCATCGACTCCGGGCCCTCGATGTCGTGCGACATCCCGGCGGCCATCCGCAGGCCGCTCTGCCGCGTCCGGTGCAGCAGCAGCACCTTGGTGCCGTTGGCGACGTGCTCCTCGCCGACGAGCGGGCTGCTCAGGATCGCCGAGGCGCGCGGGTCCTTGCCGCCGCCGGGCAGCGCCTCGTTGGCCACCAGCTCCGACTGGGCGACCACCCGGACCGCCTCGTCCACCGGCTCGACCTCGTAGCAGATCGCCGCGACGGCCCGCTGGGTCAGCGACACCATCCGGACCGAGGTGACCTTGATCCTGCGGTCGGCCGGGGACGTCCACTCCACGTGCCGGGTGAGCGTCCCCGCGCGCATGTCGAGGATCCGCTCGTGGTGGTGCAGGCGGCCGTAGCGCACGTCGAGCGGCTCGTCGTCGACGAGCAGCCGGATCACCTTGCCGTTGGTGACGTTGATGACCGTCTGGCCCATCTCGGGGTAGCCGTAGGCGGTCTCGGCGTGCGGCAGGGGACGCTGCTCGTAGAAGGAGTTCAGGTAGGTGCCGGGAAGCCCGTGCGGTTCGCCCTCGTCGAGGTTGCCGCGCATGCCGACGTGCCCGTTGGAGAGGGAGAACACCGACTCGGTCTGGGCCAGCCGGTCGAGCCGCAGCTCCGGCTCCCGCACGCACCACGGCTCGACGGAGAACACCGGCCGGTCGGCGCCCTGGCTCTCGTGCTCGCTCACGGCCCCTCCAGCAGCTCGGACAGGTCGTCGACCACGATGTCGGCGCCGTGCTCGGCGAGCGCCTTCGCGTGCTCGTCGCCGACCCGGTTGACGCCGACGACGTAGGCGAACTTCCCGGCGCGCCCCGCCTGGACGCCGGCGAGCGCGTCCTCGAAGACGACCGCCTTGCCGGCGGGGACGCCCAGCTCCTCGGCCCCCGCGAGGAAGGTGTCGGGAGCGGGCTTGCCGGGCAGGTCGCGCTCCGCCGCGACGACGCCGTCCACGCGCGCGTCGAACAGGTCGGTGATGCCGGCGGTCCGCAGGACCTGGACGGTGTTGGCGCTGGAGGAGACCACGGCGGTCTTCAGCCCGGCCTCGCGCGCCTTGCGGACGTAGTCGATCGACCCGTCGAAGGTCTCGACGCCCTTCTCCTGGATGATCTTCAGGACGAGGGAGTTCTTGCGGTTCCCGAGGCCCCGGATGGTCTCCTTCTCGGGCGGGTCGTCCGGATCTCCCTCGGGCAGGGAGATGCCGCGCGACTCCAGGAACGAGCGCGTCCCGTCCTCGCGTCTCTTGCCGTCGACGTAACGGCCGTAGTCGCGCACGGGGTCGAACTCGGTGAACGGCTCACCGGTCCGCTCCGCCCGTTCGCGCAGGTAGCCGTCGAACATCTCCTTCCACGCCGCCGCGTGAACGGCCGCGGTCCGGGTCAGCACGCCGTCGAGATCGAAGAGACACGCGGCCGCCTCGTCCGGCAGTCCCAGCATCGCACCCCCAGGTAGATGGCACCATCGATAGTGATCCTCAAAGCGCGACCCGTTCCCGCGACGAGCGCGGGTATGCGGGCCCGGGCGCTCGAACGGGGGGATCATGAGCCGCGTACAACCCCTTGGTCAGGGTCGCACACGAGGAGGAGTCAGCCAATGCAGAAGGCGCGAATCGGTGTCACCGGACTGGCGGTGATGGGGCGCAACCTGGCCCGCAACCTGGCCCGGCACGGGCACCCCGTGGCCGTGCACAACCGCACGTCCGCCAGGACGAAGGCCCTGGTGGAGGAATTCGGCGGCGAGGGAACGTTCCTGCCCGCGGAAACGCCGGAGCGGTTCGTGGAGTCCCTGGAGCGGCCCCGGCGGCTGGTCGTCATGGTGAAGGCGGGCGGCCCGACCGACGCGGTCATCGACGAGTTCGCCCCGCTGCTGGAGCCCGGTGACATGATCGTCGACGGCGGCAACGCCAACTTCGCCGACACCCGCCGCCGCGAGGCCGCACTGCGCGAGCGCGGGATCCACTTCGTCGGCACCGGCATCTCCGGCGGCGAGGAGGGCGCGCTGCACGGCCCGAGCATCATGCCGGGCGGCTCCGCGGAGTCCTACGAGGCGCTCGGCCCGCTGCTGGAGGACATCTCCGCCAAGGTCGACGGGACGCCCTGCTGCGTGCACGTCGGCCCCGACGGCGCCGGGCACTTCGTGAAAATGGTGCACAACGGCATCGAGTACGCCGACATGCAGCTGATCGCGGAGTCCTACGACCTGCTGCGGCACGCCGCCGGGCTCGCGCCGGCCGAGATCGCCGAGGTGTTCCGCACCTGGAACACCGGCCGCCTGGAGTCCTACCTGATCGAGATCACCGCCGAGGTCCTCGCACACACCGACGCCTCGACGGGCCGGCCGTTCGTGGACGTCGTCCTGGACCAGGCCGAGCAGAAGGGCACCGGCCGCTGGACCGTGCAGACGGCCCTCGACCTCGGCGTCCCCGTCGGCGGCATCGCCGAGGCCGTGTTCGCCCGGTCCGTCTCCGGCCACGCCGCGCTGCGCGAGGCCGCGCGGGGCCTGCCCGGGCCGTCCCGCACGGCCGTCGCGGACTCCGGCTTCGCCGACGCCGTGGAGAAGGCCCTGTACGCCTCCAAGATCGTGGCGTACGCGCAGGGGTTCCACGAGATCCAGGCGGGCAGCGCCGAGTACGGCTGGAACATCGACCTCGGGGCGATGGCCACCATCTGGCGGGGCGGCTGCATCATCCGGGCCCGCTTCCTGGACCGCATCCGCGCCGCCTACGAGGCCGACCCGGAGACCCCGACGCTGCTGACCGACGACCACTTCGCCGAGGCCGTGGGCGACGCCCAGGACGCCTGGCGCGAGGTGGTCGCCACCGCCGCGCGTCTCGGCGTTCCCGCGCCCGGCTTCTCCACCGCGCTGGCCTACTACGACTCCCTGCGCGCCGACCGCCTGCCGGCCGCGCTCACGCAGGGGCAGCGCGACTTCTTCGGCGCCCACACCTACCGCCGCACCGACCGCGACGGCTCCTTCCACACCCTCTGGGGCGGCGACCGCACCGAAGTAGGCGCCTGACGGCCGGGCCCTATGCCCGCAGCTCGGTCCGTCCCTGACGGGCCGAGCGGGCGCGCCGGTCTAAGGTCGTGGGGTGGAGATACCTGGGGTCGACGAGATCCGGGCCCTGCACGAGCGGTACGCGCCGGGGGCCGAGGCGTTCGAGGCCGTGTGGACGCACTGCGTCATCGTGTCCGAGATCGCCGAGCGCATCATGGACGCGGCGGGGCTCGCGGTCGACGCCGATCTCGTGCGGGCCGGGTGCCTGCTGCACGACCTCGGCGTCTACCGGCTCTACGGCCCGTCCGGGACGATCGACTACAGCGGCTACGTCCGGCACGGGGTGCTCGGTCACGAGATCCTCCGGGAGGAGGGGTTCCCGGAGGAGATCTGCCGCTTCTGCTCGTGCCACACCGGGGTCGGGCTGACCCGCGCCGACATCGCGCGGCAGCGGCTTCCCGTCCCGGCCGGCGACTACGTGGCCGTGACCGGCGAGGAGCGGCTCGTGATGTACGCCGACAAGTTCCACAGCAAGACCGATCCGCCGACCTTCGTGTCCGCCGCCACCTACGCCGGCCGCGTCCGGCGGTTCGGGGAGGAGAAGGTCCCCGTCTTCGAGGCGATGCGGGAGTCCTTCGGAGAGCCCGACCTCCGGCCCCTCATGGACAGGTACGGCCACGGGCTGGTCTAGACGCGGAGCGGCGTCCGGCGCGGGCAGTGGGTGATCGGGGGCAGGATGGAGGGGTGAGCCTTATCGATGAGCTTCCCTCCGGAAACGACACCGACGCCGACTCTCTGTTCGAGGCGTTCGAACGGTGGGTGTCGGGGCGCGGGATCACGCTGTACCCCGCCCAGGAGGAGGCGCTCATCGAGGTGGTCTCCGGCGCGAACGTGATCCTGTCGACGCCGACCGGGTCGGGCAAGAGCCTGGTGGCGGCGGGGGCGCTGTTCGCGGGGCTCGGCCGGGACCAGGTCGGCTTCTACACGGCGCCGATCAAGGCGCTGGTGTCGGAGAAGTTCTTCGACCTGTGCGAGATGTTCGGGCGCGACAACGTCGGGATGATGACCGGCGACGCCAGCGTGAACGCGGACGCGCCGATCATCTGCTGCACGGCGGAGGTGCTGGCGAACATCGCCCTCAGGGACGGCAAGGACGCCGACATCGGCGTGGTCGTGATGGACGAGTTCCACTTCTACGCCGAGCCCGAGCGGGGCTGGGCGTGGCAGATACCGCTGCTGGAACTGCCGCAGACCCAGTTCCTGCTCATGTCGGCCACCCTCGGGGACGTCGCGTTCTTCCAGAAGGACCTGACGCGGCGGACAGGGCGGCCGACCGCCCTGGTGACGTCGGCGGAGCGGCCCGTGCCCCTCATCTACGACTACCGGGTGACGCCGCTGCACGAGACGATCGAGGAGCTGCTGGCCGAGCAGAAGGCGCCGATCTACCTGGTGCACTTCACGCAGGCGGCGGCGATCGAGCGGGCGCAGGCGCTGATGAGCATCAACGTGTGCACCAAGGCGGAGAAGGCGCGGATCGCCGAGCTGATCGGCAACTTCCGGTTCACCACGAAGTTCGGGCGCAACCTGTCGCGGTTCGTCCGGCACGGCATCGGGGTCCACCACGCCGGGATGCTGCCCAAGTACCGGCGGCTGGTGGAGCGGCTCGCGCAGGCCGGGCTGCTGAAGGTCATCTGCGGGACCGACACCCTGGGGGTCGGGGTGAACGTCCCCATCAGGACGGTCGTGTTCACCGCGCTCAGCAAGTACGACGGGCACCGGGTGCGGCGGCTCAGGGCGCGGGAGTTCCACCAGATCGCCGGGCGGGCGGGGCGGGCCGGCTTCGACACGGTCGGGTTCGTCGTCGCGCAGGCGCCCGAGCACGTGGTGGAGAACGAGAAGGCGCTGGCCAAGGCCGGCGACGACCCGAAGAAGCGGCGGAAGGTCCAGCGCAAGAAGCCGCCGGAGGGGTTCGTCGGCTGGGACGAGGACGTCTTCAAGAAGCTGCAGGAGGCCGAGCCGGAGATGCTCCGGTCCCGGTTCCAGGTCAGCCACGCGATGCTGCTGTCGGTGATCGCGCGGCCGGGCAACGCGTTCCAGGCCATGAAGCGGCTGCTGACCGACAACCACGAGGAGCCCGCGGCGCGGCGCAGGCACATCTCCCGCGCCATCGCGATCTACCGGTCGCTGCTCGCGGGCGGCATCGTCGAGGTGCTGCCGGAGCCGGACGACGCCGGCCGGTACGCGCGCATCACCGTCGACCTCCAGGAGGACTTCGCGCTCAACCAGGCGCTGTCGACGTTCGCGCTCGCGGCCTTCGAGATCCTCGACCCGGCGTCGCCGTCGTACGCGCTGGACGTGCTGTCGGTGATCGAGGCGACGCTGGAGGACCCGCGGCAGATCCTGGCCGCGCAGGTCAACCGGGCGCGGGGCGAGGCCGTCCAGGAGATGAAGGCCGAGGGCATCGAGTACGAGGAGCGGATGGAGCTGCTCCAGGACGTCGACCACCCGAAGCCCCTGGAGGACGTGCTCGGCGCCGCCTACGAGGTGTACCGCGCGGGGCACCCCTGGGTCGGCGACCATCCGCTGCGCCCGAAGTCGGTCGTGCGCGACATGTACGAGCGGGCGATGACGTTCACCGAGTACATCGGGTACTACGAGCTGGCGCGGGGCGAGGGGCTCGTCCTGCGGTACCTGTCGGGGGCCTACAAGGCGCTGCAGCAGACCGTCCCGGAGTCGATCAAGACCGACGACCTCATCGACCTGATCGAGTGGCTGGGCGAGCTGGTCCGGCAGGTCGACTCCAGCCTGCTGGACGAGTGGGAGCAGCTCGCCAACCCCGCCGCCGAGGACCTGGACGAGCCGATCGAGGAGCGCGTCACCAAGGTCACCGCGAACGCGCGGGCGTTCCGGGTGCTGGTGCGCAACGCGATGTTCCGCCGGGTGGAGCTGGCGGCGCTGGAGCGCTACGGCGAGCTGGGCGGGCTGGACCCCGAATTCGGCGCCGACGCGTGGGCGGAGGCGATGGACCGCTACTTCGAGGAGCACGACGAGCTGCTCACCGGGGCCGACGCGCGGGGGCCGAAGCTGCTGCAGATCGAGGAGGTCCCGCAGGACGCGCTGTGGCGCGTCCGGCAGGTGTTCGACGACCCCGAGGGGCATCACGACTGGGGCGTCAGCGCCGAGGTCGACCTCGCGGGTTCCGACCAGGAGGGCGAGGCCGTCGTCCGGGTGACCGGCGTCGACCGGATGTAGGAGGCGGCGTATGGTGCGGGTCGCGGTGGCGCAGTTCGCGCCCGGAACCGACAAGGACGAGAACCTGGCGGCGATCGGCGGGCTGGTCGCCGAGGCGGCCGGGCAGGGCGCGCGGGTCGTGGTGCTGCCCGAGTTCGCGATGTTCACCGCGCCGAAGCTGGACCGGCGGTTCGTCGACTCGGCCGAGGCCCTCGACGGCCCGTTCGTGGCGGGGCTCGGCGGCCTGGCCCGGCGCCACGGCGTCCACGTCGTCGCGGGCGTGAACGAGCGGCTGGACGATCCCGGCCGCATCTCCAACACCCTCGTCGCCGTCGCCCCCGCCGGGGACGTCGTCGCCGAGTACCGCAAGATCCACCTGTACGACGCGTTCGGGTACGAGGAGTCGGCGCTGGTGCGCCCCGGCGAGATCGGCGAGCCGCGCACCTTCGCCGTCGACGGCGTCACGTTCGGCATGCAGACCTGCTACGACGTCCGGTTCCCGGAGGTGACGCGGCGGATCGTGGACGCCGGCGCCGACGTCCTGGCGCTGCCCGCCGAATGGGTGCCGGGGCCGCTCAAGGAGGACCACTGGCGGACGCTGGTGCGGGCCCGCGCGATCGAGAACACCATCTACGTGGCGGCCGCCGACCAGTGCGCCCCGACCGGCGCCGGAAACAGCATGGTCGTCGACCCGATGGGCGTCGTCGTGGCGGCGCTGGGGGAGGGGACCGGGGTCGTGTCCGGGGACGTCTCGCCCGAGCGGGTCAAGGCCGTCCGCGCGAAGAACCCGGCGCTCGACCTGCGCCGCTTCACCGTCACCGAAGCCGGCTAGGCCGACAGCGTGACAGCTGGTCTCCGTCCGCCGGACGGAGACCAGCCATACACCCGGTGGCCCGCTGGGCGGCGCCGAGCGCATCGGTCGGCCTGAGGCACCGTTTGGCCCGGCAGCCTTGGCCCGGCAGCCTTGGCCCGGCAGCCCAGGATCGGCAGCCCAGGATCGGCAGCACTGCGTTTCGGCGCACCGAAGCTTGGGCGGTGTCAGGCATTCTGCGGGAACCCTAGTTCGAGCCCGCCTCCTGAGCGGACGGCCGGGTCGATCCAGCGGGAGGTGACGACCTTGGCGCGGGTGAAGAAGTGGACCCCCTCGGTGCCGTGGGCGTGGGTGTCGCCGAACAGCGAGCGCTTCCAGCCGCCGAAGGAGTAGTAGGCGACCGGTACCGGAATGGGAATGTTGACCCCGATCATGCCGACGTGGACGTCGTTCGCGAAGCGGCGGGCGGCGCCGCCGTCGTTGGTGAAGATCGCGGCGCCGTTTCCGTACTGGTTGGCGTTGATGAGCGCGACGGCCTCGTCGTAGGAGGAGACTCGCACGACGCACAGGACCGGCCCGAAGATCTCCTCACGGTAGATCTCCATATCGGGCGTGACGTGGTCGAACAAGGTCGGGCCGAGCCAGAAGCCGCCCTCCTCGCCATCGGCTTGGACATCGCGGCCGTCGATGACCGGTTCGGCGCCGGCCCTCTCGCCCGAGGTCACGAAGCCCGCGACCCTGTCGCGGTGGGCCTTGGTGACGAGGGGGCCCATGTCGATCGCGTTGGCGCTGTCACGGCGACCGTCGCCGATGCGCAGCGTCCGGATGCGCTCGGCGATCTGGACGACGAGCTCGTCGGCGATCGGCTCAAGGGCGACCAGCACGCTGATCGCCATGCAACGCTCGCCGGCGCTGCCGTACCCGGCGTTGACCGCCGCGTCGGCGGCGAGGCCGAGGTCGGCGCCGGGCAGCACGACCATGTGGTTCTTCGCGCCGCCGAGGGCCTGCACTCGCTTTCCGCGCCGACTGGCCTCCTCGTAGACGTATTGTGCGACCGGAGTGGAGCCGACGAAGCTGATCGCGGCGACGTCGGGGCTGCGCAGCAGTCCGTCGACGGCGGTCTTACCGCCTTGGAGCACGTTGAAGACACCGTCGGGGAGCCCGGCCTCCCGCCAGAGGTCGGCGATCCAGAGCGCGGCGGAGGGGTCCTTCTCGCTGGGCTTGAGGACAACGGTGTTGCCCGCGGCGATCGCGATGGGGAAGAACCACATCGGGACCATGGCGGGAAAGTTGAACGGGCTGATGATGCCGACCACACCGAGCGGGGCGCGTGTGGAGTGCACGTCGACGCCCGTGGAGGCGTTCTCGGAGTGACCGCCCCTGAGCAGGTGAGCGATGCCGCAGGCGAACTCGACGACCTCCTGGCCGCGGGAGATCTCGCCGAGCGCGTCGGAGAACACCTTGCCGTGCTCGGCGGTGATCAGCGCCGCGAGCTCGCTCTTGCGGCTGTTGAGCAGCTCGCGGAACGAGAACAGGATCTGGGTGCGGCGGGCCAGGGAGACGCCCGCCCAGGTCGTGAAGGCCTTCTTGGCCGCGTCGACGACGAACTGGACGTCGGTTTCGCTGGCAAGCGCGACGCGTCCGGTGACGCGTCCGGTGGCGGGGTTGGTGACATCGCCCCACAGTTCCGGGGTCCCGGTGAACTCGGTGCCGCCGGCCCAGTGCGTGATCTCTTTGGTCATCGTGCATCTCCTTGCTACTGGCGGTTGCGGTCGTCCTCGTCGGGCCGCGGTGACGGTGCCGCGCTCAGCGGTCGTGCGGCCGTCGCATGGAGGCTTCCAGGACCGTGTTCGCGATGATCAGGTCCTCCCACGACATCCCGGAACTCTTGAACAGCACCGGGCGGCCCGCCTCGAGCCCACGTGATCCGTCCACGACGTCGCGCATGGCGACGAGCCGATCGGCAGTGATCACGCCATCGGCGACGGCCATGACGATGTCACCCGACTCACGGGTGGCCGTCTCCACGTCCTCGACCACGACCTGCGCACGACCGACGAACGCGGAGTCGATCTCACGAGCGTCCGGCTGGTGTGAGCCGACGGCGATCACGACGCAGTCGTCCTTGACCTGGTTCGAGTCGAAGCAGGGCGTGGACGCGCTCGTCGCGCAGACGATGAGATCCGCTTCGGCGACGGCTCCGTGATGAGCTCCGGCCCGGATCACCGGCGCGGCCCCGACCGTGCTCCGGTCCACGCGGTCCGGGTTCCGAACCACGTAGGTCACGTGTGCCACCGCCTCCGGACCGAGAAGCGACCGAAGCGCGTCGACGTGCGCCCGCCCCTGCGGTCCGGCTCCGAACAGCAGGATCCGGGGCGCGTGACCCAGACGCGAGACGGCGGACCGAACCGCCGCGAAGGACACGGCCGGTGTGCGCAGTGTGGTCAACGCGGTCCCGTCGAGCAGGGCTCGGGGGGTGAGGGTCGCCGCGTCGAACAACACGTAGAGGGCCTGGATTCGCGGTAGCCCGCGGCGAGGGTTGCCGGGGGCGACGGACGCTATCTTGACGCCGGCGCTGTCGCCGGCCTCTGACGGCATCAGCAGGAACTGGCCGTGTCTCAGGCCGGTGGCCGTCCGGACCAGGTCGTCCTTCGGATCGAGCCCTGACCGGAGAGCGTCTTCGATCGCGGTGACCGCCATGGCCGGCGTCGTTGAGGCGTGGATGTCGGCGGCGGTGAAGTAGGGAATGTCGGCGGCACTCATCTCGGCGCCGGATTCCGGGCCGGTCGCCCGCCGGCGGAGTACTCGTACACCATCATGTCTCGTTTCCTTATCTGGACGGTCGAAAGCCGCCGAACCCGCAGGCGGGCGGCCCGGCCGCCTGCGGGCAACGGATGATCAGCGCGTACCGATCTTCATCCCGAGTCGCGCCGGCAGGTTCGCGACGAAGCGCTGGAGCCCGTTGACCGACACATCACCCTGCTGGCCGTCCTCGACTCTCGCGATCGACAGGCGGACGGCGTTGCCTCCGACCCAGCGGAACGGCTCTGGCGGGAAACGCGGGACGGTGCGCCGCACCAGCGGAAGCCGCCCCCAGGAGTCCCGCCGTCCGAGGACGAGCGAGGTCAGGATCCGCCCCATGAGGTAGGAGGGATTGACGCCATGGCCGGAGAACCCGCCCGCCCGGAGGACTCGCCCGGTTCTGCTGGGGCGGATGAACGGCAGCCCGTCCCCGCTCACGTCGATCGGGCCACCCCAAGCGCGCTCGATGCCGACGCCCTTGAGCGAAGGAAGCAGGAACTCCAGGCCGCGGCGCGCACGAGCGACGGCCTGCCGATCGGCGTAGAGGCTCGGGTTGATGCGCCCCCCGTAGGCGATGTGCCCGGAACCGCTGCCGATGGCTATCCGGCCGTCCGGCGTCGTCCGCAGATAATGGACGAACATCCTGGCGTCGAAGATGCCCACCCCGTCGGTCCATCCCAGCTCCTCGATCAGCTCGGGAACCGGCTCGGTGAGAATCATGTGGCTGCTGAAGTTGACGACGCGGCTCCGGATGTGGCGTTCCCCGGTCAGAGCGGCCCCGGTGGCGATGACCGCACGCTCCGCCCGTACCTGCCCGCGTGCGGTCGAGACCTCGACCCGGTCGCCTGAGTCGAGGATCTCGGTGACGGGTGAGTGCTCGTGCATCCGCACGCCCACCTCGACGGCGCGCCGCCGCAGCTCCCGGGCGAGCCGTGCGGGTTGCACGGTCGCACCGTGCCTGTAGTGGACGCCGCTCCGGAACCGCGGCGAGTCGCAGAACTCGCGGGCCTCCGCGCCGCTGAGGCCGCGTACCTCGTCCAGTACACCGAGACGGCGGGCCACCGCGATCGATTGCCGAACGATGGTGTCCTGTTCGGGAGTCGCCGACATCATGGTGATGCCGGCGACGTTGAGCCACAGATCACGTTCCGAGCCCCGGCAGAAGTCCAAGATCGCCTGTTGCGCCTCGTCCGCCGCGCGGGCGACCGTCAACCCCTTCTCCGGGCCGAACAGGTCGACGAGCTGGCCGAGTTGTCCCCAATAGCCATGGACGAAACCACCGTTGCGGCCGCTGGGCCCCAGACCGCACTCGTCGCGTTCCAGCAGGACGACGTCCAGGCTCGGATCGTGCGTCTTCAGCAGCCACGCGGTCCACATGCCCGTGTAGCCGCCCCCGACCACCACGACATCGGCGTCGATCCTCTCCGAGAGAGGCGACAGCGCGGCCCCCTCGGCCTCGTCCCGAAGCGCGTCCTCCGTCCACCATGGAGTCGACGCGGTGGCGACGATCTGGTCGAGCGTCAGCGTCATATCACGACCTCGAAACTCAGGTCGTCCCAGCTCCGTAGCGGTCCGGTGACCGAAAGGCGGGAGTGGAGGAACGCGGCGGCCGATTCGAGCGCGACCCTGCCCAGCGGGATGGTGCCCGGCATGCGGAAGAAGCCGTGGATCGTTCCATCGAAACGGCGCATGCTCACCGGCACGTCCGCCGCCACCAGCGCCGCACCGTACTCCTCCGCCTCGTCCCTCAGCGGATCCAGTTCGGCGGTCAGGATCAGAGCGGGCGGGAGGCCGCGCAGGTCGTGGGCGGCGAGAGGTGAATGCCCCGGGTCGTCGGCCTTCGGTGCCTCGCCGAGGTAGTTCGACCAGTACCAGAGCATCTCCGCGGCCTCGAGACCGTATCCCGTCGCCATCGTCTCGAAGGACTTCGATCGGGACCTGCTGTCAACGGGGGGGTAGACCAGCACCTGGCAGCGCAGGTGCACCCCGGCGGCCGTCGCTCGCTGTGCGATCACCGCCGCGAGATTGCCTCCCGAGCTGTCGCCCACCACGGCGATCGCCCTGGGGTCGACGCCGAGGTCGTCGGCATGGGCGGTGAGCCATTCGAGCGCGGCCTCGCAGTCTTCGACCGCCGCCGGATACCGGTGCTCGGGAGCGAGCCTGTAGTCGACGGCGACAACGGTGACGCCCGCCAGGGCGCACAGCGCCCGGCTCACACCGGCGTGCGAGTCCAGATCGCCGACCGTCCATCCGCCGCCGTGGATGTACAGCACGACCGGACCGACGCCCGCGTCTCCGGCGGGCCGGAACACGCGGACCGGGACGCCGCCCGCGAGGTGGTCCGCCATGGCGCCGACGACCGGCTGCGGGCCGAACTCCGCGACGAGTTCCTTCCGGTTGAACTCACGTGCGTCGGCCGCGCCCATCTCCTCCTCCGAGGTCCGGGACGGGACGTTCAGGCGGCGCAGGTATGCCGCCGTCGCCAGCTCGATCCTCGGTCGTGCCGTCACTGGGGAGTCTCCGCTCCATTGATCTCGATCTTCTTGACGACGGATCCCTGCAATCCGTGCTTCTTGAATATCTCGGTATAGGTTCCGTCCGCGAAGAGCGCCTCCAGCGCGGCCTTGACCGCGTCCCGCAGCTCGGTGTGGTCCTTGCCCACACCCACTCCGATCTTGATCGGGTTGTAGCCGCTGGGCGGCGCCTTGGAATCGTTGAGGACTTCGAACGCCGCTCCCTTCTCGCTGGTCCGGGCGATGTAGGTGCCGCTGGCGAGATCGACGAAGAATCCGCTGGTCTTGCCGGTCTTCAGGGAGAGCAGCGCGTCAGAGCTCTTCGCGAACTGGGCGATCTGGATGGGCTTTCCCGCCTTCGCGCAGGTGGTCTTGTTGAACTCCTGGATGAAGGTGACCTGGATGGCGCCCTTCTCCATCGACACCGGCTTCCCGCAGAAGTCGGCCAGCGTCGTGACGCCTTGAGGGTTCCCCTTCGGGATGACCATGCCGATGCCGGCGAGCGCGTACGTGACGAAATCGATCTCCTTCGCCCGCTCGGAGGTGACGCCCATGTCCGAGATGATGAGGTCGAACCTCTTCGCCTTGGTCCCGGCGATGACGCCGTCGAAGCTGACCGCCTGCCAATCCGTCTTCATGCCCAGCTTGGCGGCCACCGCATTGCCCAGATCGATGTCGAGTCCGACGAGCTTCTGGTTCTCGTCGAAGTACTCGAACGGCGGATACGGCGCCGCGGTGGCGATGCGCAGGCGGCCCCTGAACGAGTCGGGGACCTTCGCCGCGAGTTGCTCATCGACCACGACCTTTCGATTCGCGATCGTGGTCGAGCCGCTGCCGGTCGAGTCGGATGAATCACCGCAGCCGACGAGCCCGCCGGCGAAGACGGCCGCGCATGCTGCGACCGCCGCCAATCTACGTGCTTTCATGTCTTCCTTTCGGGAATTTCCCGGCCGTGCTCAGGCGAGTACCTTGGAGAGGAAATCCCGTGTTCTGGCGTGTGAAGGATTGGTGAGTACCTGCTCGGTGGGGCCGCTCTCGGCGATGATCCCGCCGTCCATGAAGGCCACGCGGTCGGCGACTTCCCGGGCGAAGCCGATCTCGTGGGTGACGACGACCATCGTCATTCCGCTCTGGGCGAGGTCTCTCATCACGGCGAGGACGTCGCCGACCAACTCCGGATCCAGAGCGGACGTGGGTTCGTCGAACAGCATCAGGTTGGGGCCCATGGCCAGCGCGCGGGCGATGGCCACTCGTTGTTGCTGGCCACCCGAGAGCGAGGAGGGGTAGCAATCGGCCTTGTCACTGAGGCCGACCGTTTCCAGCAGTTCCCGCGCGGTCTGGTATGCCTGCTCTTTGCTCTTGTGCAGGACGCGTACAGGCGCCTCGGCGACATTCTGCGCCGCCGTCATGTGCGCGAAGAGGTTGAACCGCTGGAAGACCATGCCGATCTCGCTGCGGCGACGGCAGACCTCTTTGTTCGGCAGTTCGCGAAGTACCCCCCGCTCTTCGCGGTAGCCGACGGGTTCGCCGTAAACGGAGAGGAGGCCGACGTCCACGGTCTCGAGATGGTTGATGCAGCGGAGGAAGGTGCTCTTGCCCGAGCCGCTCGGGCCGATGAGGCAGACGACCTCTCCGTCGTGGACGTCGAGGTCGACCCCCCGGAGCACGTGGATGTCGCCGAAGCTCTTGTGGATCCCTCGGGCGCTGACGGCCAGGCGCGGTTCAGGCATCGACGACTCCCCTCCGCTTGAAGCCGACGAGCCTGTTCATGGGCCCTCGGGGCGTGGTCCGGGTCAGGCCCCGGCTGTAGCGCTTCTCGAGATGGGTCTGGAGAAGAGTGAGCACCGAAGTGATCGCCATGTACCAGATGCTCGCGACGATGAGCAGCGGGATGACCTGGAAGTTCTGCGCGTATATCTGCTGCAGGTTCGTCAGCAGGTCCTTGCCGGCGATGACGGAGACCAGCGCCGTCGTCTTCAGCATGGTGATGACCTCGTTGCTCATCGGCGGGACGATCGTTCGCATGGCCTGCGGAAGGACGATCCGCCGCAGGGTCTGGGGTGAGTTCATCCCCAGCGACGACGCCGCTTCGACCTGCCCGGCATCGACTCCGAGGATCCCCGACCTCACGATCTCCGATGCGTAGGCCACCTCGTTGAGACCGAGGGCCAGGAGCGCGGCGACGGTCGGCGTGATGACGTTGGCGTCGAAGGACACGAAGGTGATGCCGGTGAACGGAATACCGATCTTCAGTTCGGGATAGAGCGCTCCGAGGTAACCCCAGAAGATGATCTGGATCAGCACGGGTGTTCCTCGGAAGACCCACAGGTACAGGTTGGCGCAGAACGACAGGACGGGGTTCTTCGACAGACGCATGATCGCCAGAAGCGTGCCCCCGACCAGCCCGATGACCATGGCGAGAACCGTGAGGTACAGGGTGACGACGAGCCCGTGCAGGGTCAGTTCATGGAAGAGGTAGTCCCACACCACGTCCTTCGGCAGTCGCGGATTCGTCCACAGTGAATGGACGAGTGCGACGAGGAAGAACACGACGACGGCACCGCAGAGCATCCTGAGTCGCCGCGCGGCCCGCCGAGGATGCACGCGCAGTTGCTGGGCCGGTGCCGTGGGCGTCCTGGTGGCGCTCATTTCGTCTCCTCGGGGAATCGGGCCTCGGCGATGCGGCGGCCGATCCCTCTGGCGACGGCCTTCGAGTACGCGAGCGACGCGATGGCCGCGTCCTGCGAGCCGACGCCGGACAGGTCCGCGATCGTGATCCCGCGGTCGTCGAGCCGTCCGTGCGACTTCCCCTGGAGGAGGGCGCCGAGCG
Source organism: Actinomadura sp. NPDC048955 (assembly GCF_040649435.1). Taxonomy (NCBI): domain Bacteria; kingdom Bacillati; phylum Actinomycetota; class Actinomycetes; order Streptosporangiales; family Thermomonosporaceae; genus Actinomadura; species Actinomadura sp. NPDC048955. The sequence continues at coordinate 375,699 of NZ_JBEZJI010000001.1, forward strand.
TTACCGTGCGCGACACGTCCCATGACCCGTCGCGTCCGGCATGCTGGAGTTCTCCATGAGTGATCGCCTGGTCGGGGTCGTCGACGACCACGACCGCCGCGCGCCGCAGGCACTCGGCGTCCAGTTCGCGCTTGCCGGGCGAGTCGCAGCCGATGGCCGTGAGGTGGGTCCCCGGTTCGAGCCACGCGCCTTCGACGACCGGCTCGCGCGATGGTGTGGTCGTCACGACGATGTCCGCGCCCGCCACGGCCTCCTCGCCCGAGTCGCACACCTGTACGGTCACGCCGTAACGGGTCCGGGCATCGAGCGCGTAGCGTTCCGCATGAGCCCGGCGTCTGGAGAGGACGCGTACCGTGTCGATCTTGCGGACGCGAAGAAGGGCGTCGAGCTGGAACCTTGCCTGGCTGCCGGCGCCGATCACGGCCACGGTCGAGGCGTCGGCTCTCGACAGCAGGTCGGTGGCCAGCGCGCCGGTGGCGCCGGTGCGGAGTTCGGTCAGGTATCCGTTGTCGAGGAGAATGGCCTCCAAGTAGCCTGAGGACGAACTGAAGACGAGGCTCAGGCCGCTGTGCACGGGCTCGCCCGACCTGTTGTTTCCGGGGAACGATGAGGCGACCTTGACGGCCCAGGTCGGATCGCCGTGGATGTAGGAGCCCTTGGCGTGGACGTCCGCGCCGTGCTCGTCGAATTCAAGGGTGATCACATCCGGCTTCTCGACGGCTCCCCGGTCATGTGCGATGAAGCTCGACCTCATCGCTTCCAGAGCCTCGGCCGGAGTGAGCAGGGTGTGGATCTCCGACTCACTGAGCAGAAGCATCGCCGAGCACCCCCGCCAGCGTCGACAACGCGATGTTCCTGCCGGTGACCAGCGCCAACGGGCTTCCCACGGAGTTCGCCCGGCGGTTCATGAGGGCGGCCACCCCGACGGCCCCGGAGCCCTCGGCGACCAGCCCGTGCTCGGCCGCGAGGAACCGGATGGCCTCCTCGATCTCCTCCTCGGTAACGGCGACCATCTCGTCGACGCGTCGTGAGGCGATCTCCACCGTGACTGAACCCGCCTCGAGATTGCCCGCGAGTCCATCGGCCAGCGTCCGGCCGACGGGCACGTTCACGACGCGTCCCGCCTCGATCGCCGCGCTCAGCCCTCGCGACGCCGCGCTCTCGACACCGACGACCCTCACGTCGGAGCGGTCCTGTGCCCACAGGCAGACGCCTGCCACCAGGCCGCCCCCTCCGACGGGGACGTACACCGTGATCGGTCCGTCGATGTGCGCCAGTTCGGCGCCGATGGTGCTCTGCCCCGCGATGACGTTCGGGTCGTTGTAGGCGGAGATGTAGGAGTGGCCTTCCGCCGCCAGGGTGAGAGCGTGCTCCTCGGCCTCCTCGTAGTTCTCGCCCACGTGTTCGAGCTTGCAACCCGAGCGTTCGAGCGCCTTCGCCTTCGCGCTGGAAGCCGTCCGAGGGATCACGACCGTGGCCTGCCGGTCCAGCCGCTCGGCCGCCCACGCGACCGCCAGTCCGTGATTGCCTGCCGATGCCGTGACGATTCCGCGGTTTCGCTCGGCCATCGCCACGGCGGCCAGGGCACCCCGGACTTTGAAGGAGCCGGTCGGTTGGAGGCTCTCGAGTTTGAGGAACGCGTCAGGCGCCAGCCGCGGGCTCGGCATGAGAGGGCTCGCCACCAGGGTGTTCGTCACCACGGCCAGTGCCGCGTCTACCGCCGAGGCGGTCGGAGCACTCACAGCTCGCGTTGCGGGGTGAATCATGCGGGAAGTATTGAGGTGCGCCGAGACGGAGGTCAATCGCAGGTTTTTCCGAAATAGATTAAGTTTTGCTTATGCTCGACGCGAAACGCCTCCGAGTCCTCGCCGAGTTGGCACGGCGGGGGACCATCGTGGCCGTCGCGAGGGAGCTCGGTTACACGGCCTCCGCCGTCTCCCAGCAACTCGCGCAGCTCGAGCGCGAGGCCGGAGTCGTTCTCCTGGAGAGACACGCCCGCCGGGTGCAGCTGACCCTGGCCGGCCGTGTCCTGGCCGAGCACGCGTACAGGGTGCTGTCCGAGCTCGAGGCGGCCGAGCACGCCGTCCACGACGTGGCGAACCTGCGAGCCGGCATCCTCCGCATGGCCACCTTCGCGACCGCCGCGACCGAACTGCTCCCGTCGGCGCTGCGACTGTTCCGGCACCGCTACCCGGGCATCTCTCTCACGATCATCGAACACGAGACCGAAGCGGCGCGCGCGGCCGTCCTCGGCGACGAGATCGATCTCGCGATCACCTACCAGTACTCGTGCTCGCCCAGGCCGGACAATCGCGGTCTCCAGCAGACGTTGCTCGGGGCGGAGCCGATGCTGCTGGCGGTCCAACGAAATGATTCGCCGTCCGCTCACTCGCGGGCCCGCCTGTCCGACTACGCCGAGGCGGAATGGGTCGGTGACATGGTGCCGCCGGGCCACCACTCCGTCACCGAGATCGCCTGCCGGGCCGGGGGGTTCGAGCCTCGGGTGCCGTACAAGGCGGTCAGCTACCGCACTGCCCTCGGCCTCGTGGCCAGCGGTTTCGGCATCGCCCTCATCCCGGAGCTGGCCAGACAGCGCGAGGATGTGATCCAGTACCTTCCCGTCGACGAACCGCAGGGGTTGGCCCGCGAGATCTTCGTGACCTGTCGCGCATCCGATGCGAATCCGGCCGTCCGCGCCATGTCCATCGCGCTGTGGGAGAGCGCGTCGGCCTCGCTTCGCTCCACCTCGCCCTGACGAGCCGGACGTCCAGGTCGGGATGGTGGGAGAAGCCGAAGCGGCCCCCGCCGGGAGACCCGGTGTGATCACGGGCCGCCGGGGACGGACCGGGGCGGACGGCGGGTGTCGGTCTCCTCCGCGTTCGTCGAGGAATTCGCCTGCTCGCGAGGCTTCGGCCCCCGCCAATGTATCGAGCTGGCAACGGTTGCGGCGCGTCTCCGTGTCCGGGCGGGTGCGTAGCGTGACCATCGTGGGGTGCGCCTTTCCTCCAGCCTTCCGCCCGCCGGGTTCACCCGCGGCGGGCCCCGGCGGCCCATCCGCCGCCCGACCCGCCTGCCGGCGGTCGCCGCGGCGTTCGCCCTCGTCGCGGGGCTCGTCCTCGTCATCGCCTACGGCACGACGCGGTTCGCGCCGGTCCGTCCGGCGGACGGCGTCACCACGCCGGTGCCGTCCGCCAGGCCTTCGCCGGCCTCGTCGCCGCCGCCGGGACGGGACGTGGCCGAGCCGCGCGCGAACCCGTCCCGGCACCACGGCGGGCACGAGAAGCGGGCTCATCGCGGCGGGCACGCCGCCTCGCCGCGCCGGCACCACCGCCCCGTGCGGCGGCACCACAGGCCCGCGGTGCGCAAGCCTCCGCGGGCCCGCCATGCGCCCCCGCCGTGGGTCTCGGGGGAGTGCAAGCGGCGCTTCCCCTACGATCCCGCCCGCGGCGCCGCCTGCGTCGGCGCCCTCACCGGCGCCTTCGGCTGACCGGGCGGTCAGGCCGCCTTGGAGGTCAGCAGCCGGCGCACCTCGGCGCGCAGCTCCTCGACGTCCACCCCGGCCCCGGTGACCAGCCGCACCGACGAGAAGCCGCCGTCGTGCAGGACGCCGAGCAGGAGGTGTCCGCTGCGGATCTCCTTCTGACCGAGCCGGATCGCGTGCCGGAGGCTCAGCTCCAGCGCCTTCTTGGCCTCGGGCGCGAAGGGGACGCGGCTGTGACGGGACCGGTCGGCCTTCCCGGCCGGCGCGTCGAGCGCGCCTTCGCCGAAGCTCTGCTCGGTGGCCTCGCGGACCGCGGCCAGGTCGATCCCGATGCTGCGCAGGGCGTCGGGGTCGAGGGCGTCGCGGTCCGCGCGGCCGGCGCGGGCGATCCGGGCCCGCAGGTCGTCCGGGGTGAGCCCGTGCGAGCGCAGCGCGCGTCCCGTGGCGTCCTCGGCGCCCGCCAGGGCGAGCAGTAGGTGCTCGGTGCCGATGCGGCGGTCGCGCAGCGCCCGCGCCTCGGCCTGGGCCCCGGTGACCGTCTGCCGCGCCTCGGCGGTGAAACGCTCGAACATGCTCTACTGCTCCTTCTTGAGTAGGCGGCGGCCGGAGCCGTGCTTCTTGTGGACGGCCTGCCGGCTCACGCCGAGGCAGACCGCGATCTCCTGCCAGGACCAGCCCTGGTCGCGGGCGCTGGCGACCTGCAGCGCCTCCAGCCTCTCGGCCAGTTCGCGCAGCGCGCGCACGGCCCGCAGCCCCACCGCGGGATCCCGGCTGCTCGCCTCCTGGGCGAGCGTCACTCCATCGCTCATGCCTGTCAATGTAAGTTGACATCGAGGGCATGTCAACCAACGTTGACATGCCGGGGGTTCAGCGCACGGCCAGCAGCGTCGTGAGCAGGTCGTCCAGGCTGACCAGGCCGGCGACGCGGCCGTCCGGCGCGACGGCGAGACCGAGATGGCTGTGGCCCGCCTTCAGGGTGGCGACCGCCTCGCCGACGGGCGTGCCGACCGGCATCGCCGGGACGGGATGCGCGAGGTCCCCGGCGGGGGTGGCGCGGCCCCGCGCCCGGGCCACGAAAGCGTCCCGGACGTGCACCATGCGGGCCTGCCCCGGACGCCCGAGGCCCCGCACCATCAGCCGGATGTGACCGGTGCGCGCGGCGACGTCGATGACCTCCTGTGGCGTCGCGGACGGCGGGACCGACACGATGTCGGTGACCGGCACGACGAGGCCCGCCAGCGGGGCGCGCGGCGCGTCCAGCGCGGCGGTGAGCAGCGTCAGGTCGCTCTGCCCGATCAGCCCCAGCCGCCGCGACTCCTGGGCGATGCCGCGCAGCTGCTCGGGGGTGCGCGACACCTCCCGCGAGTCGGCCGGGCGGACGCCCACCAGCCTCAGCAGCAGGTTCGTCGCGCCGTTCAGCGCGGCCAGCACCGGGCGCGCGAGGGCGGCGAACGCGCGGAAGGGCAGGCCCAGCACGCTCGCCGAGCGCTCCGGGTCGGCGATCGCCCACGCCTTCGGCGCCATCTCCCCGACGACCATGTGCAGGAACGTCACGAGCGCCAGGGCCAGCACGAACGCGACGGCGTGCGCCGCGCCCCCCGGCAGCCCGGCGGCGTGGAACAGCGGCGTGAGGGTCCCCGCGAACACCGGCTCGGACACCAGGCCGAGGCCGAGCGAGCACATCGTGATGCCGAGCTGCGCCCCCGCGAGGGTCAGCGACAGCTCGTCGATCCCCGCGACGGCCGCGCCCGCGCCCCGCCCGCCGCGCGCGGCGGCCCGCTCCAGCCGCGGCCGCCGCGCCGCCACCAGCGCGAACTCGGTGGCGACGAAGAACCCGTTGCCCGCCAGCAGCGCCAGCGTGACGGCGGTGCCCAGCCCGAGGTTCACCGGTCCTCCTCGACGGTGCGGACGCGGATCAGCTCCGGCACGTGCCGGCGGATGGTCAGGACCTCCACCACGGCCGTGCGGGCCGGCTCGTCCAGCCGGGTCGGCGCCAGCTCCACCCGGACGACGTCGCCCGGCCGCGCGACCCGGCCGAGCCGCTTCATCAGCAGCCCCGCGACGGTCTCGTAGTCGCCCTCCGGCAGCGCGATGCCGGTCTCGTGGGCGACCTCGTCCATCCGCAGCCCCGCGTCCGTCGTCCACCACTCGCCGCTGCGGATCGCGAGGTCCTCGCCCGGCTCGTTCTCGTCGGCGATCTCCCCGACCAGCTCCTCGGCGACGTCCTCCCAGGTGAGGATGCCGGCGAAGCCCCCGTACTCGTCCACCACGCAGGCCAGGGGCTCGCCGGCCCCCTGGAGCCGCAGCACGACCTGCGGCAGCGGCAGCGACGACGGCAGCAGCAGGGCCGGCCGGGCGAGCGCACGGACCTCGGTGCGCGCGGCGGCGTCCGGGTCCAGCGCGACCAGCTCCTCCAGCCCGACGACTCCGACCACGTCGTCGACGCCCTCGCCGAGGACGGGGTAGCGGGTGTGCCCGCTCGCCGCGATCACGTCGCTCACCTCGGCGGCGCGCGCCGCGGCCGGGACCGTCACCACGTCGACGCGGGGCACCATGACCTCCTCGGCGTCCCGCTCGGAGAACACCAGGGCCCGCTCCAGCAGGTCGGCGTGGCCCGCCTGGAACAGCTCCCCGGACTCGCCGATCATGTGCCCGAGCTCCTCCAGCGTCGCGCCGTGCCGCAGCTCCTCCACCGGCTCGATGCCCACCGCGCGGACGAGCCGGTTCGCGGACGCGTCGAACAGCCTGATCAGCGGGCCGGCCACCGCCAGGTAGACCAGGGTGGAGCCGGCCAGCGCGCGGGCCAGCGGCTCCGCCCGCGCCAGCGCCAGGTTCTTGGGGAAAAGCTCGCCCAGCAGCATCTGGATCAGAGTGGCCAGGACGAACCCGAGCGCGACCGCCACCCCGCCGACCGCCGTGTCCGGGACCGCGAGCGCGCGCAGTGCCGGCGCGATCAGGTCCGCCAGGGCCGGCTTGGCGATGAAGCCCACGACCAGCGCGGTGACCGTGATGCCGAGCTGGGCGCCCGACAGCATGAACGACAGCCGGCCCATCACCCGCACCGCGCGTCCCGCGGCCCGGTCGCCCTCCGCCGCCCGCTGGTCCAGCGCCGGGCGGTCCGCGGTGACGAACGTGAACTCCTGCGCCACGAAGTAGCCGGTCGCGGCGGTCAGCACGAGGACGGCCAGCAGTCCGAGCGCGGCGTTCACCCGGGGATCCTCCTCACGCGCGGCGTCTTCGAGTCCCCTCCTACCCCCGGCCGGGCGTCCCTCCCCGAGGGGTGGGACGGTTATCGACCGCTCTGTGTGGAATGAACCACATTGCAGGCGAAGAGGCCGGGGCCATGACCGCGAGGGGGCGCCCATGCCGAGACCGTTCGCGTCGTCCGCGGACCTGGGCGGCAAGACGCAGACGCTGGAGATCCTCGCCGACGGGGTGTACGCGCTCACGGCCGAGGGCGACCCGAACGTCGGGGCGGTCGAGGGCGAGGACTTCCTCGTCTGCTTCGAGGCCCTCGCCACGCCCGCCGCCGCGCGCGACTGGCTCGCCGTCCTGCGCGAGCACACCGACAAGCCCATCCGCTACCTGGTCCTGTCGCACTACCACGCCGTCCGGACGCTGGGCGCGAGCGCGTTCGGCGCCCCGGTGATCGTGGCGCACGACCTCACCCGCGCGCTGATCGCCGAGCGCGGCAGGCAGGACTGGGAGTCGGAGTACGGCCGGATGCCCCGGCTGTTCAAGGACCCGGACGGCATCCCGGGGCTCACCCGGCCGACCGCGACGTTCTCCGGCACCCTCACCATCGACCTCGGCGGCGACCGCGGCGACCTCGACCTGGCCTACTGCGGGCGCGGCCACACCGAGGGCGACATCGTGGCGTGGCTGCCCCGGCACCGGATCCTGTTCGCCGGCGACCTCGTGGAGACCCAGGCGGCGCTCTACACCGGCGACGCGTTCCACCGCGAGTGGGCGTCCGGCACGCTCGACCACGTCCACTCCTTCGGGGCCGAGATCCTCGTCGGCGGGCGCGGCGCCGTCGCGCACGGCCGCGCCGCCGCCCAGGCCGCCGTCGGGCAGACCCGCGACTTCCTCGTCACGATGATCGACGAGGTCGAACGGGTCCGGCGGGAGGGCGGCGCGCTCAGGGACGCGTTCGCCGCCGTGCACGCGGCGCTCGCCCCCGCCTACGGCGGCTGGCCGATCTTCGAGCACTGCCTGCCGTTCGACGTCTCCCGCCTCTGGGACGAGCTGGACGGCGTCGAGCGCCCCCGGATCTGGACGGCGGAGCGCGACCGGGAGGTCTGGGCGGAGCTGCAGGACTAGCCGGTACCGGAGGAGGGATGCCCAGCGACGGCAGAAATGTCCGGATCTCGTGACAACCCGGAGAGAGCCGGGTCCCGCGTGGAAGGCTCGGAAACGGCCCGGCAGCGGGTTCCCGACGCGGAGGGGAGTGGCGATGACCGAGCGATACCGTCCCCGCCCGGTGTTCGATCCCGGCATCGGCGGCGAGGAGCGCGCCCTGCTGGCCGCCGCGCCCGAGCGGCTCGTCCCGGCCTGCCTGCCCGCTCCGGCGCCCCCGCGGCTGCGCACCTCCACGGTCGCCGCGCGGCTGGTGTGGATCCCGGCGTTCGCGCTGTTCTACGGCGTGCTGCCCGGAGGATGGCTGCGCGTGTGCTTCGTCGCCTCGCTGGACGACGACGAGCTGGTGGGCGGCGCGGTGCGCTGGGGGAGGCTGCCCGTCCTCGCGATGATGCTCACCCCGGCCCTGCAGGTCGCCCTGCTGCTGCTCGGCCAGGTGGAGGCCGCCGTCGTCCTCGCCGCCGCGAGCTTCGCCGCCTGGGTCGCCGGGGCCCTGCGCCACGTCCGGGAGCCCGCGGCCGCCCGCGCCGCGCGCGAGCACCACGGACGCTACCTGCTGCCCGCCGACTTCGACCAACCCTCCTCCGGTCTCCTCGTGCGCGCCCAGCGCGCCGTGGACGGCGTGCTCGGGTCGCGGGCGCACTGCGCCGGGCTGCTCGACGACATCAACAACTCGGTCGTCCTGCCGCGGCAGGAGTGGGCGATCGCGGACGCCCTCGCCGAGCACACCCGGCTGCGCCGGGAGCGCCGCGCCCAGCGGCCGGAACGCCTCTCGCCGCACGTCCTGGCCCTGCTGGAGCCGCAGGACCGCGCCCTGGACCTGTCGGTCCGCTCGGTCACCGGGCGGATCGAGGCGCTGGAGGCCTACGCGCGCCGGGCGAGCGAGGCCGACGACGCCTACCACGAGGCCGGCGTCCTGCAAGGGCTGCCCGAGCAGAACGCCCGCTACCGGGACCTGCTGGCGAGCACCGTCGGGGACGCGATGGCCGGCGAGGAGATCCGCGGGATGGCCGAGGACGCCCGCCGGGCCGAGCTGGCGCTGCGCGAGCGCGTCGCCGGCGCCGTGCGGGCCGGGCACGAGCTGGGCCCGCCGCTGCGCTGACCCGAGGCCCCCGGGCGCCGCAGGTGGCCCCTCCCGGCTCCCCGCGGGCCCGCGCTCAGTTTTCGGCGAGCACGATGACGCGGTCGTCGGCCGACAGCGTCAGGGGCGCCGTCTTGTCCGGGTTCAGCACCACCCCGTAGCCGGGCGGCTCGTGGAACCGCTCCGTCAGGCGGTAGCCGAGCGCGACCTCGCCGCGCCGCCGCGCCGACTCGATGAGCGTCGCGAAGTCGGCCTCGGCGCCCGGCGCCAGGTAGTCGCAGGCGGGCTTGAGGTAGATCTCCGAGCCGGCCGGGTCGAGCAGGTCGGCGAACACCTCGTACAGGTGCCGGTTCTCGCTCAGCTGGGTCAGCATCAGACTGATCAGCTTCTCGCTGACCACGAAGTCGTCGGCCTTGGTGACCTGCGCGATCTCCCGGTTGGCGTCGTCGTTGATCTCGCTGACGATGGCGAAGGGGTCGCCGAGGCCGTCCTCGATGTCGCGCAGGTGCAGCAGCGTGACGAGGGTGCGGGCGTCGGCGTGCTCCCGGTCGTGCCGGGCGTCCGACAGCACGATGACCCGCTGGAAGGAGCCGAGGTCGAGGGACTCCAGCGCCGGTCGCTCGGTCGGCTCCGCCCGGACGAAGGCGATCTTGAGGTTGACCGCGGTGGGCAGCGCCCCGGTCGGGTCCTCCCGCGGCGCGGCCACGACCAGTTCCGAGTCCGGGGCGAGGAACTCGTCCAGCAGCTCGACGATCTTCGGGGCGCGGTGGTTCCAGCCGAGCATCAGCGTGCGCTCGGCCGCCGGGGGCCGGGCGGTCGCCGTGGTGATCGCCTCCTCCCGGACGGGCGGCGCGGGCCCGGTGGCCAGCCGGATCAGCAGGTCGTCCTCCGCCAGCACGATGACCTCGTCGTCGGCGCGGATCTCGGTGTCCATGGGCGGGTTCAGCAGCACGGTCCCGTCCGCCCGCCGCAGCCCGGCCGGGACCCCGAGGTCGTAGGCCGCCAGCGAGGCGCCGAACCGCATGCCCGCCAGGGCCGGCTCGGCGCGCATGTAGAACTCGTGCCCGGCGAAGTCCAGCAGGTCGGTGCAGACCTGCGACAGTCCCGACTGCCGGTGCGACTGGACGATCAGCCGGATCGCCACGTCGTCGGCGTCGATGACGTGCGCGGCGGGCCCGCCCGCGAGCCGGGCGGCGGGCAGGTTCGCCGAGTCGTGCACGGCGGCGACGATGTGCGGGCGGCGCCGTCCCCAGGAGCGGGCGCCGAGCGACAGCAGCACCTTGATGACGCGGGCGTCGGACTCCTCGACCTCCGGCGTGACCACCATGATGGACCGCGCGGTGCCGGGGCTGACCAGCTCCACGTCCGCGACCTTCAGCGGGTCGCCGGTGCGGCACACGATCCTGGTGCGGCCGAGGTCGCCGACCCGGGCGCGGATGGCGTCCTCCATCTCGACCTTGTCGCGGTCGGCGAGGATCGCCACGCACGACCTGCGCCGGCTCTGGTTGGCCTCCACCAGCTCCGCCACCACGGTGAAGACCTGCTCGGACCAGCCGAGCAGCACCGTGTGGTCGTGCTCGACGATCCGCGACCGGCCCTTGCGCAGCTCGGTGATCTTCGCTTCCAGGCCGGTGGTGAGCACGCCGATGAGCGAGCTGACGATGAAGATCCCGCCGATGGTCGACACCAGCATCAGGCCGAGGAACGGCGCGGTGCCGGTGTCGCCCCCCATCGTCCCGGGGTCGAGCGTGCGCAGCAGGCTGCGCCAGACCATGCCGGGCCAGTGGCCGTTGGACTCGCTGTCGCCGGGGGCGATCACGAGCGCCGCGGTCGCCACCACGAGCACCAGTGCCACGGACGCGAGCCCGAGCCAGCCGATGAGAGCGGGCGTCCCTTTCGACATCGTCCGGTCGAACCAGTACCGGACCCTGTCCCGCCGCGTCACGCGTGTCAACGGGCCGCCCCCTCCGCCGTCGCCCCCGGCGCCAGCCTATTGTGTTGTCTCGCACCATTACTGGCATTCTCTCCCGCAATGAGGGGAGGATTTGCCTGATGCGCACGCAAGAGGGCCGGGGCGTGGATAAATCCGCCCCGGCCCCTCGCCGCGCGCCGGAAGACCGCCGGCCGCGCGGCGGCCGCTAGTGCGCGGCTTCGTACTGCTCGATCACATTGGCGGGGATACGGCCCCGCTCATTGACCTTGATGCCGCGGTTCTTCGCCCACTCGCGAATCTCCGCGGAGCGCTCGCGGCTGCCCGCGGTGCGCGTCCCGCGGCCGGCCCGGCCGGCGGCCTTGCGCGCCTTGCGGGCGCCGGCCACGAACGGCTCCAGGCCGCTGCGGAGCTTGGCGGCGTTCTTCTTGCTCAGGTCGATCTCATAAGACGTGCCGTCGATGGAAAAGCTGACGGTCTCGTCAGCCTCTCCGCCGTCGATGTCGTCCACGAGAAGGACTTCGACCTTCTGTGCCATGCGGGGACTCCCTCTAGCTATGCGTCCGGCTTGGCGTCCGGATGTGCCTCGATGAATGCAGCATAGACCTCATCCGATATCTTGCCACGTTCGGAGACTTCGATGTCCTCACGCAATGCCCACGCCCGGACATCGCCGTTCGTGTAGCCCTTGATCTTCGCGGTGCGGGACTTGCGGCCCTTCCCGGCCGGCTTCACCTCGGCGGCGTTCTCGATGAAGGGCGCGAGGGCGTCCAGCATCTCGTTCAGCCGCTTGTAGTTGTCATCGTTCAAGTCGATCGTGAACGTCCGGTCCAGGACTTCGAAGTCCCGCTTTGCGACATCGGCTCCTTCGGAGCCGTCCATGTCGTCCACCCGAATGACCTTCTCGGCCATGTGTTCTGTGTCTTCCTTCCCCTCGCCGACTGCGGCGACCTTGACCGTAGCGGATTCCGGGGGCGGACATGGTGGCGGGACGCGCGGGGAGCACGGAAAGAAGGGCGCGCGTCAGCCGCCGCGGCGCTGGATCCAGGTGTGCAGGAGCAGCATCATCTCCAGCCGGATCTCAGGATCCTCGATGTCGAAGCCGAACATTTCGTGGAGTTGCGCCAGCCGGTAGCGGACGGTCTGGGGATGCACGCGGAGGACCTCGGCCGCCCCGGTGGCGTTGAAGCCGTGCTTCATGCACTCCAGCAGCGTCACCGCGAGCCGCCGGCCCTGCCGGGGGCCCAGCGCGTCCAGCGGGGCCAGCCGCCGGGCGGCCACGAGCGCGGCGAGCGTCGCGCCCTCGCGCAGCAGCAGGCCGGGCAGGTGCTCCTCGGCCCGCACGAGCAGCCCGCCGCGCCGCGACCGCCGTCCGGCCCGGCCGGGGGCGGGCCCGTCCGGGCCGGGCGGCGCGGGCGGCGCCAGGTCGAGGGCGCGCCGCGCCCACAGCAGCGACGTCCCGGCCTCCTGCGCCGGCACGGACGGGCCGACCGCGCCCGTCCAGCCCGCGAGCGTCGCGGCCAGCTCGTCCAGCCGCCCGGGCCCGTCCGGGTCCGGCATGACCAGGCAGGGGCGGCCGTGGTCGAGCCCGGTCAGCAGGGACGGCGGCAGCCCGGCCGGGCCCTCCCCGCCGCTTCCGGGCCGCGCCCGCAGCACGATCACCGCCAGCCGCCGCGGCAACGGCCAGGCGGCCCGGGCCGCCTGCTCGCGGACGACCTCGGGCGGCGCCGGCGGGTCCGCCAGCAGCAGGGCCAGCAGGCGGCCGCGGCGCTGCTCGCGCTCCCCGGCGGCCTTCTCCCGCGCCCGGGCGTAGCCGTGCGCCGCCGCCGAGGCCAGCGCGTCCAGGTAGGCGAAGTTCGCCTCGGCGAGCAGGCTGACCAGCGCGGGAGGGCGGCCCAGCCGCTCGGCCTCGACCGCCAGGTGCCGCCAGGCGAGCCGCGACCCGACCCGCATCGCGTTCTGCAGGTGCTCCAGGCTGCGGCCCTCCACGGCCTCGCCGTAGCCGACGTCGAAGTAGACCTGGTACACCTCCTTCCACGAGGTGTCCGGATCGGCGATCATCTGCACGAAGTGCTCCATCGCCTTGGCGACGGCGGCCTCGGCCACCCGCCAGTAGGCCGCGTCGCCCGGCCGGTCGTACTCGGGGACGTGGCGCAGCACGCCCTCGACCATGACGCCGAGCAGCCCGGGCAGGCGGGGGCGCATCCAGCGGGCCTCCTCGGCCGGGACGTCCCGCCACGGCTCGTCCGCCAGGCCGTCGAGGACCGGTGGCCCGGAGGCCGCGTCGTCGTGGGCCACCGCCACGGTGACACCTCCCCTCGCCGTACTGGAGCGGGCACAGGACCCGGACGTCTCAACCTAGGCACGCGGCGTGACGCGCGACACTCACCGGGCCTCACCGTCCTCGGCGGCCTTTGTCAGCGGCCTGACAAGCGCCGCCGACCGTCCGCGCGGCCCGTACCGGCCCGCGCCGAACAGGACTCAAGTTCCGGTCAAACAACGCATGCCACAGAAATACCGGGGTAGCCGCCACAACACGTGCGCAGTCATCGCCAACGAGTCACCACCCGCGTCATCATCCGAGGAGCCAGAACATGGGCGACCCCACCGGCCGCGACGACCGGAAGCAGGAGCAACTGGACCACCGGAGGGTGAGCCCGGAAGGGACGAAGCTCACCACCGACCAGGGGATCCGGGTCGACGACACCGACAACTCACTGTCGGCGGGCGAGCGCGGCCCGTCGCTGATGGAGGACTTCCATCTGCGCGAGAAGATCACCCATTTCGACCACGAGCGGATTCCCGAGCGGGTCGTGCACGCGCGCGGTTCGGGGGCCTACGGCCATTTCACGCTGCACGAGTCCCTCGCCGAGTACACCACGGCTGAATTCCTGACCGACACGTCGCTGACGACGCCGGTGTTCGTGCGGTTCTCCACCGTCGCCGGGTCCCGCGGCTCCGCCGACACGGTCCGGGACGTCCGCGGCTTCGCCACGAAGTTCTACACGCGCCAGGGCAATTTCGACCTCGTCGGAAACAACATGCCGGTCTTCTTCATCCAGGACGGCATCAAGTTCCCCGACTTCGTGCACGCGGTGAAGCCCGAGCCGGCGAGCGAGATCCCGCAGGCGTCCTCCGCGCACGACACGCTGTGGGACTTCGTGCAACTCCAGCCCGAGACCATGCACATGATGATGTGGCTCATGTCGGACCGGGCGCTGCCGCGCAGTTACGCGATGATGGAGGGCTTCGGCGTCCACACATTCCGGCTCGTGAACGCCCAGGGGCGCGCGACGTTCGTGAAGTTCCACTGGAAGCCCAAGCTCGGGACCCACTCGCTCGCCTGGGACGAGACCCAGAAGATCGCGGGGAAGAATCCCGACTTCAACCGGGCCGACCTGTGGGAGCGGATCGAGGCCGGCGCCTTTCCCGAGTACGAGTTCGGCGTCCAGCTCGTTCCGGAGGAGGACGAGCACGCCTTCGACTTCGACCTGCTCGACCCGACCAAGATCATTCCGGAGGAGCGGGTGCCGGTGCGGACGGTCGGCACGCTGGTGCTCGACCGCAACCCCGACAACTTCTTCGCCGAGACCGAGCAGGTCGCCTTCCACCTCGGCAACGTCGTGCCCGGCATCGACTTCACCAACGACCCGCTGCTGCAGGCGCGGCTGTTCTCCTACCTGGACACGCAGCTCATCCGCCTCGGCGGGCCGAACTTCCCGCAGATCCCCGTGAACCGGCCCGTCGCGCCGGTCCGCAACCACCACCGCGACGGCTACCACCAGACGGACATCCACCAGGGCCGGGCGAGCTACCACAAGAACTCGCTGTCGGGGGGCTGCCCGGCGGTCGGCGGCGAGGGCTCCTTCACCCACTACCAGGAGCGGGTGGACGGCAACAAGATCCGCAAGCGCAGCGAGAGCTTCGCCGACCACTACTCCCAGGCGACGCTGTTCTGGAACAGCATGTCCGACTGGGAGAAGGAGCACATCGTCGGCGCGTTCCGGTTCGAGCTCGGCAAGTGCGACCACCGGCACATCCGGGAGGGCGTCATCGAGCAGCTCAACCGCGTCGACCACGACCTGGCCGTCCAGGTCGCCGAGGGCGTCGGGGTGGAGCCGCCGCAGGAGGCGACGGCCAACCACGGGCGCACCTCGCCCGCGCTGAGCCAGGCGAACGCGCCCGCGGAGTCCGTCCAGGGCCGCAAGGTCGCGGTGCTGGTGGCGGACGGCGCCGACTCGGCGGCCGTCGCGGCGGCCGGCGACGCGCTCACCGAGGCAGGGGCGGTGGTCGAGGTCCTCGCCGCGAAGGACGGCTTCGTGCAGGCGGCCAACGGCGGTCAGATCGAGGTGACCCGCGCCATGCCGACCGTCGCTTCCGTCCTCTACGACGCGGTGCTGGTGCCGGGGGGCGAGCAGAGCGTGCGGACGCTGGCACAGGACGGCGACGCCGTGCACTTCGTCGCCGAGGCGTTCGTGCACTGCAAGACGATCGGCGCGCTCGACGAGGGCATCGGCCTGCTGGAGCGGGCCGGCATCGACAGCGTGCGGTTCTCTGGCGGGGAGGCCGTCAGCGACGCCGGCGTCGTCACCGGGCGCGGGGCGGGCGGCGACTTCCCGGCCAGGCTGGTCGAGGCGGTCGCGGCGCACCGGCATTGGACGCGCAGGAAGGCTCACGTGCCGGCCTGACCGCGGTGGGCGGGACGTCTCCCGCCCGCGGGCGGGGACGGATCGGGGGACGGGGCCCGGCACGGCGGACGCTCGCGCGGCCGCCGCGCCGGGCCCCGCCGCGCTGGCCGCATTCTGCCAATTAATTGTGGGCAACGTCACAGGACCGCGGCCGGTCGCGGCAATTGAACAATAATCTGAAAATATACCTTGTGCGATCGCCCTGAGAATGTGCGGCGCCGGTCGCGCGGAAACGCGCGGCGTGCGGTCCCGCCGGGAGCGGGTGACGTGCGAGGTCCGTGCCCGCGTCGCCGGGGCGGTTCCTGCAAGCAGACGCTGACATGCGGTTTCCGGGGCAGAGGAGCCTAGCGCGGACGGTGCTCGCGCCGCGCCGGTTGCCGGTCCGGGCAGCCCGGCGCGCCCTGGACTGCCCGGGAGTGCAGTTCAGCAATCCGCATTTCTGTAGCAAGATGACGGCCGTCCGGTCGGCTTATCCGACCTTCCCCGGAAGGGCACCGGCGCCGTTTCCGGCCGGGCCGGCGAGCGTTGTGGTCGAAGAAATCAGGAAACGCGCGTGGCCGGGGCCGTCATCGACCGATTCCGTGAGCCGGCACTCTCGGCGGCGCCCGGATCGAGCCGGACGGCGGCGCCGGCACGGCCCGAGACACCCCCGCAGCAGAGGAGTTGGCACGTGGACGAAGGAGCGTTCGGCAGGGCCGCCCAGGAACGGGCGATCGCCGAGGTCGAGGCGGAGATGGCGCGGCTGTGCGAGCTGCTCGCCGAGGGCCTCGCGATGGGCGTGGACGAGGGCCGCGAGATGGTCGGGGGCGCCATGTCGGAGTTCCTCGTGGAGTTCTTCGACCTCGCCCGGGCCGAGGGCTCGCGTCCCGGCGTGAAGGCGATGATCACGCTGCCGCTGCTGGTGCACGGCGCGGAGACCGGCGAGCCGGGCCCCGCGATGCCCGTCGCCGTGCTGCACCTGCTCTGGTGGGCGTCGGCCCTCTACCTCCACGACCTCACCGGCGCCGCCGGCGCACCGTCCCCCGGGGGCGGCGCCGGCGGGAGGGTGCTCACCGCGCTGGCCGTCGGCGGCCAGCTGCCCGGCCGGCTCATCGCCGGCCTGCCCGCCGGCGCCGCCGTCCGCGCCGCGCTCGCGGACGAGCTGTCGCGCTCCTGGGTGGACGCCGTCGACGGCCGGCTCCGCGACCTCACCGAGCGGGCGCCGAACGCGACCCCCGAGTCGGTGCTGCGCGGCTACGAGGGCAGGGCCGGCGCGCCCTACGCGATGGCCGCGGCCTCGGCCGCGCGCCTCGCCGGAGCCGTCGACCACCGGGTCGCGGGCTGGCGGGCGTACGGCCGCGCCCTCGGCGTGCTGCGCCGGCTCGCCGACGACCAGCGCGACCTCGCCTCCGGGCGGTACGAGGACCTCGCGGCCGGCACCGCCACGTTCCTGCTCGTCCACCTGCTGGCCGAGCTGCCCCCCGCGCGGCGTCGCGAAGCCCTCGCGCTGCACGCCGCCGCCCGCCACTCGGCGTCCGCGCGCGCCGAGATGGCGTCCTGGATGCTCGACGAGGAGGTCGCCGAGTCCTACGCCGCCTCCCTCGCTCCGCTGATCGACCGCGCCCACGGCCTGCTCGACATGCTCGGCGGCGATCCGGGCTGCGTCCGGGAACTGCACCGGGTGGTCGACGGCACCGTCGGCCACCTGCCCGGGCTCCCGCTGGCCGCGGCCTAGGGGAGGACCGTCGATGACCGTTCCCGGCGGCCTCCCGGAAGTCCTCGCCGCGCACTGCCCGCGGGTCGCCACGGCGATCCGGGAGGCACTGCACGGCCATCCCGCCTACCAGCCGATCCGGCGGGCGGCGGGCCCGATGTTCGGCGGGCGCCGGGAGACCTGCGCCCGGCTGCTCGGCCTCGTCCTGCGCCGGGCCCCCCTCCCCGAGGACGACCGCGGGCGCTTCCGCGACCTCGGCGTCCTCGCGGCCCGGCAGGCGGTCCCGCTGCCGGTGCTGTCGGAGGCGTGGGACCTGGCCCTGGCCGCCGCGGCGCGGACCTGCTGGACGGTCGCGCCGCCCGGCTGCTTCACCGAGATGGCCGAGCTGACAGCGCACGCGGCCCTGCTCGCCTCCGGCGCGCGGGAGGCCTGCATCCAGGGCTACGCGGAGGCGCCCCGCGAGGGGACGAGGTCGCGGCCGCTGCGCCGGCTCCTCGCCGAGACCCTGATCGACGGCGCTCCCGCCGGCGTCATCGCCGACGCGGCCGGCGTCCGCCTCGCGCCCGCCTACCTCGTCCTGCGGTGCGAGGCGCCCGCCCTCGCGGCGGAGGACTGGGAGCGGGAGAGCGGGCGCCTGGAGTCCTGGGAGGGCGTGCTGTACTCGGGCGACCCGGCGGGGCTGATCGTGCTGTTCCCCGCCGCCGAACCGCTGCGCGCCGAGAACCTGGCCGCCGAGTTCACCGCGGGGCTCGCCGCCCGCTCGCGCGGCCCGGTGCACGCCGCCGAGTCCTACCGGCGCGGCATCGCCGACATCCCGGCCGGGCTGGAGGAGGCCTCCCGCGTCCTGACGATCGCCAAGGCCATCCCGGACGCCGAGGACCGCCCCTACCGCGCCGACGAGCTGCTCGTCGAGCTGGCGATCCTCGGGCAGCCCGGCATCCGGGGCCGGCTCGCCGCCGTGCTGTCCCCGCTCGACGCCGGCACCGACCTGCGGCGGACGCTGGAGGTGCTGCTCGCCTGCAACCTCGACCGCGAGCGCGCCGCGCGGGAGCTGTGGATCCACCGCCGCACCCTGCACTACCGCCTGGACCGCATCCGCGAGCTGTCCGGCGTCGACCCGAGCTCCGCGCGCGGCCTCCAGCTCTTCCGCGCCGCCCTCACCTCGGTTCGGCTGACGTGCCTGGAGCGCGAAGGCCGCCGCGCCGAGGACTCGCCGCCGCTGAGCGCCTGAAGGAGGCACCGTGGAGCTCTGGAAGGCCCGGCGGGAGCCGGGGCGTCAGGCGAGACCCATCTCGCGCCTGACGGTCTCGAACTGCACCGCCATCGCGTCCGCCAGCGCCTGCGCCCCCGACAGCGGCCGGACCATGACGCAGAACTCGTCGATGAGCCCGGCGTCGTCGTGGTGCAGGAAGTCGCAGCCGTGCACCTCGCGGTCGCCGACGCGCGCCTTGAAGACCAGCGCGTGGTCGCGGCCGCCGCCGATCTCGCGGACGTAGCGGAAGTCGGTGAAGACCCGGGTCACCGCGCGCAGGATCGCGGTGGCCGTCGCCCGCCCCTCGTACGGCGCGAACGCCACCGGGCTGAGGAACGTCACGTCCTCGGCCAGCAGCGCCGGGAGGGCGTCCAGGTCGCCCTCCTCGATGGCGGCGCGGAACGGGTGCATCGGGTCCACCTCCAGAGCCTCGGTCATCGGCACGCCCGAAGACGTGCCGGAAAGCCTAGGCCCCGGCCCGCGATCACCTCGCGGGCGGCGTCACGTGCCCGGCTGCAGCAGCACCTTGATGGCGCCGTCCTGCTTCTTCTGGAACATCTCGTAGGCCTGCGGCGCCTTCTCCAGCGGCCAGCGGTGCGTGGCGAGGTCCATCACGCCGAGCGGGTCGGCGTCGTCGGCGACGAGCGGCATCAGGTCGTCGATCCAGCGCTTGACGTGGGCCTGGCCCATCCGCAGGGTGATGCCCTTGTCGAACATCTGCATCATCGGCAGCGGGTCCGTCATGCCCCCGTACACGCCGCTGAGGGAGATCGTCCCGCTCCGGCGCACCACCTCGATGGCCGTGGTGAGCGCCGCGAGCCGGTCCACCCCGACGCGCGTCATCAGCGGCGCGGCGGCGTTGCCCGGCATGAGCCCGGTGAGGGTCTGCGCGAGCTTGGCGCCGGGGGAGCCGTGCGCCTCCATGCCGACCGCGTCGATCACCGAGTCGGTGCCGCGCCCGCCGGTGAGCTGCCGGACCGCGTCCGGGACGTCGTCGGCGTCGGAGGCGTCGATCACTTCGACGCCGTGCCGGCGGGCCATCTCCAGCCGCTCCGGGACGAGGTCGACCGCGATCACTCGGTGGCCGAGATGGCGGGCCACCCGGGCCGACATCTGCCCGATCGGGCCGAGCCCCAGCACGGTGACCGAACCGCCCTCGGGGATGTCGGCGAAGGCCACCGCCTGCCAGGACGTGGGGAGCACGTCCGACAGGTAGACGTAACGCTCGTCCGGTGGCCCCTCCGGCACCTTGATCGGCCCGAACTGGGCCTGCGGGACCCGCAGGTACTCGGCCTGGCCGCCCGGCACCTGCCCGTACAGCCGCGTGTAGCCGAACAGTGCCGCGCCCGTGCCCTGCTCGCGGACCTGCGTCGTCTCGCACTGGGCGAACAGCCCGAGGCCGCACATGTGGCAGTGCCCGCACGAGATGTTGAACGGGATGACCACGCGGTCACCGGGCTTGACGTGCGTGACGTCCGGCCCGGTCTCCTCGACGACGCCGATCGGCTCGTGGCCGAGGACGTCGCCCTCGCTCATGAACGGCCCGAGCACCTCGTACAGGTGCAGGTCCGAGCCGCAGATGCCGGACGAGGTGACCCGGATGACCGCGTCGTTCGGCTCCTTGATCTTCGGGTCGGGGACCTCCTCGACGCGGACGTCGCGCTTGCCGTGCCAGGTGACAGCCTTCATCGTGCTCCTCCGGTCGGACGGGCTCCGTCCCAGGCGGCCCTACCCGGGCGACTGGGGCGAAACGTCCGCTCCGGTGGTCAGGGGCAGCGGTGGGCCCGCGCGGTGGCGCGCACCGCCGCCGTCCTGGTCGACCACAGGCGGGGCGCGGCGGGCGGGTACGCGTCCGGCCCCGGTTCCGGGCGCAGCCGGAATCCGCGGGCGTCATAGGCCTCCCAGCCCGTCCGGCGGCCGCGCAGGTTCAGGACGTGCGTCACGGTCCCGGCGGCGTGCCCGTCGTGCCGAAGATGCCAGCGGTGGGCGTCCCGGTCGGCGGTCGTGAACTGGTACAGCCGCCAGCCGGGCCCGAGGCGGTGGGCCAGGTCGAGCGTCACGAGCGGCCCGGCGGCGGTCTGCCGCCCTGTCCGCTCCGGGGAGGCCGCTTTTGCGGCGGGGGCGGGCCGCGTTCCGCAGTCGCGGACGGCACGGGCGAGTTCGCGCGCGGCCTCCGCCAGCGCGTGCGCGGCTTCCGCGAGCCGCTGCTCCTGCGCGGGCGGCGGCGCGCCGGCGCCGGTCTCGCGGCGCGCCCGCGCCGTCCTTCTGCGCGCGGTGTCCAGCTGGTCGAGCGCGTGGGCGGCCTCGTCGCGGGCGGCCGCGACACCGGCCCGCCCCTCGACGGTGGCCCGGACACGCGAGGGTTCGTCGGGCTCGCGGGCCCGGGGGCTGAGATTCTCGTTTCGCACGGGGAGCTCCTTCGGCTGTGCCTTTCTGGGCCGCTTTCCCGAAGTTCCCCACTTCATCCCTCGCGTGATCGCCGGTCCACCGCTTCGCGGCCCTGCTCGCCGCGTTTGAAACCGGCGTGCGCGGCTAATGGCCGAATGGGGGCGGACGTGGGGGAGAGCTGGGATGACGACCGTGCAGGGGCGGCAGGACACCAGCGTCGCCGACGCGCTCGCGCGGCATCGCAAGGGAACGAGAATCGGCCATGTATTGGCGACGACCGACCACAAGATGGTCGGTTACCTCTATCTCGGGACGTCGTTCGCGATGTTCCTGGCCGCCGGGCTGATGGCGATGGTGATGCGGGCCGAGCTGCTGGAGCCCGGCAAGCAGGTGGTGAGCAACCACACCTACAACGAGATGTTCACCATCCACGGCACGATCATGATGCTGCTGTTCGCCACCCCGCTGTTCGCCGGGTTCGCCAACGTGCTCGTCCCGCTGCAGATCGGGGCGCCGGACGTCGCCTTCCCGCGGATGAACGCGCTCACCTACTACCTGTTCCTGTTCGGCGCGCTCATGGTGCTGGCCTCGTTCGTCATGCCGGGCGGCGCCCCCGCGTTCGGCTGGTTCGCCTACACGCCCCTGTCCACCCAGGCCTACACGCCGAACCAGGGCGGCGACATGTGGGCCATGGGACTGATCCTGTCCGGCGCCGGGACGATCCTGACCTCGGTGAACATGATCGCCACGATCATCGCGATGCGCGCCCCGGGCATGGTGATGTTCCGGCTGCCGATCTTCACCTGGAACGTGCTGCTGACCAGCCTGATGGTGCTCATCGCCTTCCCGGTGCTGACCGCGGCCCTGTTCGCGCTGGAGGCCGACCGCAGGCTGGGCGCCCACATCTACGACCCCTCCAACGGCGGCGCGCTGCTCTGGCAGCACCTGTTCTGGTTCTTCGGCCATCCCGAGGTCTACATCGCGGCGCTGCCGTTCTTCGGCATCATCACCGAGATCATCCCGGTGTTCAGCCGCAAGCCGCTGTTCGGCTACCTCGGCATGGTCGGCGCCACCATCGCGATCACCGGGCTGTCGATGACGGTCTGGGCGCACCACATGTTCGCCACCGGCGGCGTGCTGCTGCCGTTCTTCTCCATCACCTCCTTCATGATCGCCGTGCCGACCGGCCTGAAGTTCTTCAACTGGGTCGGGACGCTCTGGAAGGGGCACCTGACCTTCGAGACCCCCATGCTGTTCGCGCTCGGGTTCCTGGTGACGTTCCTGTTCGGCGGCCTGACGGGGGTCATCCTCGCCTCGCCCCCGATGGACTTCCACCTCACCGACTCCTTCTTCGTCGTCGCCCACCTTCACTACGTGCTGTTCGGGACCGTGGTGTTCGCGATGTTCGGCGGGTTCTACTTCTGGTGGCCGAAGATGACCGGGCGGAAGCTGAACGAGACCTGGGGGAAGATCCACTTCTGGACGCTGTTCGTCGGCTTCCACACCACCTTCCTCGTCCAGCACTGGCTGGGCGCCGAGGGCATGCCGCGCCGCTACGCCGACTACGCCGACCAGTTCGCGACGCTGAACCTCGTCTCCTCGATCGGCTCGTTCGTCCTGGGCGCCTCGACGTTCGCGTTCCTGTGGAACGTGCTGTGGTCCTGGCGGCACGCCGAGCGCGTCGAGACCGACGACCCCTGGGGCGCCGGCGGCTCGCTGGAGTGGGCGACCTCCTGCCCGCCGCCCCGCCACAACTTCACGTCGATGCCGCGCATCCGCTCCTCGCGCCCGGCGTTCGACCTGCACTACCCGCCGAAGGAGCCGCCGCAGGAGGCCGAGCCGGCGCTGCCGCCGCCGGCGTCGTCCGGCTGACGGGCGCCGGTCACTCGCCCTGGCCGTTCTCCCCGGAACCCTTCCGCAGATCGCCCTGGCCGCCGCCGTGCGACTCCGCCTGGTAGTTGAGATAGAAGCGGTTGACGCGGGTCCGGACCTGCGTGTGGGCCCGGTCGGGCGTCGGCAGCGGGATCAGGTGGTGCGGGTAGGGCGCGACCAGTTCGCCCGGCCGCCGGGCCTCCATCACCGCCTCCGCCTCCTCGGACGGCTGCTCGCGCCGCTCCCGGAACCCCCCGTCCGGGGTCAGCGAGATCAGCCCGCTCTCCACGCCCTCCTCGCGCGTCCGCAGGTCGCGGCGCTGCAGGCTCAGGCAGATCCGGCGGGTGATGACGAAGGCCGCGATCGGGAAGACGAAGAACCCGGCGCGGAAGAACCAGGTCGTCCAGAACAGCGGGATCTTGAAGGTCGCGGAGATGTAGTCGTTGCCGCCGGCCGCCAGCAGGCCGCCGTACCAGGCGACGGCGGCGGCGCCGATCGCGGTCCTCGTCGCGGCGTTGCGCGGCCGGTCCAGCAGGTGGTGCAGGCGCTCGTCCCCCGTGGCCCAGCGCTCCACGAACGGGTACAGGCCGATGAGCGTGAAGAACACCCCGGGCAGGATGACGGCCGGGACCAGCACGTTCCAGGAGACGGTGTGCCCCGCGACGGTCGTGGACAGGCGCGGCATGATGCGCAGCGAGCCTTCGAGGAACCCGACGTACCAGTCGGGCTGGGAGCCGAACGACACCTGGTCAGGGTCGTAGGGGCCGTACAGCCAGACCGGGTTGATCTGGAAGAACGCCGCCAGCCCGGCCAGCACGCCGAACGTGAAGAGGAAGTAGGCCGTGCTCTGCGTGGCGAAGTGCGGGAAGGTCGGCTCCCCGGTCACCGCCCGCTCCCGCCGCCCCCGGCCCGGAAAGATCGTGTGGGTCTGGTGCCAGAGGATCATCAGGTGCGCGGTGATGAGGGCCAGCAGGATCCCGGGGACGATCAGGATGTGCACGGTGAACAGCCGCGGGATGAACTCCGCGGCGGAGGGGAACTCCCCGCCGAAGGCCCACAGGGCCGCGTAGGTCCCCGCGAGCGGGACCGAGAGCAGGATGCCCTGGAAGATCCGCAGGCCGGTGCCCGACAGCAGGTCGTCCGGCAGCGAGTACCCGGCGAACCCTTCGGCGACGGCCAGCACGAACAGCGTCGTGCCGATCACCCAGTTGATCTCGCGCGGCTTGCGGAACGCGCCGGTGAAGAAGATCCGCAGCAGGTGCACGCAGATCGCCGCGACGAAGACGTTCGCCGCCCAGTGGTGGATCTGCCGCATCAGCAGGCCGCCCCGCACGTCGAACGACAGGTGCAGGGTGGAGGCGTACGCCTCGCTGACCGTGACGCCCTTCAGCGGGGCGTACGAGCCGTCGTAGACCGTGTCCGCCCCGCTCGGGTGGAAGAACAGCGTCAGGTAGACGCCGGTGAGCACGAGGACGACGAACGAGTAGAGCGCGATCTCGCCGAGCAGGAACGACCAGTGCTTGGGGAACGCCTTGCGGATGTTCTTGTCCAGGAACCCGGCGGACCCGAGCCGGTCGTTGACCCCCCAGAACAGCTTCTGCGCCCGCTCGGCCTTCGCGGTTCCGCTCCCGTTCCGTCCTGCCATAGCGTTCTCCCCGGCCGAACAATGATCTCCCCCCTGGGCGGCTACCCGGGGCGGGTGGGGGCAAACGCCGCGCGGCGGCGGTGCGGAACGGTCAGGCGACGGCCGCGTACAGGACCTCCCGCATGCCGGGGACGCCCTCCCGGTCGGCCCGCCAGACGAGGCGAAGTTCGAGGCCGGGGGCGTCGAACGCGAGCCGGGCGAGGGTTCCGGCCGCCAGCCGGTCGCGGACGGCGAACTCGGGGAGCAGCGCGATGCCGAGGCCCTGCTCGGCCCAGGACGCCATCACGGTGACGCTGCCCGCCCGCACCCGCTCGACGGCGGAGCCGAGGAGCCGCTCACCGGCCATCCAGAACGAGCACGCCGGCACGTTGACCAGCAGCCTCTCGCCGCGCAGGTCGCCGGCGGCCAGGCTGGGCGCTCCCGCGAGCCGGTGGTCCGGCGCGGCGACGAGGGCGAGCGGCACCGGCTCCACGTCCACGAAGTCCAGCGGCGCCGGCGGCGGCGCGAAGCCGAGCCCGCCCACGCCCTCGCCGGCGTCCAGCAGCAGCGCGGCCTCCAGGTCCCCGGCGGCGACCGCGTCCAGGAGCTGGTCGCGGGCCGCGTCCGACCGGACCTCGACCCGCAGCCCCGGCCGCCGCTCGGCCAGCCTGGACAGGACGGCGGGGACGTGCGCGGCGGCGATCGACTCCAGCGCGCCGAGCCGCAGCACCGGCCGCTCCGCGGCCACCTCGCGGCGGGCCTGCTCGGCCTGCCGCAGCAGGCGCCGCGCCCACCCGCGCATCCGCTCGCCCGCCTCGGTCGGCCGCATGCCCTTGGGGTCGCGGTGGAACAGCGGGACGCCCAGCGACGCCTCCAGCGCGCGGATCTGCTCCGACACCGACGACGGCGCGAGCCCGAGGGCGTTGGCGGCGTCGGTGACGGTCCGGTGGGCGACGACGGCCTCGAACGTCCGCAGCTGGCGCAGTTCCATGCCGGTGGCAACCCGGCCCTTCCGTTCGGATATTCCGAACGCCGCGTGCGGGCCGGCCGGTGGAGCCCTGCCGCGCGGATTCCCAGACTGGGGCGCCATGAACCCGGTTCTCTCACCCGCGACGGCCGCGCCCTCCGGGCGGCGCGGCCCCGCCCTGTTCGGCATCTCACTCGGCTACTTCATGGTGCTGCTCGACACGACCGTCCTGTCGGTGGCCGAACCCGACCTGGCCGACTCCCTGCACGGGACGGTCGCGGGCCTGCAGTGGGCCGTCACCGGCTACACCGTCGTGTTCGGCGCGCTGCTGCTGTCGGCGGGCGCCGTCGCCGACCGGTACGGCGCGCACCGCGTCTTCCGCGCGGGCGTCGCGGCCTTCGGCGCCGGGTCGCTGCTGTGCGCCGCGGCGCCTGACCTGTGGACGCTCGTCGCGCTGCGCGCCGTCCTCGGCGCCGCCGCCGCGGCCTGCGTGCCCGCCTCCATGGCGATGATCGCCCGCCTGTACCCGGCGCCCGCCGAGCGCGCCCGGGCCGTGGCGACCTGGGCGGCGACCAGCGGCGCCGCCCTCGCCGCCGGACCCGTCGCGGGCGGCGCGCTGGTCGGCCTCGCCGGCTGGCGCGCGATCTTCCTGGTCAACGTCCCGCTCGCCGCCGCCGTCCTCGCGCTCGCGGCGGGACGGTCCGTGCACTGCCCGCGCGGGACCCGCCGCCTCGACCCGGCGGCGCAGCTCCTCGCCTGCGCCGCGCTCGGACTGCTGACCGACGCCCTGATCGCCCTGGGAGACGGGCCGGGCGCGCACGCGGCCGTCTCGGCGGCCGGAGCGGTCGCGGCCGGCGCCGCGTTCGCGGTCCGCGAGCGCGGGAGCGAGGCGCCGGTCCTGGTCCCGGCGGTGCTCCGGGCGCCCGGGATGCCCGCCGCCCTGGCCGCCGGCGCCGCCGTCAACTTCGTCATGACCGGCGTGCTCTTCGTGCTGCCGCTGGTGTTCCGGCAGACCCTCGGGCTGACGCCGCTCCAGACCGGCCTGGCGTTCCTGCCGATGACCCTGCCGTTCGCGTTCAACCCGCTGCTCACCGGGCGCATCGTCGCGCGGACCGGCCCGCGCCGCCCCGTCCTGGCGGGCCTGGGGCTGCTGACCGCCGGGGGAGCGCTGTTCGGCGCCGTGCTGCTGGACGGCGCGTCCTATCCGCCGCTCGTCGCGGGCCTGCTGTGCACCGGCTTCGGCGTGTCGTTCGCGCTGCCCGCGCTCGCGACGATGGTCGTCGCCGCGGCGCCCGAGGGCACCGCGGGCGCGGCGGGCGGCGTGCTGAACGCCGTCCGCCAGCTCGGCGCCACGCTCGGTGTCGCGATCATGGGCACGTTCGCGCCGGTCGGAGCCGGGGACGGCTCCCGCGACCCCGCCCGGGCGCTGTTCATCGCCGCCGGCGTCTGCGCGGCCGTGTGCGCCTGCGTCCTGGCCGCTACGCCACGCGCACGTTCGCGCCGGACGCCTTGAGGTCGCCCCGCAGGGCGCGGATGTCGGTGCGCAGCCGCTCGGCGGCCAGCGGGTCCGGTTCCAGGCCGCCGAGCCCGTCCTCGATGAGGGCGAGTTCGGCGGCCCGGAGCCGATCGAGCAGCCGGCGCGACTCCCCGGCCGGCACTCCCCACTGCTCCTTCCTGCGCCACTTGCGGAACGCGAGCACGTGGCCCTCACCCGGCACGAGGACGCCGTCCCTCGTCTCCGCGTGCACCGTGCGCCGGAAATGCGAGAGGTAGCGGCGCCTGGCCAGGCGGTAGGCGACGACCGCCGCCAGCAGGATCGGCGCGCCCTTCACCGGCATCAGGACCAGCCCGGACAGGACGGGGGCGTCCCACCACGAGTGCAGCGCCATCGCCAGGACGAACGCGCCCATCGCGACGGCCAGATGCGCCCTCGAGGCCCGCCCGATCAGGAGGCCGAGGCCCGCGCCGCCGACCGCGGTCATCGCCCAGTGGCTCCACCACGCCCCGCAGACCACCCGGGTGCCGAACGAGAAGAACGCCGCGTTCGCGTCGTGCGTGGCGCCCGTCAGGACGATCGTGTTCAGGACGTACAGGAAGTTCTCCGCGAACTGGAAGCCCAGCCCCGCCAGCGCGCCGTAGCCCCAGCCGTCGAGCGGCCCGCGGACCGCGGCCGGCGCCATCAGCGCCAGCGTCGCGACGCCGAGCAGCTTCAGGATCTCCTCGTTCACCGGCGCGGCGATCGACGCGCCCCACGCCGCGTTGAAGCCCGGGCCCGCCGTCTTCCCGACGATCGCCTGGAACGCCGCGTTGGCGGGCAGCGCCGTCCCGAACGCGGCCAGCCCGCCCCACGCCACCGCGACCAGCGCGTAGCCGAGCGGCGGCGAGCGGACGGGGTGCAGCCGCCGCAGCAGCCACACGCCGCCGGCCAGCGCCGGCGCGAGCAGCACGGCCCCGGCGACCGCCCCGCCGGGGAACGCCGAGACGTGCGTGCCGATCCCGCGCAACGCGATCCAGACGCCGAGCAGGCACGCCGCCGCCCACAGCCAGAACGCGGGACGGCGCGCCGGACCGCCGCGGGTCATTCCCATGGCGCCGCGATCCTGATCGTCCGCACCATCGCCTCGACCTGCGGGGCGGCGTCACCGAAGGCCTGCGGCGGGCCCGTCGCCGTGACGGCCGCGCCGAGCGTCCCCTTGGCGAAGACGGCCGCCGTGCCGACGCGCTCACGCCCGGCGAGCCGTCCCGTCAGCCCGGTCAGGCCCTGCGTGGTCGTGAGCGGGACGGGCCCCGTCCCGAGGCGCGTGCGACCGCCCGCGGCGACGATCCGCCCAAGGCCGCCCCACAGCGCCCGCGCGTCCGCCGATCCCAGCGGCACCACCACGCTGAGGTCGAAGACCACGTCGCCGCTGAACAGTTCGGCGCTGCTGGCGAGGGAGGTGGCGCCCCGGTTCAGGACCCAGCCGGGGGAGGTGACCGAGAACGTCACCGGACGGGCCCCGCCGCGCTCCGTCCCGACCGACACCACCGTGCCCGGCGCCAGCGGCTGCCCGCGGGGCCCGAGGGCGCGGTCGAGCAGGGGAAGCCCGCCGCCGAGGACCAGCAGCACGAGCGCCACGGCTCCCGTACCCCACCATCTGACCCGCACCACGCGACCCCCCGACGACGTGCGCTGCGGAAATGCCCTTTGACAGGCGAAAATGCCCCTTGACCGGGCGGCTAAACAAGATCAGGCCGCGGGAGTCGTCCAGTGCTCGGGCCGTGCGAGGGCCGCCGGCAGCCGCGTCGCCGCGTCACCGCGCGCCGAGTCGAGCTGCGCCTGGGTCAGGAAGAGGCACCCGGTGAGGTCGGCGCCGCGCAGGTCGGCGTCCCGCAGGTCCGCCCCGGTCAGGTCCGCGACCCGCAGGTCCGCGTCCCGCAGGTCGGCGGCGATCAGGTACGCGCCGCGCAGGTCGGCGCCGCGCAGGTCGGCGCGCCTGAGCCTCGCACCCATCAGATCTGCGCCCCGCCGGTTCTTCCGCCGCCCGGGGACACCGGCCCTGGCGAGCTCGCCCGCCCGCGGCAGCAGGCCGTTCACCCTCTCCCGGACGGCCCGGACGTCCACCTCGGCGATTTCGCCGGGGTCGCCTCCGGTGAGGCGGTCGACCTCGCCGGACGCCCGCCGCAGCTCATCGAGGATCGGGCCGGAGGACGGCAGCGCCGCGGCCTGGTCCAGGTACCAGAGCAGTTCGTGGAGCTGCCGCATGACGGGGAACACCGCGAACATGCGGCGCGCGACCTCCGGGTCCCCGCGCCAGTCCCGGCCGGAGAAGGTCTCCTGCGACACCTTCTGACCGGCGCCGAAGCAGTCGAACACCGTGCAGCCCGGGAAGCCGCGCCGCCGGAGGTCGGCGTGGATGCCGCAGCGGAAGTCGGCCAGGAGGTTGCGGCAGGGCTCGCCCGCGTCCTTGTCCACAGCGAAGTCGGTGGACCGGGCGAACGGCAGCGCCACACAGCACAGCCCGAAACAGCTGGCGCAGTCGGCCCTCAGGTCCGATCTGTCCGACACCCACGACCCCCGGCTTCTGGACGACGCTCCATTGTCGCGCCCGGCCGGCCATGCCGGGGACACGCGGGAGGCCACGGTGCCGGATACAGTTGCGGACTCCTATGACAGCACCCCTCACCGAGCCCGCCATCGTCTCCAGGCTCCGCGCAGCCGGCTGCGTGTTCGCCGAGGACGAGGCGCGCCTCATCCTCTCCACCGCCCCCGCCCCCGGCGACGCCGCCGCCATGGTGGAGCGCCGCGCGGCCGGCGAGCCGCTCGAACACGTCCTCGGCTGGGCGATGTTCTGCGGGCTGCGGATCGCCGTCGGCCCCGGGGTCTTCGTGCCCCGGCCCCGCACCGAGTTCCTCGTCCGGAGGGCCCACGCCCTCGCGCCTCCCCGCCCCGTGATCCTCGACCTGTGCTGCGGGTCGGGCGCGCTCGGGGCCGCGCTCGCCTCCGGCGCGGGCGAGTGCGTCCTGCACGCCGCCGACATCGAACCCGCGGCGGTGCGCTGCGCCCGCGGCAACATCGCGCCGTACGGCGGCACGGCCCACGAGGGCGACCTCTTCGACGCCGTCCCGGGCGAGCTGCGCGGACGGGTCGACGTCCTGCTGGCCAACGTCCCTTACGTCCCGACCGGGGACATCGCCCTGATGCCGGCGGAGGCGCGCGACCACGAGCCGCGCTCGTCGCTCGACGGCGGGCCGGACGGTCTCGACGTGCTGCGCCGCGTCACCGCCGAGGCGTCGCGCTGGCTCGCCCCGGGCGGCCGCCTGCTGTTCGAGACGAGCGAGCGGCAGGCCGCCGCCGCCGTCGCCGCCGTGGAGGCCGGCGGCCTCGCTCCCGCGGTCGCCACGTCCGAGGAGTTCTCCGCCACCGTCATTGCCGGGGCAAAGCCGGTGTAAAACTCCACAGGCGGGTATCGGTCGGTCAGGACCGAGCCGAAGGAGTGAAGCCAGATGCGCCGCATCAGCGCAGCGATCAGCGCCATTGTCGGGACGATCATCAGCGTCGTGACCCTGCCGTTCCGCGTTCTGGGGCGGTTGCTGACCCCCGGCCGCGGCCGCAGCCGCCGCGGGGCGGCGTGACGCACATCCGACTCGCCCCGGGCCGATTCTCCCCGAACGGCCCGGGGCGTTCGCATGGAAAAGGCGTTGCGTGCCCGAGCGGCGTCCCGCACCATAGGGGCATGGAAAAGGTCGGAAGCGGACGGGAGGCGGCGAAGGCCATGGTCACGACCATCAGGCGGCAGGCCCGACAGCCCCTCGGGTTCGGGGCCGGTCAGGGCTTCGCCCTTGCCGGAAACGCCTCCGGATAGAGCCGTCAGGCTCCGCCGGAGGCCGTCAGGGAGAGATCCCGGCGGCCTTTCTCTTTTATCAGGGGTCAGTAGCTCAATGGGGAGAGCGCCCGCCTTGCAAGCGGGAGGATGCCGGTTCGAGTCCGGCCCGATCCACGGCCTTGAACGGCCACCGGGCGGAGCCTTTTCTGCTCCGCGCGCCGCACAGGCCTGAATGGTGAGGCGGCTGGTCTCCACCCAGCAGAACCGGGTTCGATTCCCGGGTGCGGCTCTGGACTGGACCGGCGGGAGTAACGACCCCCGGCCGGTCCTCCCCGTGCCCACGGCGGGCGGACGCCACCGCCCGCCGGCGGGCACCCGTGCTGGATCATCCAAGGGCAGGATGCGTGATTCTGGATCACGTCATGCAGGTTCGACCCCTGCTCCAGCAGCTCCTCCGGCGCCCGGTCAGGGCCGGGCGCCGGCGAGGGCCCGCCGCGTCGTCCAGGCGCGGGCCCGCTCGCTGAGCGTGATGCCGAGACCGGGACGGGACGGGACGTGCATCCGCCCGCCCTCGATGGTGAGCCGTTCCTCGAACAGCGGGCCGAGCCAGTCGAAGTGCTCCACCCACGGCTCGGACGGGTACGCGGCCGCCAGATGCAGATGGATCTCCATCGCGAAGTGCGGCGCGAGCGCCAGGTGCCGGTGCTCGGCGAGCGCGGCGACCTTCAGGAAGCCGGTGATGCCGCCGATGCGCGGGGCGTCCGGCTGCAGGACGTCGACGGCGCCCCGGTCGATGAGCTCGCGGTGCTCGGCCACGCTGGTCAGCATCTCCCCGCTCGCGACGGGGGTGTCGAGCGCCCGCACCAGCGCGGCGTGCCCCTCGGCGTCGTGGGCGTCCAGGGGCTCCTCGATCCAGGTGAGGCCGAACTCCTCCAGCGCGCGCCCCATCCGGCGCGCGGCCGGCCGGTCCCACTGCTGGTTGGCGTCCACCATGAGCGGGAACCCGTCGCCGAGCCGCTCCCGGACGGCCGCGACGCGGCGCAGGTCCTCGGCGTGGTCGGGATGCCCGACCTTGATCTTGACGCCGCCGATCCCGGCCCCCGCGGAGGCGGCCGCGTTGTCGAGCACCTCCTCCAGCGGTGCGCCGAGGAACCCGCCCGTGGTGTCGTAGCAGCGCACGGAGTCGCGGTGCGCGCCGAGGAGCTTGGCGAGCGGCAGGCCCGCGCGCCTGGCCTTCAGGTCCCACAGCGCGATGTCGATGGCGGCGATCGCCTGCCCGGCGAGGCCGCCGCGCCCGGCCGACGCCCCCGCCCATGCCAGCTTCGTCCCGATCCTGCCGATGTCGCTCGGATCCTCGCCGACGGCGGCGGGGGCGATCTCGGCGGCGTGCGCGAACTGGCCGGGGCCGCCCGCGCGCTTGGAGTACCCGAACCCGACGCCCTCGTGGCCCTGCTCGGTGCCGATCTCGGCGAACAGGAACACCACCTCGGTCATCGGCCGCTGCCGCCCGGTGAGCACCTTCGCGTCGCTGACGGGCGCGGCGAGCGGCAGCGTGACCGACGACAGCTCGATCCAGGCGATCCGGTCGCGGACCGCCTCGCCGGCCGCGGCGCCCGCCATCTCAGCGCACCCGCTTCACGAGTTCCGCGAGCCGTGCCGTCTCGTCCCCGGTCAGGTCCGTCAGCGGCGGGCGGACGGGGCCGGCGGGCCGTCCGGTGACCCGCATGCCGGCCTTGACGATGCTCACCGCGTATCCCTTGCGGCGGTTGCGGATCTCGCAGTACGGCAGGACGAACTCCGCCAGCCGCCGGTGGACCCCGTCCCGGTCGCCGGCGAGGACGGCGGCGTGGAAGGCGAGCGCGAACTCCGGGGCGAAGTTGAAGATCGCCGACGAGTACGTCGTGACGCCCATCTCCCGGTAGGGGAGGGCGAACGTCTCGGCGGTCGGCAGCCCGCCGACGTAGACGAGGCGGTCGCCGAGGCGGGACCGGATCCGCGTCATCAGCTCCAGATCGCCGACGCCGTCCTTGAAGCCGACGAGGTTCGGGCACGCGTCGGCCAGGTCGGCGATCGTCGCGTCCTGGTAGACGGCGTTGGCGCGGCTGTAGACCGTCACGCCGAGGCGGGTGGCCCGGCACACCGCCCGGACGTGCGCCGCCAGGCCCTCCTGCGGGGCCTCGGTGAGGTAGGGCGGGAACAGCAGCACCCCGTCGGCGCCCGCGCGCTCGGCGTCCTCGGCCATCCGCACGGCCTGCGCCGTCCCGTACCCGGCGGGCGCGACCACCGGGACGCCGTCCGGCGCCTCCGCGACCGCCGCGCGCACGACCCGGCCGACCTCGTCCGGCGTCAGTGAGAAGAACTCGCCCGTCCCGCCCGCCGCGAACAGGCCCGCCACGTCGTACCCGCCGAGGCGGGCGATGTTCTCGCGGTAGGCGTCCTCGTCGAACGACAGGTCGTCGCGGAAGTGGGTGACGGGGAACGACAGGAGCCCGGACCCGAGCCGCCGGGCGATCTCGTCGGGCGCGGTCTGCTTCATGCCCCGAGGCTAGGATGGTCGATCGATCCAGGTCCAACACAGAAAACGCATCCACTGATACCCGAAGCGAATCGATGTTCACGCTCACCCAGCTCGCGAACTTCGTGGCCGTCGCCGAGGAACTGCACTTCGGCCGCGCCGCCCGGCGCCTGCGCATGACGCAGCCGCCGCTCAGCCGCCAGATCCAGCTGCTGGAGAACGAGCTGAAGGTGCGGCTGTTCGACCGGACGAACCGCTCGGTGCGCCTCACCCCCGCCGGGCGCGCGTTCCTCGTCGAGGCCCGCCGGCTGCTCCAGCAGGCCGACCACGCCGCGATGTCCGTCCGGCAGGTGTCGGCGGGGGAGGCGGGGACGATCATCCTCGGCTTCACCGCCGCGAGCGCCCACGCCACGCTCGGCCGGGTGCTGGAGGCCGCCCGCGCGGCGCTGCCGGACGTGGAGATCGTGCTGCGGGAGATGGTGACCCGCGACCAGGTGCGCGCCCTCGCCGAGGGCGGTCTGGACCTCGGGCTCGTCCGCCCCCCGGTGAGCGACCCCGACCTGGAGGATCGCCCCGCCGACCGCGAGTCCCTGCTCGCCGCAGTCCCGCACGGCCATCCTTTGGCGGAGGGGGACGGCCCGGTCTCGCTCGCCGACCTCGACGGGCGGCGGTTCCTCATGTACTCGCCCGTCGAGGCCCGCTACTTCCACGAACTGCTGGTCAGCCTGTTCCGGCAGGCCCGAGTCTCGCCCGTGTACGCGCAGTACCTCAGCCAGGTGCACAGCATCCTCGCGCTGGTCAGCTGCGGCTGGGGGCTCGCGCTCGTGCCAGCGGCGGCGGCCCGGCTGCGCTACGCGGGGGTGGTGTTCCGCCCCGTGGACCTGCCCGATCCCGCCCCCGTGGAGCTGAGCCTGGCCTGGCGGCGCGGCAACGACAATCCGGCGCTCGCCCTGCTGCTGCGCCACCTGTGACCACCAGGGAGCGCCTTGACGGCGTCCGCCCGCTCGCTTAATTTGGCGTCCAAATATTGGCCGTCAAAATATCGGCCCGCGGCCCCGGCATCCTGGAGGAACGATGAGCGATTTTCCCGCGTACGCGCCGTCGGAGGAGCACGAGCTGTTGCGGCGTTCGGTGCGTGAGCTGGCCGAGGCCAAGATCGCTCCTTTCGCGGCGGAGGTGGATGAG